>JASLCF010000001.1 GCA_030146155.1 Savagea sp.
GAGTGGTGTTCCGATGGATGAAGAATTAAAAGAGATTCCAATCGGCTCGTGGGAAGTATTACGAGAATGCACGGATGCAACGATCTTGACCTTTGGAACGATGATTCCACTTGCTCTTGAAGCAGCAGAACGAGCTGCAACACGTGGTCAGTCCATTGCAGTTGTGAATGCTCGCTTTATTAAGCCGATGGATGAAGAGATGTTGCACATGATTGTTGATAAACAACAGCCGATCTTGACGATTGAAGAGGGTGTATTAGCCGGTGGATTTGGCAGTGGCGTTTTGGAATGGGCACATGCGAATTATACAAGCAGCCAACTTCCAGCAATCCAAAGCATGGGAATACCCGATGCATATATCGAGCACGGGTCTGTTGATGAATTATTAAAAGAAATTGGATTGACAGTAGAGGGAATTGATGAACGTATCCAACAAATCACCTCTTCTGATCAATAAGTATAGAAGCTGCTGTTAGATCAATCTAATGGCAGCTTTTCTTTTGGCTTGATTTAATGGGTGCGACAAATATTCAAAATGGGATGTAGGGAAGGTGTAAAGCACAGAATTCACTTGTTTTCTAGTGGAAAACTAACTATGTCTCATGAAAATCAGTTATAATAGATAGAACAAAATCGTTTGTTAGGAGAGTTGCAATTGAATAAAGGACAAAGACATTTGCGAATTCGCGAAATTATTATGAATAATGAAATCGAAACACAAGATCAATTGGTACAAACTTTGAAAGAAACAGGTGTAGACGTTACACAAGCTACGGTCTCTAGAGACATTAAAGAACTTCATTTAATTAAAGTTCCATTACCAGATGGTCGTTATAAATACAGTTTACCAACCGTTCAAAAATACAATAGTGAAGAGAAATTGAGTCGCATGTTACGCGATGCTTTTATTAGTATTGATAGTGCGAGTCATTTTATCATTTTGAAAACACTCCCAGGGAATGCACAGGCTGTCGGATCGCTTTTAGATCATTTAGACTGGGACGATCAAATTATGGGGACAATTTGCGGAGACGATACTTGTTTATTAATTTGTCGCAATGAAGATCAAACAGATGGCGTGAGAGAAAAAATCGTTAATTTATTGTAAGTATAAATAAAGAGGTGACTGCATGTTAACGGCATTATCGATTAAAAACTTTGCAATCATTGAACAGCTCGATGTCCAATTCCATGAGGGCTTAACAGTGTTAACAGGTGAGACAGGTGCTGGGAAATCAATCATTATTGATGCAGTTCAATTATTAGCTGGCGGACGATCTTCTACACATTTTATTCGCTATGGTTCAGACAAAGCTGAGCTGGAAGGACTCTTTCATATTGAAGAAAAAACAGCTGCTTTTTCTGAACTACTCGATGCATTGGGCATTGAAGTAGAAGATGAAATTGTCTTAAGGCGAGAGCTGAATAGAAATGGGAAAACAACGAGCCGTATCAATGGAAAGCTTGTCACCATTGCCATCTTACGAGAAGTGGCGAGCTTTTTAGTAGATATACATGGGCAACATGAAAACCAAGAATTGATGCAAGAAAAATATCATATTCAATTATTGGATCATTTTGCACCTGCAAGTTTTCAAGAAACGTTATTGAATTACCAGACAATTTTTGAAGAGTATCAACAATTAAAACGCCAGATTGAACAATCTCGTATCGATGAGCAAACTGTGGCTCAACATATCGATTTATACTCCTTTCAGTTGAATGAAATTGATGAAGCAGATTTAAAAGTAGATGAAGAAGAGCTGTTAGAAAATGAACAATTGAAATTGCGTCATTTTCATCGTTTGTTTGAACGTCTCCAAACGGCTTATGATGCATTAAGTGCGGAATCTAAAGGTTTAGATTATGTAGGCACTGCCATGAGTGATTTAGAAGAAGCGGCTACGATTGATGACAACTTACAACCGACAGCTGAAATCGTCGCTTCGAGTTTTTACAGTTTACAAGATGTTGTGCATACGCTGAGTCATACGATTGATGAGTTGGAATTTGATCCTGCACGTGTAGAAGTCGTGCAGTCTAGACTTGCTACAATTCAAAATTTAAAGAGAAAATATGGACAGTCGATTGAGGAAATTTTACTGTACCGAGAATCGATTGCTGAGAAATTGGATGAACTCATTCATCGAGATGAGTATTCTGCAAAACAATTAGAACAGCTTAAAGATGTAGAAGAAAACCTGAAATTAGAAGCAGAGGAATTGACGCTTGTTCGCCGACAAGTAGCGATAGATTTAAAAAAAGCGATTGAAGAACAATTAGTAAGCTTACACATGGGGAAATCTTCTTTTGAAGTGATGATTTCACCGAAACGTTCTTCTATGTATGATGAAAGAGGAGCAGATGATGTTCAATTTTTCATTTCTACAAATATCGGAGAACCTTTACAACCTTTGGTGAAAGTAGCTTCTGGTGGAGAAATTTCAAGGATGATGCTTGCTTTAAAAACCGTATTTTCAAGAAAAATAGGGGTTACTTCTATTATTTTTGATGAGGTCGATACAGGTGTAAGTGGTCGGGTCGCACAGGCGATTGCCGAGAAAATTGCTACGATTGCCACTCATTCTCAAGTGCTTTGTATTTCACATTTACCGCAAGTGGCAGCGATGGCGGATGAACATTACTTTATTTCAAAGGAAGTAAAAAATGATCGTACATCTACAGGAGTGACTTCATTAGGGGAAACAGAAAGGGTAGAAGAAATTTCTAGAATGCTTTCTGGGACTGAAATTACTTCCTTATCGATGGAAGCTGCCAATGAGCTGATTCAACTTGCAAAAGAAAAGAAAGCAACCTTTTAAGTCTTGTAAAGAATTCGTAAAAAATAGACTTCAACACTGTATTTGAATCACATAAACACGTAGGATAGTGGAGGAGGGGTGAAGTGGTCTATACGAATGATTTTTTTGAGATTCATGTGAAAGAGAAAACCGTCTTCTTACGACTAAAGAAAAAGGGTTATTCTATACGAGACTTTGATGACGTACTCAAAGCTTATCCACGAATTAAAATTAGTTCATTTGCGACCTTACGCGATGCTTTGACCATAGAAGGACAGGTACATGAGATGGGCGATTATATGCCACTGATAGAAATAACCATTGCACATAATAAAATGTCCGCAGAGTTAACGTTACATGTGACACAAGAAGAATTTGACGCACAGCCAAGCCAGTATTTATCCATGATTCAAGAAGAGTTAAAGAAAAAGAATATAACGAGTGGCATCTTAGCGTTAAGCGAGTCATTCAATGTGCGGGAAACGCATGTTATCGCAAAAGGGCAAGACCCTATTCAAGGGGAACATGCCACGGTATCTTATATTCAAATGCCTGAACGTAAACCTGTGTTACGTGACGATGGGTCTGCAGATTTGTATGATTTAAACTTTGTGGTTCATGTAGAGAAAGGTGAATGGTTGGGAGAAAAGAAAAAAGCACAACTTGGTATTCCTGGATTTACGATATTTGGAGAACCGATTGAAGCCAAATCAGGACAAAATCAACAGATGTATTATGATAAAAAAACGATTGAAGAAGTAGACGAAGGAGATAAAATTGTACTACGTGCCTTATATGGTGGTGCGTTACAATTTAAAAACGCCGTTGTTTCAGTCGATCAACAACTTGTCATTCCGGGCAATGTAGGTCCAGAAACAGGATCATTAACATTTGATGGTTCCATCGTCATTCAAGGTACGGTGATGGCGAGTTATTCTGTAATCGCTTCTGGAGATATTTCGATTGAGAGTCTAGATAGTGTAACGAATGCTAAAGAAATACGATCTGTGAATGGTTCAATTTTCATTAAAGGCGGCATGTTTGGCGCCAATTCTACAAAAGTAGAAGCCAAAGAAGCGATATATATTAAGCATTGTAATAATGGGTTGTTAAAAGCGAAAGAAGTTCATATAGGAGCTTATTTACTCGGGACTGAAGTAGATGCGGAGCGCGTGTTTGTAGACCGTCATAAGGGTACAATTATTGGTGGACATATTCGAGCAAGGGATCGTATTGAGTCTGCCTACGCTGGGAATACGCATGAACGTCCAACACATCTTGAAGTGATTGGTATCCCAAAGAAACATCTAAAGTTTGATGTGACTATACTCGCTGAGCAATTAAAAATTGAACAAGATTCACTGGAGCAATTGGAAAGTAATGTTGAAAAGGTAAGAGTTTTTAAGGATAGACTCGTTGGACATCAAAAAGAATCCTACGAAACGTTAGAGCAAGAAATGATGAAGAAAAAAGACTTGATGAAGCGGATTGAATTAGCGATTTATAAAAATTTACAGCAAATGAAAATTCAAGTGACACCTCAAATTGAAGTGACAAGAGAAGCACATCCTGGTGTTGTGATTCAAATAGAAAAGAAACAATCCGTCTTGCATGCACCAACGAAAGGTATTTTTGAAATCATAGGGGATGAATTAAATGTTTAATCGAGAAATTTACGGCCATCGTGGAGCTTCTGCTCGTGCTTTTGAGAATACCATTCAAGCCTTTCAACAGGCTGTTCGAGAAGGAGCAGATGGCATAGAGATTGATGTACAGTTATCTAAAGATGGGGTTCCGATTGTCATTCATGACCGGAACTTAAGTCGTTTAGCAAGTCGCAATCGGGTAGTAGATCATATGAATTTGCGTTCGATTCAGCGTGTGAAGCTAGGTAATATTTGGCAAAGGCGTTTTCAACAATTGCGTATTTCGCCATTAAAGGAAGTAGCTCACTTTTGTGAAGTACATGGCTTAGGCTTAAATGTAGAAATCAAAGAAACGGTTGTGGAACGACCAGAGAAAGTGCGTCAGATTGTTGAGCTTGTGGCCCACCTGCCTCAGTTACATATTTCTTCATTCCATTATGAAATCATTGAAGAAGTGAAGCGAGTAAATGCATCGATTGAAACGGCTCAATTGTTGACAAAGAAAGACTTTAAGAATAAGCAACTTGAACATTACGTAGCGGCTGATCGTTTTCATTTGAATAAGAAGTTTTGGACACCTGCTCATGTAGCATATTTAGAGAAAATTGGGAAGTCGGTTCGTGTATATGATTTAGCAGGCGATGAAGAGTTGTTAGTGAGTGATCATCCTTTATTAATCGGATGGATGACAGATTATATTCGAGAAACCAAGGCATTTATAGCAAGTCATGGATCAACAGTTGACCTTTCATAAGGGCAACTGTTTTTTTGTGTTCTTTGTTATCTATAAGGTAGGTTTTAACTTAAAGTATGTTTTTTTGTAAATTGAATAGAGCACTCATTTGTCGCCATCATCATGATTAACGTTTTTACCTTTTGTGAAAGATCACAATTTTTCATCAACGTTATCTATTCTAAAACACAAAAAAACATGTGTCGAAGGCAATCTTCGAACACATGTTAAATGGATGGTGTTTTTTCTTCTGGTGCTTGTTGTTGGCTAGCTTGTTCTTCCTTTTGTCGTTCGAGTGCTTCTTTACGAAAGCGTTCTTGTACACGACCTTTTCTCTGGTCACGTCTTAAGAGGAATCCACCAAAAAATCCTACACCGCCTACCATTAGAAAAAAGCCAACAATGAATTGCAAGGTCATATTGGGTAACCAAGGTGCAGGAATTGCGAAAATAGAGTCACGCATGAGTTTAATTCCGTAGCCTGCTGTAATAAATGGGATTGCGAGTACAATCACGGCAATCAATCTTCCCATAGTTCAACCACTCCTTATACTGAAACCTATTTTACAAGATGTCCTTACAAAGCACAAGTGAACGACTTATGACGATGAGGTGATATGTTTCATCATCTGAAGCCGATTAGAAAATAGATGAAAAAAAATAGACTTTTGAAGAAAAGTACGACATACTGGTATCAATTCTACCGAAAAGGAGACAATTCAAATGGATTTATTTCAACTGATGGAAGATCGAAATGTAGAACAAATTGTCCTGTGCCAAGATAAAGCATCAGGACTAAAAGCGGTAATCGTCATTGATAATACAGTGCTTGGGCCTGCTTTAGGTGGGACACGTATGTGGGCCTATCCTTCTGAAGAAGCAGCTATCATGGATGCGATTCGTTTAGCAAAAGGGATGACTTACAAAAATGCAGCTGCTGGTCTCCATTTAGGGGGCGGGAAAGCCGTGATTATCGGAGATCCCAAAACAGATAAATCAGAAGCCTTATTTCGTGCATTTGGCCGATTTGTTGAAAGTTTAAATGGCCGTTATATTACAGCAGAAGATGTGGGAACAACTGAACAAGACATGGACTTTATTGCATTAGAAACGGATTTTGTGACCGGTACATCTGCTGCATCAGGTTCTTCAGGTAATCCATCACCAGTGACTGCATATGGTGTGTACCGAGGAATGAAAGCTGCGGCTGCAGAAGCCTTTGGTACACCTTCTTTAAAGGGGAAACGAGTAGCGGTGCAAGGCGTAGGACATGTTGCTTTTGCTTTATGTGAAAGATTACATGAAGAAGGGGCTCTTTTAACTGTGACAGATATTGATGAGGAAGCAGTTCAACGTGCAGTAGATACCTTTGGAGCGGAACGTGTAGCACCAGATGATATTTACAGTGTCGAAGCAGACATCTTTTCACCTTGTGCATTAGGTGGAATTTTAAATGACGAGACCATCCCACAACTCAAGGTACGTGTCATCGCTGGAAGTGCCAATAATCAGTTAGCTGAGAGTCGCCATGGGTATGCCCTGCAAGAAAAAGGCATCGTATATGCACCAGACTATGTGATTAATTCAGGTGGGGTAATTAACGTTGCAGACGAAATGATTGGTTATCAAAAAGAGCGTGCGATGAAGAAAGTGAATCATATTTTCGAAATATTAGAGGAAATATTTGAAATCAGTCGTAAGCATCATATTCCTCCTCATTTAGCTGCGAATCAATTAGCAGAAAATCGAATGAAAGCCATTCAACGCTCCCGTCAACAATTTTTACCGCGTCAAAAATCTGTGTTGAGCCATTTAAAAGAATAGGTTGTACACTTGCATTTTATCGCGATTTCAATGAGTGCAACAGGGCATAAAATATGCTACTATGAGAGAGTAAAGTAAGAAAGGGGATTTAATAAATGACAATGGATTTTAATATGTATATGAATGATCTTGTGACAGGCGCGCGTGCTGAAATGGAACAAGCGGGCTATGAGCAATTAACAACACCAGAAGAAGTAGAAGCAGCATTCAAACGTCCTGGTACTACATTAGTAATGATTAACTCTGTTTGTGGGTGTGCGGGAGGAATTGCAAGACCTGCTGCTGTTCATGCTATCCATCATGATAAGCGTCCTACACATTTAACGACTGTATTTGCTGGACAAGATAAAGAAGCTACAGCTTATGCACGTATGCTTTTTGGTGAGGATCATTTACCTTCATCACCATCTTTTGCATTAATGAAAGATGGAAAACTAGTTGCAGAAGTAGGTCGTTACGAAATTGAAGGGCACGATCCAATGAGCGTTGTCGTTAATTTACAAGCACAATTCGAAGAGTTCTGTGAAGAGATTTAAGTAAAAATGACAAGTGCGCCCTTTGAAAAGAGGGAACACTTGTCATTTTTTGTAATCTTTATAAAACTGCGCTAATCCCGAAGATGATAGTTGAACCTATCATAATAAAAATCATTAGCATAACGATGAACTTTTGGAATTTTTTATTGCTCATTTCAATGACCCCTTAACGTGTTAGTTTATATTCATTTTAACAGAAAACTTAAAATTCACAAGAGAAAGAAGAGAGAGACATGACAAACGAACGATTAATTCAACATTTTATGGAAATGGTACAAATTGATTCAGAAACAAAAAATGAAAGAGCCATGGCAGACTATTTATTAAATGATTTGAAAGCACAAGGTATTGAAGCTTTTGAAGATGATTCGGCCTCACGTTCAGGACATGGAGCAGGAAATATTATTGCAACTTTACCAGGTAATGAAGACCGTTCTCCCATCTTTTTCACTTGTCACATGGATACAGTAACACCAGGCAAAGGGATTCGTCCAGAAATTCGTGAGGATGGTTATATTTATTCTGATGGCACAACGATTTTAGGTGCAGATGATAAAGCAGGATTAGCGGCTTTACTTGAGGCAGTGCGTGTAATTCAAGAAGAAAATATTCCACATGGTCCAGTACAATTAGTCATTACAGCAGGAGAAGAAAATGGTTTGCAAGGTGCTAAAGCGATGGATCCAAAACTGTTAAACGCAAAATATGGCTATGCGATTGATAGTACAGAACCTGTCGGCGGAATTGTAACAAGTGCCCCTTTCCAAACGAAATTCCAGATTACGATTCAAGGAAAAACAGCGCATGCTGGTGTAGCTCCTGAAAAAGGTTTATCAGCCATCACACTTGCAGCAAAAGCAATTTCACAAATGAAGTTAGGTCGAATTTCAGAAAAAACAACAGCGAATATTGGCTCATTCCATGGCGGACAAGCGACGAATATCGTTTGTGATGAAGTGATCATTGTTGCAGAAGCTCGTTCTTTAGATCAACAAGAATTAGATGTTCAAGTGGCGCATATGAAAGATACTTTTGAATCTGTCGTTGAACAATTAGGCGGGAAAGCACAGGTTGAAGTGGAGTTAATGTACCCCGGTTTTGATTTCCCTGAAGATTCAGTGGTTGTCGATGTTGCGAAACGTGCAGTGAACAATATTGGTCGTACACCAAAAGTAATGAGTAGTGGTGGAGGAAGTGACGGTAACGTATTTAATGGTCATGGTGTCCCAACCATTAACTTATCTGTAGGCTATGAAGAAATTCATACGACCAATGAAAGAATGCCAATTGAAGATTTAGAGCAATTAGCACAACTGATTGTAGAAATCATAAAAGAAGCAGAATAGGAAAGGAGAAGGGCCAATGAAACCAATGACGACTCGTGTGATTTTACATGTGGATATGAATAGTTTCTATGCTTCTGTTGAACAGGCAGAAGACCCTTCTTTGAAAAATCAACCCGTCGCTGTCGCAGGTAATCCAAGAGAGCGACGGGGTATTATTGTTACTTGTTCATACGAAGCTAGAGATTTAGGTGTGTATACGACAATGACCGTGGGGGAAGCGAAAAAGAAAGCTCCTTCATTAATTATTGTGCCTGTTCGTCATGCGGTTTACCGTTCATATTCTGATCGCATATTTGAAACGCTTCGTGAGATTACGCCTCTTGTTGAACCGGTTTCGATTGATGAGGCTTATTTAGATATTACAGCAGTCGGTGGACTCACTCATGCTGTGGAGATTGCTTCAACCATTCAACATCGTTTAAAACAGCAATTCGACTTGCCTTGTTCAATAGGGATTGGTCCCAATAAATTTCTGGCAAAAACAGCAAGCGATTGGAAAAAACCGATGGGCATTACCGTCTTACGCAAACGTCAACTGCCCGAATTACTTTGGCCCTTACCTTTAATTGAAATGCATGGAATTGGAGAACGCACTGCGACAAAGTTAGAAGAGTTGGGAATGAAGACGATTGGCGATTTGGCACAAGCGAATGATTATACCCTCCGTTTACAGATGGGGAAGCTAGGCATGCGTTTGTACGAACGCGCCAATGGAATTGATTATCGTCCTGTAGATCCAGAAGCTGCAGAAGATCGTAAAAGTATAGGTTCATCAACGACTTTAGTAGAAGATACGACCGATCGGCAATTACTCTTTCAAACGATCGGACGACTGGCGCAAAAAGTGGCAGAACGTTTAGAGCAACATGAGCGTGTAGGGTACACACTGACTGTACAAATTAGGTATCACGACTGGGAACAAGTCTCCAAAAGAGCAACGATGCAACAACCGATTGTGACTTTAGAAGCTCTTACAAAACTAGCGGATGAACTCTTTACTAAGCTTTGGACTGGCAGGCCTGTTCGCTTAGTCGGCGTCACTTTATCTGATTTAGAATTACGCTCAGAGGTAGTCGAACAATTAACCTTTGAGACTTACGAGCAGTATGCCAAGGAAGGGAAAATGAAAGAGACAGTGAAGCAATTACAACGAGATTACGGTGAACAAATCATCCGTTTTGGAAAGAAGGGGTAAGATGGAAATTACATTTTTAGGAACGGGCGCAGGCATGCCTTCTAAACATCGAAATACTTCTAGTCTTATTGTGAGTCTTCGGGCACAAGGTGAGGGCTATTGGATGTTTGATTGCGGGGAAGCGACACAACATCAATTGCAATATACTGCAATTAAACCTGGTAAAATCAATAAGGTTTTCATCACACATGTGCACGGCGACCATCTTTTTGGTTTACCAGGATTTTTAAGCTCGCGTTCTTTTCTTGGAGGAGAAGAGCCTCTTGAAATCTATGCTCCGAAAGAAGTGGAAGCATGGTTAACTGCAACATTTGCTTGTTCAAATACGCATATTCCTTATCCGATTCATTTTTATCCTATTGAACAAGAAGGGGTTATTTTCGAAAGCGATCAATACCGTGTTATTGCTAAAAAATTAGCACATGTAGTGGATAGTTATGGGTTTCGGATAGAAGAAGCCGCTTTTCCAGGAGCACTAGATGTGACGAAAGCCAAAGCATTAGGTGTACCCAATGGGCCGCAGTTAGGGCAATTGAAACGAGGGGAAGACGTGACACTTTCAGACGGAAGAGTAGTAAAGAGTCATGAAGTACTCGGCGAATCAGTGCCGGGACGAACGGTCACGATTCTTGGCGATACAGCTTATTGTGAAGCCTCTGTTGCACTTGCTGAACAGGCGGAGTTACTCATCCACGAAGCCACTTTTGATGATCAGACGACTAGTTTAGCGAAAGATTTTGGGCATTCGACAATTATTGATGCAGCAACAGTTGCGTCCGAAGCTAAGGTCAAGCATTTGATTTGTAATCATATTTCTGCCCGTTTTTTACCAGAAGATGTTCGTAGAAATGAAAAAGTCGCACGTGAGTTATTTTCACGTACGACGATTGCTTCTGATTTCACACAACTCAAGTTGTCTAAAACAGGAGAGTTAGCGATTGAGCAATTAGAAGTTTGATTTATTGCCCTAGCTCGATAGAACGATGTTTTGCTGCTGCGATGCATTGTTCAATGAGGCGTTCAAAATCAAGGGAACGCATGGCTTCTAGTCCAGCAAAGGTTGTGCCGTTTGGGCTAGTGACATTTTCTCTTAATTGGGCTGGTTCAGCTTTCGTTTGTTCAAGCATCAAGGCAGCACCTTTCAATGTTTGAATTGTGAGTTCACGAGCAGTAGCAGCTTCAATGCCATGAGCTGTTGCTGCTTTTTCTAATGCCTCTACAAAGTAGTAAACATAGGCAGGTCCGCTCCCTGATAAGGCGGTGACTGTGTGTAGTTGTTCTTCAGTTACTTCTTTGACAAGACCAATTGCCTCCAATAATTCAGTGACAAAAGCATATTGTGCCTTGGATTGTTGTCCGTTCCAAGCAATGCCACTTGCTGAATGTCCAATGGTCGCAGAAGTGTTTGGCATGACACGTGCTACAGCTTGTCCGCTTAAATAGCTCTCAAAGGTAGCGATAGGAACACCAGCGATGACAGAAACAATGACTGCTTCTTTTGAAAGGTTTGGTGCAGTCTCAGCTAATGCCTTTTGAATATCGGCAGGCTTTGTGGCATAAATAACAGTTGTAGCCTCCTGATAAATCCCTGGTTCTTCTTTGGCGAGAGAGATACCATATTGTTGTTGGAGTGTCAGTAAGCGTGTATCATCATTTTTATTCGATACGAAAATCGCTGCGCTTGGCACGACTTTTTGTTGTACCATTCCTGCAAGAATCGCTTCTGCCATTGCACCTGCTCCAATAAATAATACTTTGTTTGTCATATTCATCCAACCTTTCCTCTTCAAATAAAAAAACGTTTCTCACCCTTGTTGAAGGACGAAACGTTTCGTTCGTGGTACCACCATCTTTTGTATTGCATGCAATACCTCATTGTACGATAACGGTGTGCCCGATTTGTTTTCACAAATAGAAATGATTAAAGGAGGTTCAACTGATTTGAAGTAGCTTTTGCTTTCAGCCTAGGCAAAATTTTCTGTCTACAAAATAAGTTTACTCGTCTTTAATTTCTGAGTGTGTATCCGATTACAAAAAGTATGACAGAAACCACGGATGAAGTCAACCATGGCCCGAAGCGGATTGAATCAAGTTTTTGTGGGTGTGATTGTAAAAGAGGTAATTTATTCTTGTGAAGTTTTATTTGTCCTTGTCATTAAGTGAATGCAACAAAACGTTGATTTCCGTTTCAGGCGGCCCTTTCCTGTTGAGCGCATCAAAAGGTGCACCGTGATTCAAAGGGGAGGACAGACTGACTATTTTTTCACCCATAAACATTTTACTCAGACACCGAATAGACAAGACATCCATTTTGTTGCTGTTGTTAGAAAAGTCTATTCGTTCCTTGATGAGCTGTAAATAGTATCGTGTGCGTTTTGTGCTATTCAATCTTCTGCATCGACAGCGCGTAAGAGAAAGACTATACTAAAATGAATAGTCATTCAATATAGAAAGAAGTGTTGTTAATGAATTGGAAAATAGAGAGTTTGACCGTCACGACTCCTTATGCAGTAGGAGAGGTACATAGTTTTATTTTATCGGGAGGCCCGTTAACTTTAATCGACGTAGGGCCACGTACAACATTGGTGAAGGAACAATTAATAGCAGAGTTTGAACGGTTGAACTATCAACTGTCAGCTATTGAACAAATAATTTTAACGCATCATCATCCCGATCATGCAGGATGGTTAGAATTATTTCCACAAGCGACGATTTATGGTCATCCATACAATGACGTGTGGTTAAGAAGAGATGAAAGCTATCTTGCTTGGCATGACGAATTTTATGAACGCTGTCTTCGTGAAGAAGGGGTGCCTGAAAGTGAAATGAAATGGATTGA
>JASLCF010000005.1 GCA_030146155.1 Savagea sp.
AAGGAAAGAAAAACAAGCACGCAACAGAGTTCCATCTATTTACTTGGCCGAAGCGTGACTGTCAACACTTATGTTGTGTATGTCTTTTTTTAATGAATATTCTTTTACTTCTATTAAACTTATTTTATCCTAAAATGTGCCTAGCCACTCTATTTCGCTAGTAGAACATTCAATCTTATTTCGACAATCAGTTCTCAAGTTCAGCCTGGTTTTTTAATTGCTTTTGGTTGCAGAATGTTGCTTACCTGAGGTCGTTCTTTTTGCCTTCATGTCAGGTATTATTGAGTTTGATTCAATTACATTATCTTGTAGGGTTTAAAACCTTATACTTCAAGAAAGATTTTATCTTTATATGCCGTCAGAATGGAGTGGCCATTACTCAGTTCATTGAATAAATCCTGATGGGCATTTTTGTATTTTTAGGAATAAAATACTGTTAGGCGTTTCTTCTCATTACTTATTTCTATATTGTTTCTTATAATAGATTGAGAGTGAACGGAAAGAATGAAAGGATGAATAGGTTTTGTCGAAAAAGAAATATTATGATGAGAATGGCTTGCAGTTACGCTCTAAACCTAAAAGAAAAAAACATAAGGTCCTCATATTTTTAATTCTAATTCTCACAATTGCAACTGTTTATTTTGTAGTTAACCATCAAAATCGCATAGTTGATACTCAGCAAAATCAGGAAGAGAACAAGATGAACTTAGTGGAAAAAGATAATATGAAATCTGATTTAAATCAGGAAGAAGTAAATAATAATGTCCATCAAAAGTATGGATATGATGACTTTAAGGGGATATATACAACTTTTTCTGGAGTACCCTATCAATCTGAATCTTGGGGGAGATATGAGCTTACTGATTCTATTTATAGATATAATGATTTTTGGGAAGAAGAGTTTATCAATGAAATAATAAGTAAAAAAATTGATCAAGATGTATTAACCATAAAATATTTATACCACGGCGATCCGGAAAATGATTTCAAGGAAGAGATTAAAATAGAGAAATTTAAATTGATCTACGAGAATAACATCAAAAAACTCTATTCAATAACAAATGACTATACACTCTTTGCAATTGACGAACCTGAGCTGAATAAATTTTATAAGCAAATCGAAATTGACTATGTGAGAATACTCATGACTATATTAGACGGTCCACTTGGTTTAGATTCTCTAGCCATGATGGAAGATAATTCAATTATAGTATCTTCTAGTCCTGCGAACGAGCCACTTGGTGGATGGAAAGATGGGCCATACTATCCTGAGAAAGTGATTCATTTGACAACTCCTTTCTTGGATGAAATTAGGCATAATGATTTGATTTCAAATTCTACGATTACATTTCATCCACATGGAGATGGTAATATCACAGTTTATGTGTTAGATAAAACTGGTGCGGACCGTGTCTCCAAAGAAAAGATAATAAATAAAGGGACCATTTATGTAAATCCATCTGATCCTTTTCATGTTGTTAATTTACTAGGGCATTTTCGTTTCATTTATGAATAACTATCTTTTAAATTTTAAAAAATTGATAAAATACAGACGCTAAAAGCATGAATGATATTCGTGCTTTTTTTCAATATTTGCTACACTGACAGTAAGTGAGAAGGGTGGAGATGAGGATGTGGCAGGAGAATGAAGTGACTCGGATATTGAAGACGACTGTACCGATTATACAGGCAGGTATGGCGGGTGGGATAACAACGCCTGAGTTGGTTGCGGCTATTTCAAATGAAGGTGGGTTAGGTTGTATAGGTGCGGGTTATTTGACGTCTACAGAACTTGAAGATCAAATTCGTGAAGTGAAGAAAAGGACGAATCAGCCTTTTGCAGTGAATGTATTTGTTCCACAAGATTTTAGTTCTTCAATTCAGGAGCAAGTTGATGCAGAAAGCTGGTTACAGCCTTTTCGATCACAGTTAGGGTTGGATACAGAGGAGCATGTCCGTGTACCAACAGCTGATGAACTTCAACAAAGATTTGAACAACAAATCGATTGTGTGATTAAGGAGAATGTGAACGTTTGTAGTTTTACATTTGGGATTCCGAAGCCATCTATTATTCATCGTTTAAAGCAAGCGCAGATTGTGTTAATCGGTACGGCTACGACAGTTCAAGAAGCGATTGAAGTGGAGAAAAGTGGGATGGATATTGTCGTGATGCAAGGAAGTGAAGCGGGTGGTCACCGAGGTACTTTTAACAGTCCGGTGCAAGAAGCGATGATTGGTACAATGGCACTTGTTCCTCAAGCTGTCGACCGAGTGACAATTCCAGTTGTTGCGGCAGGGGGAATTGCAGATAGTCGAGGCATATTGGCTGCATTGATATTAGGGGCACAAGGCGTACAAATGGGGACGGTTTTTTTAACGACCGTCGAGAGTGGTGCAGCTCCTAGTTATCAGCAAGCCATCCGAAATTCTACTGAACAAGATGTTGTGGTGACTGCTGCTTTTAGCGGAAAAGCTGCACGCGGAATTCGTAATCCTTTTATCGAACAAATGAGTAGGTATGAAGAAAACCTTCCACCTTATCCGATTCAACATTATTTGACACAACCCATTCGAAAAGCTGCTGCCAAACAGCATCTCTCGGAGTATCAGTCCTTATGGTGTGGACAATACCCTTTGTCAAATCAAGGAAAAACGGTCAAAGATGTATTGACAACACTCTTCACTGGACTCGAACAACTGAGACAACAGCTTTCAATTTGAACATTTACATGAGGAAATTGTTCCTGTAAAATAAATCTCCCTAGGAGGTTGGGACAAAATCTCTGAATATTGGTTTGATAATAGATAACGTTGGTGAAAAAATCACTTTCTCCTGATTTTGGAGAAGGTGTTGCACTTTATCTTACAATTCATCACTTTATTTAAAAACAATTGAGATCCCCTATAGCATTAAGATCGTCGAAAAACCTCATCTAAGAGGGAATTGACTGGTCACATTGGCCAGCGCTTATTGACTACACAAACATCTGTAGTGAAAAAGAATGGCACTCTTTCACAAAATATTCAAACGTTAGTCGTGAATAGATTGATAGAAGTGTGCTCTATCAACTTTACAAGAAACGAATGATCGTACACTTAAAATTAAAACTTACAGAAGTCACTCATCAACAAAGTCCATCAATAGCAATGGCTGTATATTTTGGTGTAGATAAATATAATTGATCAGTAGATGTCAGTTGCTTGACGTGTAAGATGGCAACTCCTTGGGGATTTTAGCGTTACAGGTGAGACCCTAGACAGATCGAAAACGAAGGAAGCGCCTCACGGAAAGCAACCGAGTTATTTAAATCCCCCTCTAAAAAGAACACGTTAATCTCCATTCATTCACTATACTTCTTAACCAACTTTATTTAACTAAGAACCTGAAAATCCTCAAAACGCATGAAATAAAAGGTTTAAACCTTGATTTCATGCGTTTTCTATTGTATTTTGACTGATGTCCCCAGCTCTTTTTTATTCACTACGTCCCACAAAATGTTTGATGTCTTTTATTTCGTTCAAGTTCTGGGAGACGATAATTCAATTGCCATTTTGAATAAGAAAAAGGCTGTCTAACTTGTTCAATCAATTGTTCTACACTAGAAGAATCATCTAACAATACCCAATCTGCAATTGCACGATCCA
>JASLCF010000007.1 GCA_030146155.1 Savagea sp.
TAACGGGGTTAGTGAAACGAAACGGTTTATTTCATCAACATTTTGCTGTTCAGTTTTCAATGTTCAACTTGCTTTGTTACTCAGTCATTTTGTTTGCCTCAACGACTGCTTAATAAATATAACAAAAGATAAAAGTTTTGTCAAAGGTTTTTAACAAATTCTTTTATCTTTTTGCCTTTTTTTATTTTCCTTCTATAATATATAACACATTTTTTATTTCTTTTTTTATCGTTTTTCTTTTTCCCTCACCCTGAATCTTTACTTCATTCGGCAAACCATCTTCAACTACAAAGCGAATCTTTACTCCATCCACTTCGAAAAAAATTGAGTTTTCCTCACTTTGATATGGTTTAAAAATAAGAGACCATTCTTTCGCAACGACTAATGGGTCACTTACACGGTAAATGATTTCTTTTAATTTCATTTCACCATTGAAGTGAGTTTCAAGTTTCTCTTTTCTTTCTTTTTCAGTAGCATCCCACTGAATAAAAAACGGATAATCTATTGTTTGTTCATGACTACCGACATATAACAACTTCCATGAGATTGTTTCCCCTTCTGGTGTTTGACGTTGCATTGGTAAGGGACCGGTAACACTTAAGTTTGTTCTTTTGAATTGCTCGGCTAACTGATCAATCTGTTCTGTACGAATGGCGACTCTAGACAAACCTTCCTTGAATTTCGCTTGAACTAAACTATCTACAAATGAATATTTTGTTTCATTTTCTTCTTTTGTCTGTTGTCTATCCAACGTTCCTAAATACTCTATATAAGAAAGCCCAAAATAACTCAATGCATTATAAGTAGCAGCTCTACTATGCCTACCTCCTCTTATTCCTTTTAGACCAATCTCTTTTAATACGGGAATGATTTGTTCTGGTTTATCTACAATATGAATGACATGATCTAACTTCATTTTTTACCCCTCTTTTCATAGTTTGTTTTCAATAAGCTACAGGAACTTATCAAATAAACAGTAATTTCATCGATTGATTCAACCATCTATTGATGTTCATTCTATAACAAAAAAGCCCGAAACCCTATGAAAGGATTTCGAACCTCTAGATTAGCCACTATAATCAACTAAAAATGCAAAGTAACTCACGAAGATGATAAATAGCACATACATAATTGGATGAACTTCTTTTCTTCGTCCAGCAAAAATCATTGTAATTGGATAGAAAATAAATCCTACAGCAATACCAGATGCAATTGAATAAGTAAGTGGCATTGCAATGATTGTCAAGAATGCAGGCACCGCGATTTCAAATTGGTCCCAAGCAATTTTACCCAATGTTTTCACCATCAATGCTCCAACAATAATCAAAGCAGGTGCGGTTACTTCTGGTGTAATAACCATCAATAACGGAGAGAAGAATAAGGCTAAAAGGAATAATACACCTGTGACAACAGAAGCAAATCCAGAACGAGCTCCAGCGGCAACACCCGCTGTTGATTCTACGAAAGATGTCGTTGTAGATGTTCCTAAAACAGCTCCAGAAACTGTAGCTAGTGAATCAGAAAGTAAAGCTTTCCCCGCACGAGGTAGTTTGTCACCTTTCATTAACCCTGCTTGTGTTGCAACTGCCACTAATGTACCAGCTGTATCAAAGAAGTCTACAAATAAAAAGGTAATCACTACTACTAAAAATGATGTTGTCATTAATGATGCAGGATCATTGAAGATTGGTTCAAAAGCAGCTCCGAATGTTGGACTTATTGGCGGAATTGATGAAACGACTGCTGTTGGTTTACCTACAAGACCCGTTAAAATACCAACAACTGTTGTAATAATCATACCGTAAAAAATAGCACCATTGATTTTACGTACCATCATAATGACAGAAATCGCAAGTCCAAAAACAGCTAACAACACGCCACCACTTGTTAAATCACCGATTCCTACAAGTGTGTTCGGGTTTCCTACAATAATTTTCGCATTTTGAAGACCTAGGAAAGCGATAAAAAGACCAATCCCTGCTCCTACTGCTAATTTTAACTGAGCAGGTATTGAATTGATAATAAATTCACGTAAACCTGTTAAAGACAGTACAATAAAAATTAATCCTGAGAATAAAACACCCGTTAACGCAGTCTGCCAAGGAATACCTAAACCTAATACGACTGAAAATGCAAAAAAAGCATTTAACCCCATACCTGGCGCAAGCCCAATTGGATAACGAGCCAGTACACCTATTAAGATAGAACCGATTGCAGCAGCAAGTGCAGTTGCCACAAATACCGCTCCTTTATCCATTCGCATCGCGTCTGGTAAATCCGGCACCGCTTCTAATGAAAGCATCATTGGGTTTACAACTAAAATATAAGCCATTGCTAAAAATGTAGTTAAGCCACCAATAAACTCTTTTCGGTAATTTGTTCCTAATTTGTCGAACTCAAAATAATTCTTCAACTTGTTTACCTTCCTTTATCGGCATCGTATACGATTTAAAAACGGGTTTCCCGCTAGTCGTAGTTGAAGTATTTACGGTACTTCAGTAGAAACGTCCGAGCCAATTCTCGAACTTATACGATCCATATTTTTTATACTTTTACTATACGCTATTTTCATGAGAAATCAATAGTAATTACGAACATTTTTATATTTTTTTATTATATCATTCGTGTTAATGCATGTATAAGTTTTACT
>JASLCF010000008.1 GCA_030146155.1 Savagea sp.
CAACCTCGTTTTTTATGCTTGTGTTGCTTTTTCAATGGCTTGATCTAAATCAGCTAAAATATCTTCAATATTCTCTAGCCCAATAGATAAACGAATGAGTTCTTCTGGAACTCCAGCTAATTTCAAGTCTTCTTCAGATAATTGTTGATGTGTCGTTGATGCTGGATGAATAATGAGTGATTTTGCATCTCCTACGTTGGCTACATGAGAGAAAATTTTAACTTCATCAATCACTTCACGACCCGCATCTCTTCCACCCTTGATTCCAAAGACAACGATAGAACCAAAACCGTTCTTCAAATACTTCTTCGCCAAATCATGCGAGGCATGAGATTGAAGTCCCGGATAAGTGACCCATTCAACTTGTGGGTGTTTTTCAAGATGTTGAGCCACTTTCAGTGCATTTTCATTGTGACGGTCGACACGCAAATGTAGCGTCTCTAACCCTTGTAAGAAATTAAATGCACTATCTGCTGACAAAGCTGGTCCAAAGTCACGCAATAACTGTACTCTTAATTTCGTTGCAAATGCTGCTTGTGGCACATCTACCCCATAGCGAATACCGTGGTAGGAAGCGTCTGGCTCAGTGAAATAAGGAAAGCGTCCTTGCGTCCAATCAAAACGTCCCGCATCCACTACCACTCCTCCAATTGTTGTCCCATGTCCACCAATCCACTTCGTTGCCGAATGAACGACAACATCTGCACCGTGTGCAATTGGATTTAGTCCGTATGGAGACGGGAAAGTGTTATCCACAATTAAAGGTAAGCCGTGGCGGTGTGCTACTTCTGCCACTGCCTCAATATCTAAAACATGTAAGCCTGGATTTCCAATCGTTTCAGCAAAAATTGCTTTCGTGCGGTCATTGATAGCTGCTTCAAATGCAGCAGGGTTTGTTACATCAACTAATTTCACAGTAATTCCATAACGAGGGAAAGTAGTGACAAATAAGTTGTACGTTCCACCATATAAATTACTTGCCGCTACGATTTCATCGCCTGCGCCTGCAATATTTAAAATTGAAAAAGCAATGGCTGCCATTCCCGAAGATAACGCTACTGCAGCAGTTCCTCCTTCTGCTTCTGCCACACGTTGCTCAAATACATCAACCGTTGGATTCATAATTCGCGAATAAATGTTTCCCGCTTCTTTCAAAGCGAATAAATCTTGTGCATGTTGTGAATTTTTAAATACATATGATGTCGTTCTGTGAATAGGAACTGCACGGCTCCCTGTAATTGGATCTGGTTCTTGTCCACCATGTAAAAATACTGTTTCTTGTTTGTGATTTGTCATTGTCATTTCCCTCCTAGTCATTGGATGGAACGACTATGCGGGGAGTTTTACTCAGTAGATAAATAAAACCCTCTTCTCAAATAAGAAGAGGGTTGAAAGTTTTAGTTTCATTGAACCTCCCCTTATCTTCCAGAACGATCAATCGTCTGTAGGATGTAGCACCTTTGCGATTACTCGCCGGTTGCTGGGCATCATAGGGCCTAGTCCCTCCGCCTCTCTGGATAAGAGTTTGTCATATGTCATTGTTCCATCTTGTGAAAAAGTATAGCGAACTCTTTTTAGACTGTCAAGTCTTTTTTCTGAATATTGAATAAATGTAGGGTTAAAAGAAATTTTAAGGTATACTAGAAATAAAAAAGGGACGTGCGTTATGTTTTTCTATCTCATTATTGGATTAACAATCGGCTATTTTGCGGGCTCTTTACATGGCTCTCTCGTCGCCAACCAGCTTTCAGGAAAAAACGTCAAACAATTAGGAACCAATAATGCGGGTGCCTCTAATGCGTTTATTCAACTTGGGAAAAAATACGGTGTACTCGTTGCTGTTATTGATATTGCTAAAGGAGCCATTGCTTTACTTATCGTTTATCTTATCATGCAAAACTCGGCCACACACTTACCAGAAAAAACACAATTTTTTATTTTAGTTGTAACAGGTGCTGCAGCTGTTATCGGTCATAATTATCCGATTTGGATGCGATTTGAAGGTGGGAAAGGTACGGCTACAATGATTGGTATGTTAGTGATGTTGGATTGGACTTGGGGATTATTTGCTCTTTTCACATTTCTATTAGTGACTTGGTTAACCGATTATATTGTGATTGGGGGCATTATGCTCTATCTCATGCTTATTATTCAAGCCTTCGCAGAACACTCTACAGCTAGTGCGGTAGTAGGTATACTTTTATTTATCATCATGGCTATTAAACATCGAGAAAACTTTGAACGGATTAGTAACGGCACTGAAAAGAAAGTATCTGAGAGTTTAAAGGGTAAAAAAGCATAAATAAAGACGAGTAGCCAAGTTGCTCTCGTCTTTATCTGCTTTTAACAAGTAAGTCTACCGCTTCTTTCACGATTTCCTCTTGTGTTTTAGCCTCTTCGCCGTCTGCCTGTTGAATACAGTCGATTAAATTGGAACTAACAATCACACCAATTGTACGATCCATTGCTGAACGTGCAGCAGTGAGTTGAGTAATGACATCTTTACATTCTTTCTCGTCATCCATCATTCGTAGAATCCCTTTTATTTGACCTTCAATCCGCTTGAGACGATTCTGAATCTTTACATCATATTGCATGACTTTCGCCTCCTTCATCTTCAATATACCTTTAATTTTATACCCCTTTAGGTATATTGTCAAAAATTCTATCCTTTATTGCTCATTCTTTGAATGGTATCGTCTATCTTTTAAAATAACACTCAAAGAAATAAGCTCATCAAAATATATTAGCATGTGCCACGTTCGACTACAAATAAAAGTAGGGTTCACTTGATTACATATGAATGAAGAAGATAAAAAAATAGACTCACACTATATAGTCGTATGAGTAAAATGTTTGTGGGGATAAATAAAAAATCCATCACACAATTAACCTCCGTTCCAATCGGACGCTTTCTTACTTAAAACAAGCCGCGGGAAGTCCAATGTATCAAGCGTTGAAAGGACTTCAAGGATTTTGACTTTGTTTAAACCTATCTGTTTTAGGTGGATTATTTAACGAACCTTATTTTCGATTGTATGGATGAGATTTTGAGGGATAAAGGATTCAGATTCTCTATAATCATGAAGTTTTCGTTGATTGGCGTGCAGAGCGGCGACTCGGGTGGGATTAGTGCGACAGGTGAGATCCCGCAGGAGC
>JASLCF010000037.1 GCA_030146155.1 Savagea sp.
ACCAAAGGCGGTCGTTTCCGTTGGTTAGAGTAACTGATGATTAACACACTACTAATCGCAATCACTCCACCAATGACCGCAAGTAAACTCGGCAACTCACCCAACCAAACATACGCGATGATAATGACTAGCACAGGTTCAAAATATAAGAAGCTTGTAATCAAACTGACTTCTCCCTCGTTCATCGCAATCGCCCATAAAATATAGCCAATCGCTGCAGGGAATATCCCAAGATACGTCGCAATCCACAATGTACTCGTCGGCACAGATTGAACCGTATCGAGTAAGCCAGGACTGATGAATAAAAAAGGTAACGTGCCAAACCAAGTAACATAAGAGGTTAACTCAAGAGCAGTGTAACGTTTTAAGAAAGGACGTTGGTAGACGAAGAACACACTCGTCGCAAAAGCTGCGAACAGAATATAAAGCATATCTATAGATATCTTTGCCCCATCGCCTGCTCCCTCGCCGCCTAACATAATAATACTTACACCAAAGAAGCCGACAAATAAACCTAACCATGCCCCTCGATTCAATTTTTCTTTAAATACTAAAATAGCAATCAGCGTTGTAAAAATAGGAGCTGATGACACAATAATTCCTGTCGTTCCTGCAGACACACTCTGTTGTCCAAAGGTAACGCCCCCATGATAAAACGTAATTCCAAAAAGCCCAAGTAAAAAAAGTGCTGGGATATCACGTAAACGGGGTAATTTAAAATGCCTTCCCTGGATCAATGCAAATACCAAAAAGAAAGCAGAAGCTACTAGAAAGCGATACACTAACATATGATCTGCAGGAAATCCTGCATCTAACGTGGCACGAATACTTGGGAAACTCGAACTCCAAATCAAAACAGCTAATATCCCAAACAATGTCGCACGATTTTTCATACGCCCTCACCTCATCTCTACTCATTTCACTCGTCCTATCTTCTCATATCTTACTATACTTGAATAGTGCAAAAAAAAGCTAACCTCTAGGAAGTTAGCTTGTACAAATTATGAAAAACTACATACACAAGGCACAGTATCGTCAGGAACTTTTAAATATTTTTCCACACCTTCTTTTTCAAGGACTTCACGATACTCTCGTAACGTGTAAGGTTTTCCGTCTTTTTTTAGGATGGAGACATCTTTTTGGAACTCCGAACGGAAATTCTCCTCCATTTCTTCTTGTAATGCATATTGATGTGGCCAGACACTATATAATTGAGCATAGTGTTGAAATCCACCTCGCACACAACGTCCGGCACAATTCGCATGTGAAAATCCTAATTCATACATACGAGGTAACTGAATGCCCCATTCGTTTTCTATTATTGCTTTTACATCTAAGTCTTCACGGAACGTATCCATCATTGGGAAACGTGTTTCAACAGGCTCTAATGGAAAATGTTCATAAAACTCCTTTAAATTAACTGCACGATGTGATTCGTGAGGACCTATTCCAAAATATAAAATCGGTTCTAAATTCTGCTCATCACGTAATTCTTCTAAAAAAACGATGGTTTGATGAACTTTTAAATCCTGAGAACATCTTGCAAATCGGGAGTTGCCAAGAAAACGTGTTTCAAAGAAAACATCTTCTGGTGTTCTCCCATCCACTCTTTCTGTCACTTCAATGCCGATATATTCTGTAACTTCATCCATGAAACGGTAGTTATCTTCATCTTCCCAAAGTGTATTGGTAAAGAACAAGATACAATTCTCTTTCCCGTAAGTTTGAACCATTTGATACGCAACATAAGCACTTGACGCTCCACCTGAATACATGGCGACATGAACAGATTTTCTTTCATTTTCTTTTTTTCTCATTCACAAGTGTTCTTCCCTTACTCGTTTTTTATCATCCCACCACATTATGATATCTTCAACTTATATTTATCTAATATTACTTAAAAAACAAAACCCACCCACTCTTTCACTGTGATCACCATAAAAAAGGCAAGCATAACCAAGGTTAACCAAGCAATCATGTTCTTCTCACTTCGGTAAATTCGATACATCAAAAAACCCATCACACCCATGAGTGCGATTCCACCAACAATAGTAGCAATCATGAATAGAACAAACATCGCCACACATCCTCTCACCCGCAATGACTGACTTGGAATACTTAAGTCAATTTCATATTTATTATATAACCAGCTTGCGCTTGAAATGTTAACTGACCCTGTTCCATCTCAAAAGTAAGTGTTGCAGGTCCAAATCCTTTGACTGTTTCACTTTCTTTTACAGCTACGACTCGCCCCTTTTTCAATTGAATCGATGAAGCCTGAATGAACGGCCTATTAGTAATTTCCTTTTCAAAAGAATAAGCAAAGGGACTTGGAAGATCTTGTGTATGAATGACTAAATAGTCGTCGCCGTCTTCATTTTCTTCTGCGGTCACTCGAAGGTAACCAAAGACATCGCCCTTTGAATACTCAACTAAGGCTTCAGAAAAAATAAACTCCCACTGCTTTCCCTCTTGAAAGAGATTGAATTGTTCAGCCCATACTCTGTCAATCTCAATCCCTTGTAAACCTTCAAATCGTTTCCATTGCATATCCATTTCCTCCCCTTCTTATCCACTTATTTCCCTTATTCTAACATAATATGGTTTTTTTAATAGCGCTTTCATCAAATCTCACGAAAAAGACCCTACTCACGACGGAGTAAGGTCTAAATTTAGTTAATATTGTTGGAGTACTTCTACCATTACCTCTTCAAAAGCTTCAGATAATAAGACGTCTGGCTGCGTGTAAGTAATGAGATTGCCGTCTTCATCTGCAGCATCTTCTGGTGCTTGTTTCAAGACGTGGTTCATTAATGGAATTTCATAGAAAACAACTTGTTCACCCACTGTTTTTAGTCGCGCACTTTCTTTCGGACTAATTTGCAAGTCACGCTCGCCTGCAATGACTGTGATACTGCCTTCATAGCCTTTTAATAATTCAACAGGTTGTTGTTTAAATAAAGATTGTAAAAAAGGTTTACTTTCTTCATTAAAGAGTTGTGCTAAAGCTTCAGGAATGTCCCCAACTTCTTCATCTGCTATCCATTGAGCAATAATCGTTTCAGCTTGAATGACTTGTTCAGGTGTTAATTGTGATTTAATTTGATCCATCAACTTCTCACCAAATGGAAAACCATAACCGGCAAGTGAAATGAAGTGTTCGACCTTATTTTCCTTTAGGACCATACTCGCAATGAGAGAACCTTCTCCGTGCCCTACTAAAATAATGTCACCAAAGCGGTCGTCTGCGCGCATTTGTTTAATCAATTGTTCGACATCGGCCGCATATTGGTCAACAGTCATTTGTCTCCCAGTACTTTCGAGCTTACGATTATCGCCAATCCCACGCTTGTCATAGCGTAAGGTTGCGATGCCTTCTAGATTCATCAGATTAGAAAGATAACGCATGGATTCAGCTTTCCCCGCAATTAAGCTTGAATTTCCATTTTTATCAACTGGCCCTGCATCGGGTACAAAAATCGCGACTGGTATTTTCTGTTCAACTTGAGCAGGTGCTGATAACAAAGCATTTAATGTGCCATCCGTCACTTCGACGGTTACTTGTTCACCCTCGTCTGGAGTCACTTTCGTTAAATAAAACTCACGCTCAGCCCCATCTTCTTTAAATAAACCGACGATGCGATCTTCCTGTATCACTCCATCAAAGGTTACTTTCTTTTGATTGAATGGAATCTGGAATGTAAATGTCGCATTTTCTTTCAAGACAATCGACTCAAAAGGTAAATCAAACACATTTTGAATCGGTACCGAGAAGAAACCTTCCTCCCCTTTAAATTCAAGTTGGATAGGGACTAATGATTCTGGAAATTCAATAATGCCTTCCCACATGCCGTGTAACGGATCAAGAGCTACACTTTCTTCACTTTTTTGACTACACGCAGTGAATACGAGTAATCCGATAAGCCCGAGTACAAATATTTTCATGTTTTTCATAAATACGTAAGTAGACTTTGGTCTCTTACCTTCACTTCCTCTCTTGCAGCAACAATACGTGCTAATTGCCTTTAAGTATACAGAAAACAAGCACTTTTGAGAACCTATTTTCAAGGAAGTCAACAAATCGTCATACCCCAAAAGACACCAATTTTGCATTTTGGCTGTTTTAAACCATTGTTCTTACTTTTCACGTATAATAAGCCTATGACAATTATCAAAGGAGGTTTCTTTTATGCAAGCCATTGAAGCGATTGTAAAAGAAGCGCAACAATTATTTAGTCTACAACATTATCACTACACAGGTGATGCGGAATTGTATACAGAAACAAGTCCTACAGGAAGGACGTCACCCATCGTTACCCTGACCTTTCATCCGCCGATTGCGGCTGTTACTGAGGAAGGAATTAATCCAAAAGGTTCGGTGATTGTTGATTACCATGCGCAGCAAGAACATTTTATCTCTTACCTTGTCGTAGGAGAACGTCAAGATGCACTTCACCAACTGTCACTTGAGCAACCTGTAGAATCAGCAGTGGAGTGGATGTTGGAACGTATGGATTTTCAGCTGGATGAATACCGAATCGAATGGGATGAAGAAGAACGGACAATTGTATGCTTGAGACAATTTAACGGGCAAACGCTCTACCCCACACAATCTTTAACGATGAGTTATGATGAAGCTGGAAAAATTAAACGATGGAATGCCCAGATCGAGCCTCTTCAAGTGATGCATCACTCGATTCAAGAAGATCCAACGATTGGCTTTGTTCCCCCTGCGATTGGCGATTTTGTGGAAGCCGTCTTATGGCCCATCGCAAAAAAACAAATTTTCCAACCGGCCTACCTGTTTCCAACCTTATTCGTTCATGTGGAAACGGGAGAAATTTTACACCCAGAAGAAACTTTAACGAAGAAAATATATCGTCAATCCATTGATTTACAACAGGCAAAAACCATAGACTTAACCTTACAAGAAGAAAGATTTGAAGAAGATGTCGACTGGGATCAACTGGACCAAATCGCCGAGCAACGATTAGCCGATGAATCAGTCACACAAATTATTCAGCAGCTTCCCGACTGGATTTACAGCATGCATTCTTCTAAAGAGGTGCATTGGACATTGCGGTCAATTGAGCAAATTGGTTCCATAATCGAGATTCTTTGTCTTGGGAAAATGACTGAGTTTGACAAACCCAAACGACTAACGATTGAAGTCGATGCACAAACGCTCCAACTTGTTCATTACCATCTCTCTACTGATTTATCTTCTTATCTGTATGAAGATTTTCAAACCGTTCCCGTACCTTTAGAAACCAATAAACAAGAAGTCATTGAGCGTATGTATACCCTACTCACGACGAGACCTGTGCTGGCATTTTCGCCTCAACAGGCAAACTATCAACCTTACATCGAACTACAAATGAATGTTGTATTAGATGCGCTTACAGGAATGCGGTTAAGTGAACACTAAACGATTCCTTTATGCCTTGCCTTTTATGGGTTTATTTACACTTCTTTTTATGTTATCTCATGCACCGATGACAGGTGAAACGACTGCCTTCTTCTTTTCGAAATGGTTACCGAGCCAACCTTTCAAAGAACAATTAGCACGTCTTAGTTTTACCGCTTGGGGAGATGTGATTTCAGTTGAGACACGAGGATACTACGGGATGTTGCAATTTATCTTTCGCAAAATCGTCCATTTTACTTTTTTCGGGGTGCTAGCCATTAGTGCATTAGGTTGCTTTCCCCCCTCTCGTTTCCGCTTTTTCTATGCGGCATTACTCA
>JASLCF010000051.1 GCA_030146155.1 Savagea sp.
TAGCGTTACAGGTGAGACCCTGGACAGAGCGAAGCGAAGGAAGCGGCTCACCGAACGCCCCCAGGAAACGCGTCCATCCGGAACGGAAAGCAACGGGTTGTTTGGATAGCCCCTATCAAAAGAACTTGTCAATATGAATGGTCGTGTGATTTTGTGTAGATAAGTTGAATGAATCAATAGATTTCAGTTGCTTGAAGTGCAAGATGGCGACTCCTTGGGGATAGCGTTATAGGTGTGACCCTGGACAGAGCGAAGCGAAGGAGGCGGCTCACCGAACGCCCCCAGGAAGGCGTCCATCCGGAACGGAAAGCAACGGGTGATTTGACTACCCCCTATCAAAAGAACGCGTCAACAAATCAGATGCACTGACTTCTTGACGCGTCCTATCGCTAATCTCTATTCATCGACTATTATTCTTCCCCAACGTCATTTGACAAAGAATCGTAGTTTCTCTACTTGAATACCTCTTTTTTCTCTAACGAATGACGTTTAAATTAACCCTTTACCATTTCGTTGGGCACGCATTTCTTCATCCAATGTTTTGAAGAATTGTTCATTGGTTTCTGATTTCTTTAACTTTTTCAAGAAACGTTCTGTGAAATCAGGTGCGTCTGAGAAGGTGCGGCGAATCGCCCATAATCGTTCAAGTTGAGCAGGGTCCAGTAATAATTCTTCTTTTCTTGTGCCTGATTTTCGAATATCAAGCGCAGGGAAGATTCGGCGTTCGGCAAGCGAGCGATCTAGATGAAGTTCTAAGTTACCTGTTCCTTTAAACTCCTCATAAATCACTTCATCCATACGAGAGCCTGTATCCACAAGTGCTGTTGCTAGGATGGTTAAACTGCCGCCTTCTTCAATATTACGAGCAGCCCCGAAGAATCGTTTCGGACGGTGGAAAGCTGCAGGGTCGATCCCCCCTGAAAGTGTACGGCCACTTGGTGGAATGACTAGGTTGTAAGCACGCGCTAAACGTGTAATCGAATCCATTAAAATGACGACGTCTCGTTTTTGTTCGACAAGTCGCATCGCACGTTCTAGTACTAATTCTGTTACTCTAACATGATTTTCAGGAAGCTCGTCAAACGTTGAACTAACGACTTCTGCTTTTACTGAACGCTCAATATCAGTTACCTCTTCAGGGCGTTCATCAATCAGTAAGACGATTAATTCGGCTTCTGGATGATTCACACTAATTGAATTTGCAATTTCTTTGATCAACATCGTTTTACCTGCTTTTGGAGGAGCTACAATTAAGCCACGTTGCCCAAAGCCAACAGGTGCGATTAAGTCCATTACACGAGTAGATAAGTGATTTTGAGTGGTTTCAAGAGTGATTTGACGGTTAGGATAAAGAGGTGTAAGTGCTGGGAAGTGTACGCGTTCTCTTGCAGTTTCTGGATTGATACCATTGACTGCTTCAACTTGTAATAAGCCGTAATAACGTTCATTTTCTTTAGGTGGTCGAACTTTTCCTGAAACTTTGTCGCCCGTTCGGAGTTCAAAACGACGAATTTGTGACGCTGAGATGTAGATGTCTTCCGAACTGCTTGAATAGTTAATCGGTCGTAAGAAGCCAAAGCCTTCAGATTGAATAATGTCTAGGACACCTTCCATGAAGAAGTAGCCTTCCGACTCTGCACGTGATTTTAAAATTGCAAAAATCAATTCTTTCTTTGTTAATTTAGAGTAATAAGAAACCTCGTACTTTTTCGCGAGTTCATATAACTCTTTTAATGTCATTTGTTCTAATGAGGCAATTGTTAATTTTGTTGCCATAATGCGAGTTCACCACATTTCCATGTAATAAAGAGTGTCTGAAACGATTGGTTCGATGCGTTTCAGACACTGCCTTTGTTTTCAATTTATAAGACTAATCTTGGTTTTTTCGTCATGCTGTGACGACCGGATACAAAACGAATTGTACCTGATTTTGAACGCATGACGATGGAATGAGTAGATGTATAAGCCGCTTTATACTGCACACCTTTTAATAACTCGCCATCTGTTACACCCGTTGCTGCGAAAATAGCGTCGTCTCCACGTACAAGATCATCCATCGTTAAGATTTTATCGATGTCTAATCCCATACTTTCACAACGGATTTCTTCCTCTTTATTAGAAGGAACGAGTTTACCAATAATTTCTCCACCCAATGCTTTTAAACCGACTGCGGATAGTACGCCTTCAGGAGCACCACCGTGACCGAATAAAATATCAACGCCAGTTCCTTCAAACGCTGTGTTTAATGCACCCGCAACATCGCCGTCTTCAATCAATTTAATTCGTGCACCTGCCGCACGGATTTCTTCAATCATTTTTGCGTGGCGTGGACGATTTAAAATCGTTGCTACAACATCTTCAATATTTTTATTTTTCGCTTTTGCTACCGCATGTAAGTTTTCTGTAATCGATGCATTAATATCTACTTTTCCTACCGATTCACGTCCGACTGCAATTTTGTTCATGTACATATCAGGAGCATGTAATAAATTTCCACGGTCTGCCACTGCAACTACTGCGAGTGCATTCCAACCTCCTGATGCGACGATGTTTGTACCTTCTAATGGGTCGACTGCGATATCTACAGCTGGCCCAGGTGATTGACCGAGTTCTTCACCGATATATAACATCGGCGCTTCGTCCATTTCACCTTCACCAATGACAACAACACCCTCCATTGGAATCGTATCAAATACCATACGCATAGCCGTTGTTGCTGCGTCATCTGCTTCGTTTTTTAAACCTTTACCCATCCAACGTGCTGCAGAAATTGCTGCTGCTTCTGTGACACGCACTAACTCCATTGACAAACTTCTTTCCATAATTGTATAGCCTCCCGTATTTCCGGTTTTATTTGTTATTGCTTTGGTACTCGTCGAATATCTGCGCCTAATCCGTTTAACTTTTCAATCAAACCGCTGTAGCCGCGTTCTACATGGTAAATTTCATGTACTTCTGTTACACCCTCAGCCATTAATCCTGCTAAAACAAGGGCTGCCCCTGCACGTAAGTCTGTTGCTTTCACTTGTGTTGCATCTAATGGGGTTTGACCTTGAATGACTACTGAGTTACCTTCTACTTTTCCATTGGCATTCATTCGATTAATTTCATCGATGTGTTTAAATCTCGCTGAGTAAATGGTATCCGTAATCACTGAAGAACCCTCAGCTTGCGTTAATAATAAAGTAAAAGGTTGCTGTAGATCCGTCGGGAAGCCAGGATAAACCAATGTTTTAATATCTACTGGTTTAAAAGGCAATTGTTGTTTAGGGATATGAATTTGCTCTTCTCGCTCTTCAATAACTACTCCCGCTTCACGCATTTTTGCAGTGAGTGCTTCTAAATGCATAGGAATAACATTGTCAATCGTTACGCCATTACCAGCTGCTGCCGCCATAATCATGTACGTCCCCGCTTCAATGCGGTCAGGAATAATCGTGTGACGTGTCCCGTGTAATTGATCTACGCCATCAATTCGAATAATATTCGTTCCTGCTCCTTTAATTTTCGCACCCATATTGGTTAATAAAGTAGCGACGTCAATGATTTCAGGTTCTTTTGCTGCGTTTTCAATAATCGTTTGACCTTTCGCACGCACCGCTGCAAGCATAATATTAATTGTAGCCCCAACACTCGCTACGTCTAAATAAATTTTTGCACCTTTTAACTCTTCCGCACGCAAATAAATCGCACCGTGTTCATTTGTTACCGTGGCACCTAAGGCTTCAAACCCTTTAATATGTTGATCGATTGGTCGAGGTCCTAAATGACAACCCCCAGGTAAACCGATGGCTGCACGACCAAATTTCCCTAGCATCGCACCCATTAAATAGTAAGAGGCACGTAACTTTTTAATGTCTCCATTCGGCAAAGGCATCTCTACAATTTTCGAAGGATCAATGACCATCGTCCCTTGATGGAAGGATGTTTTCCCGCCTAGCTTTTCTACTAAACGTTGTAACGTATGCACATCTGAAATTTCAGGGAGTCCTTCGATTGTCACCGTTGAATCTGCTAAAATCGCAGCGGGCACTAACGCCACCGCACTATTTTTAGCTCCACTGACCGATATTGTTCCTTGCAAAGGCTTTTTTCCAGTAATCTTATAAATATATTCTAATGTTTCTGTCATGCTTATTCTTTACCTTTCCAATCTGCAATAAATTGCTCAATGCCTTTAGTTGTTAAAGGGTGGTCAAACAATTGGTCAATGACTTTGTAGGGAATTGTTGCGATATGTGCACCAGCAAGTGCTGCTTGCGTGACATGTTGAGGGTGACGAATCGAAGCTGCAATAATTTGCGTATCGATGTCGTGAATTGTGAAGATATCTGAGATTTCTTCAATTAAAGTGACACCATCTTGGCCAATATCATCTAAACGACCGATAAAGGGTGAGACGTAAGTTGCTCCTGCTCGTGCTGCGAGTAATGCTTGATTCGCATTAAAGATGAGTGTGACATTTGTTTTAATACCTTCTTCTGTTAATGTACGGCAAGCAGTTAAGCCTTCTCTTGTCATCGGTAATTTGACCGTGATGTTCGGTGCAAGTTGAGCAAGTTCTCTTCCTTCTTCAATCATGCCAGGTGCATCTAGTGCAATGACTTCACCACTGACTGATTCGAAACCGAGTGCTGCTATTTTAACGAGTTGTTCGTGAAATGAGATATTTTCTTTTGCTACAAGAGATGGGTTTGTCGTTACACCGGCAATCATCCCCCATGCATGTGCTGTTTCAATTTCTTGTAGATTTGCAGTATCGATAAAAATACGCATATTCATCCTCCTTATTAATCGAAAAGAAGGAGAAGTGACGCTCTTTCACACTTCTCCCTAAATTGTCCATTACGCTTTTTGAGAACTTCCAAATTCACGCATTTTTCCGATGACTGTTTGTTTAATCGTTTCACGCATAGGTGCTAAATATTTTCTTGGATCGTAGACTTCTGTATCTTTTGCGAGTACTTCACGCACTGTTTTCGTACCTTCGATTTGGTTTTCTGTGTTGACGTTAATTTTTGCTGTTCCTAATGAAATCGCACGTTGAACATCTTTCAAAGGAATACCTGTTCCACCGTGTAAAACAAGTGGTAAATCTGATTGAGAAGAGATTTCTTCCATCTCTTTGAAACCAAGATTCGGCTCTCCTTTGTAAGGTCCGTGAACAGAACCAAGTGCAGGTGCTAAGCAATCAATTCCTGTACGGTCAACAAGTTCTTTACATTCTGCTGGGTCTGCATAAATAACGCCTTCAGCGATTACATCATCTTCTTGCCCACCGACTACTCCTAATTCAGCTTCAACAGACACGCCTTTTGCATGTGCATAATCCACTACTTCTTTTGTAATTCTTACGTTGTCTTCAAAAGGTTGTGCAGATGCGTCAATCATGACAGATGTAAAACCCGCATCAATCGCTTCTTTACATTTATCGAAGCTTGAACCGTGGTCTAAATGAATCGCTACAGGTACTGTGATGTTTAAATCTTCCATTAAACCTTCTACCATTTTAACGACTGTTTTAAATCCGCTCATGTAACGTGCTGCACCCTCAGATACCCCTAAAATAACAGGTGATTGTTCTTCTTCAGCTGCTTGTAAAATGGCTTGTGTATATTCTAAGTTGTTTATGTTAAATTGCCCAATTGCATAGCCTTCTTTTTTCCCTTTAATCATCATTTCTTTCATCGAAACTAGTGCCATAATGATTATTCCTCCTTTATTTATGTTCAATCATTTTTTTCAATTACAACTTTCAATCATATCGTCTATCATCATATCAAAAAATGCGTCATTTGACTACTTACAGCTTTTTGACAGTTGACATTTTTCATCCACTACCCATTCCCTCATTTATCAAGCTTGAAACGTCTTTTTCTAAAAAACAAACTTTCTTCTGAATTCTTTTGGCAAAATCATTCAAAATTGCATACAATAAGAGCGAGGTGATGAATTTGAAAATGTTAACCACACAGCTGACAGGCCACTTCACACAAGTGAGTGAATCCGCAGCTTATGACATAGAGGAAACTGCACGTTTATTAGCCCAAGTGTTACCAGGAGAAGGAACAGTTTATTTCGTAACAGTCGATGAATTAACAGCAATCGAAGTCCAAGCTTTATCGAGCGATGAGCCTTTTCAATTTGCTAAACGTTTTGAATCGATTGATGAGGTCACTCATTTAGATCGTGTGTTATTAATTGGAAAAGACCCCAATGATGAACGATTACTCACCATCGCTCGCCAACTGAATGAAGCATTCATTCCCTTCGCAGCGATTGCAAATGGCGAACGTTCAGCAGATAACCCGTTAGCTGACCTAGCCTACACGTATGTTTCCTTAAACGTTAAACGCGGCTTACTACCCAACGAAGCCTTTGAACGCGTCGTCCACCCTTACCTATGGACTGCACTGTATTACTATGATTGGATTAAATTATTATTTGATGAAATCGCCCGCGAAGAAAACGAAGACGATTTCGAAATCCCCGCTTCCCCATTTGCTTAATCCTAACCCATTCAAATTTAAAACAGACTTCGACCTTGCTCACGCAAAGTAAGTCTGTTTTTTCATTGGCTTTTTTCCAAAACACCAATCAAAACACACGCCAAACTCGTGAACTGATTGGCGAGACAAGATTGAAAATAGTCTAGCTGAATAAAGTGGCCAGGAACATTTTAGGAAGAGATTAATCGAATCGGATTAAGTGCTTGTATGTCTTACCCCACCAACTAACCAGT
>JASLCF010000073.1 GCA_030146155.1 Savagea sp.
AGCTCACCGCGCGCCCCACCGAACGCGTCCGCTCGGAACGTCAATCAACAACGCTTATGATTCATCGTAAAAGGAAGCCAACCTCATTATATTTTGAAGCATTTTACCTGGATCAAATAATCACCCACAAAAACTTGACTCAATCTATATAGTCAGAAAAATAGAAATTTTTTCCGTTTTATGTTATAATCATGATATACCAAAAATAAGATGTGTACTTGTTGTTCAATAACTGACCAGTTTTTGAACTTTTTTTATACGATACACACATCAAAATGAGGGAGGGAATTCGATTGTCATTTCCAAGACAGGAAAAAAAGGTTTCGGATTTCGTCGCAGCTCGCCAAATCGATGAAAAAATTTCATTTGTAAGAAATGAGCATAAAGTCATCGGAAAAATTCATAAAATTTTAGACAACTCTGTCATTGTAAAAATTTCAGAAAGAGATGCACTCAAGATTGGTGCACCTTCAGATATGACAGTAGTTTCGCACAAGAAGTATTCGATTGTTTAATTTTCAAGCACTTGAAATAAAAAAGTAAGAGACTCGGTAAACAAATCACACTATGTTAAAATAAACAGAGTGTGGTTTTTTATTATGTCAAAAAGAGGTGGGTCATGAAAAAAATAATAGATGTTACTTTTATTTTAATGGGCATCAGTTACTTGTTATTCATTCCAGATAATCAAACAACAGTCAATGTCATCATGAAGATTATTCCCATTATTTTGTTAGTTGTCATGACTTTTTTAGCACATACTTCCTATACAAAATGGATTCGAATTGGACTGGTGTTCAGTTTGATTGCGGATGGTGCGATTATCTTTTACTTTATCGCGGGCTTAGCTTTCTTCCTCCTTGCACATCTCTTTTATATTCGTGCATTTTTATTACATAAAGAAAGAAAAGTTCCCATGCATATAGGTATTCCATTAATCCTTTATGCTATCGCGATAGGAATATGGTTAGTCAGCCATATTTGGCAAGACGACTTATTCCTGGCTTTTGCTGTAGCAGTGTATGTTACAGTTATCTTTTTAATGGGATGGACTGCTGTTCAGACAAACAATAAACCAGCGATAATCGGTGCATTTTTGTTCATTCTGTCGGACTCCGTACTAGGGGTCAATGAGTTTATTTTTGACGTACCATTTGCACGTTATATTCTTATGGTACTGTATTACAGTGCGCAACTATTCATCGCTACAAGCGTACTCACTATGGGGAAAAGAAAGAGGGGAATTCGATGAAAGAACAGTTAATTGAAAGGCTCACACGTTACGTGAAAATCGACACACAATCAGACAGCAAAAGTAAAACAACTCCATCAACAGCAGGACAATGGGATTTACTTCACTTGCTGAAAGAAGAAATGGAAGCACTCAATCTCGTAAATATTTCTTTAGATGAGAATGGCTACTTATTCGGAACATTGCCTACAAACCAACCAGGAGAACAACCTACAATAGGTTTACTCGCTCATGTGGATACAGCTACTGATTACACAGGTAAACATGTAAAACCACAACGAATTGATCATTACAATGGGAAAGATATCGTTTTAAATGACGAAACAACAATGTTTGTCAAAGATTTCCCTAACCTTAATCAATATGTAGGACATACTTTACTCACAACAGATGGAACGACACTTCTTGGAGCTGATGACAAAGCAGGAATTGCAATTATTTTATCTGCTATTGCGTACTTTAACGCACATCCTGAACTTCCGCGCGTCAACTTAAGAGTTGGCTTTACTCCTGATGAAGAAATTGGACGTGGACCTCATTTATTTGATGTGGAAGCATTTGGAGCAGACTTCGCTTACACATTAGACGGTGGCCCACTTGGAGAACTTCAATATGAGAGTTTTAACGCAGCAGGTGCAACGATTCATTTCAAAGGAGTGAACATTCACCCAGGAACAGCCAAAGATAAATTGGTTAATTCTCTTCTGTTAGCTCATGAATTCCAGCAACTAATGCCTGTTGATGCGGTGCCTGAAAAAACAGATGGCTATGAAGGCTTCATTTATTTAATGGAAGTTGAAGGAACAACTGAACAAACAACTCTTTCATACATTGTAAGAGATTTTGACCGAGAGGCTTTTGAAGAAAAGAAACAAACGCTGAGAGAAGCAACAAAACAAATTCAAGAAAAATATGGAGAAGATGCAGCACAAATTGAGTTGACCGATCAATACTACAATATGCGTGAAAAAATTGAACCTGTGATTGAAATTGTAGATGCTGTTGAACAAATCATGCATGATTTAAACATTCAACCCATCATCGAACCGATTCGTGGTGGCACAGACGGTTCTCAACTTTCTTATATGGGTATGCCAACACCTAATATTTTTACTGGCGGTGAAAACTATCACGGCAAGTTCGAATTTATTTCGGCTGATAATATGCAGAAGTCTACAGAAGTTGTGATTGAAATCGGAAAACGTTTCGTACGTCAATAATTTTTATGAACACATACCAGCGCCTATCTAGTCGTTGAAAATACAACAAACAGCTACTCTTCTGTCTAATCCTCCGTGAATATTTAACGGAGGGTGGACAAATAAGAGTAGCTGTTTTTCTATGCCTTCAATTGTTGGTAAGAACCTATTAAATTAGAAATATGAGAATATCCGCGACTCGCTAAGTAACTAGAAGCGATGGCCGACCTTGCCCCTGACACACAGTGGACATACAACTTCTGTGTCGGATCTTGTTGCTGATAGGACTGAATAAGCCCTACAAAATGATGAACAGCTTGCTCATGATGACCTTCTTGCCATTCTGTTTCATTTCGAACATCTAACAAGACACTACCTGGTTCTACTGAGCTAGAAGAGGCTTGAATAAATTCATAAGAAGCTTTATCTTCCTCGATGATATCCATCCATTGTTCATCCATTTGATAAGCTACCTCGTCAACGCCAATGGATTGTAAAGCAATCATAATCTCTTGAAGATGGTTCGTTCCACCAATGAGTAAAATGGATTCCTCCACATTAATTAGCCAACCTGCCCATGTTGAAAAATCTGACAACGTATAAGGAATATTGACACTGCGGGGCAATAACTGTTGATGGGCTTCTTCAGCAGGCCTCACATCAATACGTTGAGACGTTTGTTCAAAGGCAAGACGGGCCTCTTCCGCAGTTGATACAACTTTTTGAACAACAGGCTGTACCACTGAAGGACCCTGACGATTCATCTCTTTCATACGTGCAAAATAAACAGGTGCCTCTGGTTGATCTTTTAACAACGTTTCAATAAATGTTTCTTCATCCTCAATTTGCATAGCCCAGTTAAATTGCAATTCATAACCTACCGTCGATAGCGGGACCGCACCGAGCGACTTCCCACAAGCACTCCCTGCTCCATGGCCTGGCCAAACGATTAAATGCTCAGGAAGTGCCTTAAAACGCTGCAATGATTCAAACATTTGTTGACCACCTATTGCCGATGTTCCTTTTGCACCTGCAGCTTTTTCTAACAAGTCTGGTCTACCTACATCACCTACAAAAACAAAATCTCCCGTTAAAATACCTAGAGGCTCTGTAGCTCCTCCCCCACGGTCTGTCACGAATAAAGAGATACTTTCTGGTGTGTGACCTGGCGTGTGCCAAACATCAAAATCGATATTACCAATTGAAAAACGGTCACCCTCACCAATTTCAATCGCCTGTACTTCTTCTACAAAACGGTAACGCCACTCGTCACCGCCTTCTTTAGATAAGTAAAGTTGCGCTCCCTCTTCTACGGCTAATTGACGTGCACCTGATACGTAATCAGCATGAATATGTGTATCCACTGCTGCTGTAATCTTCATTCCTTCTTTTTGAGCTGCTTCTACGATATGTGCATAATATCTTGGTGGATCTACAATAATGGCTTCCCCTGTTTTTTGACACCCAATTAAATAGGCATTTTGTGCAAGTTTTTGATCTGTAAATGTACGAAATAACAACCGGCTCACTCCTCAATAACATTTCATTAAAATTTCATTCATTATAACCGATATTTTTTGTTTTCCCTACTTTACTGCTTAAATATAAATGCCCGCTTTTTTAGATTCATAGAGTAACCGTTCTCTAAACTTCGGATGAGCAATTCCGATGAGCGCCTCAGCTCGTGCACTTAAAGAGCGACCATATAATCTTGCAATGCCATATTCCGTCACAATATGGTCTACGTCATTCTTACTCGTTGACACAACAGAACCTGTGGATAAGTGAGCAACAATTCTAGAAATCTCATCATTCTTTGCCGTCGAATGCAGACAAATAAATCCTTTCCCTTCTTTCGCAAAGTGTACAGCTCTGGAGAAATCAGCTTGTCCACCTGTGGATGAATAGTACCTTCCAGCAATTGTTTCAGATGCACATTGCCCATAAAGATCGACTTCTGTTGTTGCATTGATCGATACAATACGTTCCTCTTTTGCAATTTCACAAGGGTGATTTACTTGACTCACTGGTAATAACTCGACCAGTGGATTATTATTCATAAATTTGTATAATCTGTCTGTTCCTAAGGCAAATGTCCCGATAATTTTATTCACATGTGTATACTTTTCTGTTCCATCGACTGCCCCGCTTTCAACTAGATCGACAATTCCTTCTGTTAATAACTCCGTATGAATACCAAGTTTCTTATGATTTTTTAAAAGACGGGTGACTGCATCTGGAATAGAACCTATCCCCACCTGAATCGTGTCCCCATTGTTCACTCTTTCAGCTATTTGTTCAGCTATTTTTTGATCTTTGTCCGAGATTCGACCATTTTTTAATTGTAATAAAGACTGGTGATGTTCAACCATCCCCAATACTTGTGTGTAATGAATTTGATTTCTTCCTACTGTACGTGGCATATGTCGATTGACTTCTACCACAAAAGGCACCTTCCCTACAAATTCTGAAATGTAATCGGATTGTGTCCCTAAAGAAAAATAACCATGCTCGTCCATTGGAGAAACCACTGTCATAATCAGAGAGAGCCTAGTCGATTGTTTTAAAATTTTTGGCATTTCATGAAAATGATTGGGTACTAACTCTACCTGCTGTTCATGAAAAGCTTGACGATTGGCATCACTTAAAAAATAAGAAATATGACGCAAACGCGTACCATATACTTGTTTCATATATTCTCTTTGTCGCAATGGTAAAATTTGATGAATGCTTACATGATTGAGTTGTTCATTCCCCGCTTCGAGCCAATCTAGTAAACGATGTGGTTCTCCATTTCCTGGTGGAATAATAATATCTGCTCCTTCTGGAATAACATCCATTAAGGTATCTTTTGTAAAAGTTATCATCTGCTATTAGCACCTACCTTTAATTTCATCCTACACAATTCAACTCTAAATGCCAATACGCAACTGTCATCATTTTCTATGTATGAAAGAAAAAAAGTGTACTCATCATCGAGTACACTTTTCTTCTACTATATTTGTTTCGTCGCCGCTACTTTAATAGCTTGACGTTGTTCATAAATATTTTTTACAATCGCTCGAATCACCGCATAAGTTGGAATAGCGATCAAAATGCCTAGGAATCCAGCAATATTTCCTGCTGCTAAAATTAATGTAATTACTGTTAACGGGTGAATAGACAACGTTTTACCCATCACATTTGGCGTAATTAAGTTACTATCTGTTTGCTGTGCAATTAAAGTTACTAACCCTACCCAAAATACAAGGGTTGGATCTTGTAAATAACCAATCACAATGGCTGGGACTACTGCAATCCACGGGCCAATAAACGGAATCAAATTCATAAATAATGCAAAAATAGCTAACAACAATGCATACTCTAAACCGATTAATTTATAACCAATAAAAATAAGTAATGCCAATATCGCACTAATTAAAAATTGCCCTTGAATATAGTTTTTCAAGACATCATTAATATCTCTCAATGTCTTCTCTAACCATTTCTTTCGTTCTCCAGTAAAGAACTGTGTCACAAAAGGAATAAACTTCTCATGATCTTTCAACATAAAGATAAAGAAGAACGGCACTAGAATTAATAAAAATACGGCTTGGAACAAGGACTGAAGGAATTGTACAATCCATTTACCAAAACCTACCGCAAAAGCTTGTGCAGAATCTACTGCTTCGTCAATCCACGTTTTTACGTTGTCAGGCAAATCTTCTCTTTTTTCTAAAGCATAATCTTTCAAATCATCCAATTCGTTTGCATACTGTGGTGCATTTTTAACGAATGCATTCACTTGCTCACCAACGGGTGGACCAATAATCGCAACAAATATATAAATAATTAATCCCAGCCCCATGAGAATGGTTAAAATACTTCCCCAACGTGGCACTTTTCTCTTTTCAAGAAAGCGTTGGATAGGTTCTGTCATATAAAACAAAACACCACCTAAAAGAAGTGGAAAAAAGATGGTTTTTGCAATAATAACAAATGGAGTAAACAAAAAGCTAATGCTCAAAAAATATTTAATAATTAAAATCGTCAGTAAAACGGCGACGCCTACTTGAAACCATTTCTTATTTGTCATTTCTATACCCCCACTCATTGATATATTTAGTATACTACTTCGTTGCATAAAAAGTTCCTTTTTTTTAATAGGTTTGTTTTTTTACTCAACGGGGAATAGCACTATAAGAATAAAAATAGAGGAGGAATTACACAATGAGTGGATTTAAAAATAAAGCTAAAGGTACAATGAATGAAATTAAAGGGGAAGTCAAAGAAACAACAGGTAAAATTTTTAATGATAAATCCTTGCAAGCTAAGGGAGTTGCTGATAAAGTAAAAGGGAAGGCACAAAAAGCAGTTGGCGAAGTGCAAGATGGCACTAAAGAGGTTTACGATGACGTCAAAAACGATGTGGAAGAAAAGGTAGACCATCTAAAAGATAAATTTGCGGATAAGAATCCGGGTGTACGTTAGTCACCTTAAAAACTAGTCATCCTTGTTGATGGTTAGTTTTTTTTTGCCTTTTAGCTGCTTTAAAAGTGTATGATTTGAATGAACTTGTAAAGAATAGGAGGAACACGGATGCAGAAATTATTTTACCCTTTTCTCATCATTTTTGCCGCGAGTTGTTACGGCATTTTATCTACAATTATTAAATTAGCAATACACGATGGCTTCACAGCTTCTCAAGCAGTGACGAGTCAATACTATATTGGTTTCGCTATCACCTTAGTGATTTTTGCAGTTACGAAACGGAATATCCCTCAATTTAAGGGTGGGAAAATCTTACTCTTGGGAGGGCTTTTTACTGCAACAACAGGTACTGTTTATGGGCAAGCTGTTGAATACATGCCCGCATCACTTGCAGTGGTCATGCTCTTTCAATTTACTTGGATTGGCATGCTTTTCGATTCGATTGCGAAGAAGCGTCTTCCTAACCGATCAGAACTGCTTTCACTTGTCTTCCTATTTGGAGGAACCATATTAGCGGCTGGAGTCATTGATGTCGACCTTTCTGTTATTCCATGGCAAGGTTGGTTATTTGGACTTGCTTCCGCAGTGAGCTTCTCTTCTTTTATGATGGTCAATCAAAAGCAAGTAGAAGGTTTAGATACAACTACTCGTTTACTATTCACTTCTTTATTTGCTGCTTTCTTCATTTCGATTTTCCAATCCCCTGAGATCATTTGGGATGGTACCTTATTGTCGGGTGGTCTTTGGAAGTATGGAGCGATTTTAGGACTATTCGGTGTTGTCATCCCTATTTATCTTTTCTCTACAGCTGTCCCTAAAGTGGGAGCTGGTACTGCTTCCATCTTAAGTGCTATGGAATTACCCGTTGCTATCACAGCTTCCATGTTATTATTAGGAGAGAAACTGACTTCCTTACAATTCGTCGGCATTTTTATCATCTTATTTGGGATGACACTTCCAACTCTTGTAGATATGCACCGAGAGAGAAAAAAACGATTCAATACGACTTGAAAACAGCCAAAGGAGATTGACTATGACAACTAAACTTTATTATGAGGATGCTTATCAAACTGATTTTACTGCAACGATTATAGAACGAGGACTCACAGCCGCAGGACAAACTTGGCTCGTGCTCAACCAAACAGCTTTTTATCCAACTGGCGGAGGACAACCTCATGACCTTGGAACAATCGAAGACATTCCAGTAGCTTCTGTGGAACTGGAGAATGACCGTATTGTACATACGCTAACTGCTCAACTTTCTGAACAAGTAACTTCTGTAAATGGTAAAGTAGATTTTGATTATCGTTTCGATTTAATGCAGCAACATACCGGTCAACATATTGTCAGTGCGATTTTCAAAGATTTGTATGGTTATGAAACAAGTAGCTTTCATCTCGGAGATATCAGTTTAACGATTGATTTATCTACTGACCAACTCACAACAGAACAGTTGGCACTTGTAGAACGAAAAGCCAACGACGTCATTTTACAAAATTTAAGTATCGAGAAAAAGTTTGTTACACGAGAGGACTTAAGCCAATATACATTGCATAAGCCTATTGAGCTAGAGGGGCCCATCCGTCTTGTCATTATTCCTGATATTGATACCAATGGGTGCGGAGGACTTCATCCACATACAACTTCTGAAGTACGACTGATTAAATTATTAGACACAGAAAAAATAAAAAAGAAAACACGGTTGTCTTTTTTGTGTGGAGAACGTGCAATGCGCCATTATCAAATGCAACACGAGCGTGTACAAGCAGTAGCTACTTTATTACAAACTAACCATCGTAGTATTGCTAGTAGACTAGAAACGGTTTTAGAAGATCGAAAAGAGCAACAACAGTTGATTAAACAACTCACAGAACAGTTGCTACCTTATGAAGCTGAGCGTTATATTCAATCGGAAGACATCGTTATCGTAGACTACTTACCTGAAAAAGATATGGGACAACTTCAACAATTAGCACAACTTATCGTCAATCAAAAGCAAGAAAGTACGACTATCTTTTTAACCAAGAACGCTGATTTCTTTTCCATTATCGGCGTTACTCATCCCGATCACTCCGAACATTTACAACCCCTTATGCAGACTATTTTCAATCGTTGGAATGGGCGTGGTGGAGGAAGACCTTACACGATACAAGGCAGCATACAACCTGATGAAAACCTTTCAAGTGTACAACAAAAAATCAAGAGACTTGCTAAAAGTGCTCAGTCACTGAGCTAACAGATGGCATGGCTTGTGAACAAGCATCATTATTTTCCATATTAAAAAGCGTTTGAAATCAAATGAATGATTTCAAACGCTTTTTTATGCTGTGCTTATTATTTTTTTCCTAAAACTTGTTCCCAATCAATTGTTCCTGCTTTGATTTCATCACGACGTTCTTGGTTCATGATATCAGAAGGAACTTTTCCGCCTGGCCAATCTTTCGCATGACCTGGGTAAACATCACGCTCTTGTGAAAGAATGAAGGCTGCTAAATCAGATGCCTCTTGATCAGACAATGAATTTTCTTGTCCAACTGGCATGTTTCGTTGGATATATCCTGCCATTTTACTCATACGCGCAAGGCCCGCACCATCATTGAATGACCCTGATCCCCATAATGCAGGACCTGTGTTCGCTCCTGTTCCTGACCCGTCAGCTGCGTGACATGCGATACAAGATTGAGCATAAAGCTCCTCACCATTATCAATATTTGGAACAGGTACATCATCCATACTGTTCAAATGACGCCATGGTAATTCTGCACCTACAGGAATACCTTCAGAAATATAAGTTAAATACGCTACCATTGCTTTCAAGTTTGGATCATTTGGTTCAAATTTTGTACCATTCATACTACGAATCATACAACCATTGATACGATCTTCTAAAGTAACAATCTTACCTGAACGTGGGATAAACATCGGATATACTGCTGATACCCCTACCATTGAAGATGAGTGCTCATCCATTCCTGCACCAGCGTGACAGCTCGTACATGACAACTCATTGACTAACTTCTCTCCATCTTCAGCAGACGCTGCTTCACCGCGTAAAACTTCTGAAGTGTTGTTTGTTAGTTCATACCCTTTTAAAATTGCTTCACCTAGTGGTCCTTCTGGCACATCATCTAGTGAAGGTGGGTTATGCGCAATCGCTCCGCCTTTGTTTGCTTCTTCTGTCTCTTCTACTTCTGGCTTCTTCTCAGCCTCTTGTTTTGTTTTTTGCATTTGTGCTCCCATTAATCCAATTGTGATCAAAGCACCGAAAAATAACAGTGCAAAGATAATTGTTAAGGAACTTCTTTTTTGTGGTTGACTCATTTTTACGACCTCCTTATTCTTAATTCAAAATTAGCATACTTTCCAATGAGTCGTCTATATCAATTTTAGGAGATTCACCTTTTCACATATAAAGTTTTGACAAATCTATTACACAATTTAGAAATTAGGTAAATTCATCATACTTTACACCCTTACCTTAAGAATTGGAAACCCGAAAATAAACTAAAGCCCTATCTTAAAAAGAGTGATTTCATTTAAACCACACAATTAACAACGATTATCATTCTCTTTTTAGTTTACATTCGATTAATAGTAGTAGAAAATGGGTATAGTGAATTATTATACAAAGAGAAGGATGGTGCAACAATGTTTTTGGCATGGAATGAAATTAAAAGAAATAAATTAAGATTTACTTTAATTATCGGCGTCCTGATGTTAGTGGCTTATCTTGTATTTTTTCTATCTGGATTAGCGACTGGCCTCCAAACTTTAAATCGTGAAGGGGTGGATAAATGGAAAGCAGATGCCATTATTCTAACAGATGAGGCTGATCGTAGTTTATTCCAATCCGTCATGACTATGGATAAGAAAGATGAAATCCAAGCAAAAGAGATTGCCCCTTTAGGTCAATTAAGTGCGATTGCCAGTGATGGGGAAGAAAAGAAAAATATTTCCCTCTTCGGTATTGACCCTGATAGCTTTCTCATGCCTGAATTAACAGAAGGAGAAGCTTTTCAAAAAAAATACGAAGTGATCATCAGTGATCAACTCAAAGAACAAGATTTTAAAATAGGAGACACCTTTAAACTTTCCGCTTCAGAGATTGAATTAAAAGTCGTAGGTTTTACAGATGAAGCAAGATTCAATGGAGCACCTATCATCTATAGCGACTTTGACACCTTTAGAGATTTGAAATTTGGGGAAAATAATGAAGCGATGCGTACTGCATTAAACGGATTTGTTTTACGTACAGAAAATGATGCAGACTTGTCAAAAGTAACGCAAGACTCTTCACTTGAAGTGATTCCTATTGAAAATTTCATTGAGAAATTACCGGGTTATTCTGAACAAAACTTAACACTTACACTCATGATTTACTTCCTCTTAGTGATTTCAGCAGTCGTGATTGCAATTTTCCTTTATGTATTGACTGTTCAAAAAACAAATATCTTTGGCGTGATGAAAGCACAAGGTATTTCAAGTAGCTATCTTGCTAAATCAGTAATCGCTCAAACATTCATTCTTTCATTTGTCGGAGTAATTATTGGACTTGGTTTAACCTTGCTAACCGGCTTATTTTTACCTGAGGCAGTTCCTGTCACATTTAACATACCGATTATGTTAATCTATGGTGCAATTTTCGTTATTGTAGCCATTATCGGATCTCTGTTCTCTGTAAGAACTATTGTGAAAATTGACCCATTGCAAGCGATTGGAGGAGCATAAACATGACTGTCGTTGAATTAAAAAATGTGACTAAAACCTTTGGTGAAGGACATAAAAAAGTAGAAGCTTTAAAACCCACTCAATTTTCTGCTGAAAAAGGCGAATTAATTGCAATTATAGGACCTTCTGGTTCAGGTAAAAGTACTTTCCTAACCATTGTTGGCGGTTTACTGTCACCGACTGAAGGAGAAGTCATCATTAATGGAAAGAACTTTGCAGCAGTTTCGGAAAAAAAGCGTTCTGCATTAAGATTAGAAGAAATTGGCTTCATTTTACAAGCTAGTAACACAGTTCCTTTTTTAACCGTTCAGCAACAATTCGAATTATTAGACCGAGTGAAAGAAAATAACTTAAAGGAAAAAGAACTTGAACAATTGCTCTCAGATTTAGATATTGAGCATTTGAAAAATAAATACCCTACTGATTTATCTGGCGGTGAAAGACAGCGTTTAGCAATTGCACGTGCGATGTATACGAACCCTTCCATTATCTTAGCAGATGAACCTACAGCCTCTCTTGATTCAGAGCGTGCATTTGAAGTCATGGAGTTATTACAAAAAGAAACAAAAAATAAAAACACGACCACACTTGTAGTTACACACGATACACGACTCATCGAGTACTTTGATAAAGTGTATAAAATGGTAGATGGGGTACTTACTTTAGAA
>JASLCF010000097.1 GCA_030146155.1 Savagea sp.
GTAAGGGAACGTCCGAATCTCGTATCAAACTCCCCAATACGATGAGCATTGTTCCGATATACTTCCGATAAGCGATACATCCAACTCATTTAACCTCCTCCTCTCCAAAAACAGCTTGAAATTCATGAGTGACATGCTTCATATTTGCATTGAGATCAAATGATTTAAAATCATAATCTTTCACATTTCTAACAATCGAACACTGTTCAGGTCGAACAAATGAAATGATTCCATCCTTCATCGTGGGTGTCCAAATTCTTGCTTCTAAAACCCCTTTGCCATTTTCATCTGGGTAAGAAAATCCGTGAAACATTGGACTAAATGCTAATTCCCCGTATTGATCATAAAATCCTTCTCCCTGGCCAAATGTACAAGGTTCAACATATCCTTGACATTCTCTTGTTCCTAAAAATATATCTCTTCTTCCGCCTCTTTCTAAAGCACGCTTTGCAATATTGTGATGTTTGTGCTCATTCCAATCATCTTTTAAGTCGGGACGATGAGGATTAAACTCAAAATGGGCTCTCACTTGATAACGAGGTGCTCTCAAATAGGTATAATAGGCAAGTTCGTTAGATGGGCTTTGATACTTCATAGGCCGCATGCTTTTGACTTCAGTTTGAATGGGTGATATCACTCTTACTTCATCTACTACCCAAATGAGACTCGGTTTCCAATAAATCGATTTGACGATTCCCTTTAATGCTTCATATGTAGGGATTTGATAAGTAAATTTCTCACCACCAATTCTTGTGACAGGATCTGTAAAAAGACCATATTTTCCATACACTTCAAATTCAATTTGGTTTCTCACTTGATTCACCTCCTTAATATAGTTGTATTGTTTTGTTTCCCTCTCCTTGAACAGAAACACCGAAGTGCTCGTGATACCCGTCTTCTAGTAGTACAAAAATAGAGTTATTCAATAAGGTTTGAGTCAACCCTTCTTTCACTAACTTTTGCAACGTATAATCAAAAACATTCACAATAAAAGGTTGTGCTTTTTTAATCAATTGATTCAGCTCCTTTAACGAGATTTGCTCATTCAAAGCAACAATGATTTCTTTTGCTTCATCATTATAAGGCACGAGTATGGCAGTGGTTGGAGAATCGATTGCTTTAAAATGTTGTTCAACAGTTTGATACATAGTTAACATTTGTGTGCCTCTATTTTTTAAATACAATTCAGGTGTATTCAAATAGTCTATTAACTCTTTATGTAGCGATTTTGGTTTTTTATCGATTTCGCGGTTAGCTTTTGAATAAAAGAAGGCGAAATAATGAGCGATCATTTCTGGACTCAACAATTGCCCTATAGCATCATCATGCGATAAAACATGATCCAATGTCACTTCAGATCCGATTCTTATCGTTGGCAACTTTGAAAGAGATTCATTTTTCAGATGAACTAAATATACTTTTCCTTTCTCGCGTTCTGCATTTCGATTACAACGTCCCGCCGCCTGGGCAATTGAATCTAGTCCAGCTAAAGAACGGACTACCGCTTCAAAACTAATATCCACACCTGCTTCGATTAATTGTGTACTCACACAAATTGTTGGTAATCCTTCTTTTAATCGACCAATCATCTCCTTTAATATCGTCGACCGATGTGCTGGACACATCGATGTACTTAAATGATACACTTGGTAATCAGTCAGCTGTTTTAGTTGTTCAAAAAGACTTAACACTGACTTTTTGATATTTAAAACAATTAAGATAGACTGATGTTGTAAGGTTAAATCTTGAATAAATAAGACAAGTCGTTCATCTTCCCAGCCAATTAAATCAACATGGTTTTCAAACGCTACACGTTCAAAAGCTTTGACTATTTTTGAAAGTTGCGGAACCATTTCAGATTGGCTAGGTAAATGAACGGGATATTTCATTTTCCCGACTGTCGGTTGCGTTGCGGTACATAGTAAAATACTAGATTGACAATAATCATTTAAAAATTGAATCGCTGTATTAAATAAATCTTGATGTTGGAAAGGTACAGATTGCACTTCATCAAAAATGATGACTGAATTACTTAAATGATGCATTCTGCGCGTTTTTCGAGTCCCTTTTGCAAAAAACACATTTAAAAATTGGACCATAGTAGTAAAAATAACAGGATGGTCCCAATTATCTCTACCTAAATGTAATTTTTTTTCAACCGTATCCCGATAAAAATCAGGTGTTTCATCCAATAAGCGATCATCTACTACAGTTGCATGATGCTCAAGTACATGTACAGGGTTATCGAAATATCGTCGCACAGCTGCCGCATTTTGTTCTAAGATTGTCGTATAAGGCACAATATAAATTATTCTTTTCTTTTGGAAATGGATAGCATGTTTGAGTGCATATCTTAGGCTAGCCAATGTTTTACCACCACCTGTTGGAATGGAGAGTGTCCATATTTGAGAGGGTTGTTCTGCTAATCGATCACATTGCTCTGACATCTCGTTTCTTAATCGATTCAATTCAGTCACTTCACCTTGATTCCATTGATTCAGTTGTGCTGTTAAATTCGAGTAAGCGTTTTCAAATATAACTGTTGGAAGTTCTTTT
>JASLCF010000178.1 GCA_030146155.1 Savagea sp.
AATCACAACTAACATTTTTACATTTTGTGAAAGATAACAATTCTTGTTCACAACGGATGTTTGTATATTTTTTATATAGAGGACATCGTTTTGATTTTTAATGCGGCAAGCCGTGTAATGTGTAAGTGTATGGCTTATTTTTCTATTAATATTCTTCTTTCCTTCTACAAGGAGTTTCACTTGCCTTCCATTTAAAATAAAAATAACGTAAATGAAATGCCATCATCTTCTCCTATGTTCAAGAGAAGGTGATTTTCTTTCACCAACGTTATCAATTATAGAACCATTTTCATCTGTTCAGAAAAAATAAATCAAATCACCTGATTGTAAAAGTTGCTTAGCCTTCTTTGATAATGAACCTATAAACATGATACAATTGAATAAGCTTTGTAGTTAGAAAAGGAGAGGACTTATGCAATACACTGTGCAAAGAATTGCGTATTCAATTGCTTTATTAATACTCCTAGCATTCATTGTTTTGGTTCCGGGGGTTGGTGTACTTGCACTGTTTGTAATCCCTCTACCCATGATGCTACTGAGAATGAGTGGAACGAGAAAAGTAGGAGTGAGTTTCTTAGTTGCAAGTATAGGTATTGTTCTACTATTGCCTTCTTTACAACTAAGTCTGTTCATTGTTTCTTTTTTACTAATCGGATTTGTGATGGCTGAGGCTTTATTACATCACCAATCTAAATTATCGACATTGAATTGGGTTGTTATTACATTATTATTTTCTTTTACACTGAACTATGTGTTGATTGTTCAATTCCTTAATGTGAATTGGGTGAATCAAATTCAACAATTTTTTCAGTCAAAAGAAAAACAAATCATTGATTTATTTGCCCCATTTGATAGCACAGGCAGCTTTGAAACCGTCGTTCAGTCAACATTTCTAATGTATGAGTTAAGTCTGCCTACTTTACTAATTAGTGGAGTAGTACTGATTGCTTTTATTTCTGTCAGCTTAACATTCAGTATGGGAAAGAAATTTGTAAAAGGATTTACTTTTCCTAAATTTCCGCCTTTTTACCGTTTAAAATTGCCGATGACGTTAGTTGTCATTTATGGAATATTATTATTAGTTTCTTTTTTACAGCCAATGGAAATAGCCTCGAATGGACATATTTTATTTGTTAACGCAATGAATATTTTTCGAGCACTCTTTGTATTGCAGGGGATTTCTTTCCTACATTATGCATTGAGAACGATGAAGACACCCAATATACTATTGGTACTTGTGACATTACTCGCTCTTTTCTTCCATTCAATTACTGTATTAATAGGGATATTAGATACAGGAATGAATTTAAGAAATTGGATAGACCGTAAAGCGAATAAGTGAGGAGAATTTCTATGCAAACAATGTTTAGGAGAAGAATGATTCGTTACCCACTAGGCGCACTTTCATTTTTAGGAATTCTAGCCTCGATTGCCTTATTTACATTTCATTTTTGGTTAGGTCTTGGTTTTACTTTTCTTTTTATCTTTGTCTTAGGTTTGTCATGGAAGTATGAAGAACAAACATTTGTTGAAACTGAAGAACATATAGCATCTCTATCACATAGAATGAAAAAAGTAGGGGAAGAGGCACTATTAGAATTACCTATAGGAATTATTTTGTTGAATGAACAACAAGAAATTGAGTGGGCGAATCCAACGGCTAGTCAAATTTTTGAAGTTGAATCTTTAATTGGCTCTTTCGTTGAAGAACACTCCAAGCAGCTATTATCTATTCTTGACAAAGAAATCGAACATTCTACGAATATTAATATCAATGAACATTATTATGATATTGAATATAAAGCAGAAGAGCGTTTATTGTATCTCTTTGAGGTAACAGAAAGACGTAAGGTCAAAGAAACTTACTTAAATGACCGCACTGTTCTAGGGATTTTATTAATTGATAACTATGATGAACTCTCACAAAGAATGGATGATCAAACAAAGAGTAAAATGAATTCAGAAGTGACTTCTATCATTAATCATTGGGCTCAGAAGAATGGGATATTTATGAAGAGAATTGCTTCTGATCGCTTTTTCACTGTTTTAAATGAACAAATTTTAGAACAAGTTATTCAAGAAAAATTTTCAATATTAGATGACGTGAGAGAACACACATCCGATGAAACGACAGGTTTAACTTTGAGCGTAGGTATTGGGAAAGGCTCTTCTTCACTCGTTGAATTAGGTGAACTTGCCCAATCAAGTTTAGATTTGGTGCTCGGACGTGGGGGTGACCAAGTCGCTATCAAGGACGTAGATGGCAAACTGCAGTTCTTTGGTGGAAAAACAAATCCTGTTGAAAAGAGGACAAGGGTTCGTGCACGTGTGATTTCGCATGCATTACGAGATTTGATTCAGGGAAGTGATCAAGTATTTGTAATGGGGCATAAAATGCCAGACATGGATGCAATTGGAGCTTCTATAGGCGTCCGAAAAATGGCATTGATGAATAATAAAAAGGGTTATATTGTCATTGATTATAAACAACTAGATGACAGTGTAGTGCGTTTGATGAAAGAGATTGAGAAGGATGAAGAGTTATTCAGTCACTTTATTTCACCAGAAGATGCATTAGAGCGCATGACTGATCGAACACTCGTCGTTGTGGTAGATACACATAAACCAAGTATGGTCATTGAAGAAAAAATTGTTCAAAAGTCAGAGAAAACAGTTGTCATTGATCATCATCGCCGAGGTGAGGAATTCATTGATAATAATATGTTAGTGTATATGGAGCCTTATGCCTCATCTACAGCAGAACTTGTCACTGAATTAATTGAATATCAACCACAAACATCAAAATTGTCTATGCTTGAGGCGACTGCTATGTTAGCCGGTATTGTTGTAGATACTAAAAGTTTTACACTTCGTACAGGTTCAAGAACATTCGAAGCAGCATCTTATCTACGTTTAAAAGGAGCGGATACTGTCCTTGTTCAACGGTTATTGAAAGAAGACATAGACACTTATGTAGAACGAGCAAAGCTTATTGAAAATGTGGAAGTTTTACCAAATGGCATTGCTGTAGTGACTGGAGACCCTGATGTTACTTATGGCCCTGTGTTAATCGCTCAGACTGCTGATATTTTATTATCCATGTTAGGTATCACTGCATCTTTTGTGATTGCTTTAAGAGAAGATGGCAAAGTAGGCATCAGTGCTCGTTCTCTAGGGGATATTAATGTGCAGGTGGTCATGGAGAAGTTAGGTGGCGGAGGTCATTTAACAAATGCTGCCTGTCAGCTAGAAGTGTCGACAGTTCAAGAAGCCAAAGAAAGATTATTGAATGCACTTGAAGAAAAAGAAGATGGAGGAGATTTATAATGAAAGTTATATTTACACAAGATATTAAAGGTAAAGGTAAAAAAGGAGAAGTCAAAGAGGTATCACCAGGTTACGCACAAAATTTCTTGTTAAAAAATAATTTAGCAATTGAAGCGACGCCTCAAAATCTGGCTCGTTTAGAAGGTCAACAGAAACGTGCAGCAAAAGATGCAGCAGAAGAATTAAAAGAAGCACAAGAGCTCAAAAAAGTACTAGATGAAACAACTGTAGAGATGTCAGCAAAATCAGGTGAAGGTGGCCGTTTATTCGGATCGATTACCTCAAAACAAATTGCTGAAGCATTGAACAAACAAAAAGGAATTAAGGTAGACCGCCGAAAAATGGACCTTCCTGATGCGATTCGTACACTAGGCGTAACAAAAGTACCGATTAAACTTCATGTCGATGTAACAGCGACATTAAAAGTACATGTCAAAGAACAATGATTAGTAAGGAGCGTGTGAATTAATGGATCCTTTAATCGATCGTGTACCTCCTCATAATTTGGAAGCAGAAAAGTCGATTTTAGGCGCTATATTCTTAGAGCCGGAGTCATTAATTACAGCTGCTGAAATCATTCAAGAAGATGATTTTTACCGTGTGGCACATCAAAAGATTTTCGAAACGATGTTGCGACTCAACGACAAAGGAGAACCTGTCGATGTAGTCACATTGAGTGAGGAATTAGGTGCTTCGAATGAATTAGAAAATGTGGGCGGAATGGTGTATTTATCCGAATTAGCTACGTCAGTTCCAACAGCTGCAAACGTCACACATTATGCAAAAATCGTCGAGGAAAAAGCATTACTTAGACGTTTAATCAAGGTAGCAACTACAATTGTCGAAGATGGATTCTCTAGAGAAGATGAAGTAGAATCTGTTATTGCAGAAGCAGAAAAGAAAATGATGGAAGTATCCAGTCGAAAAAATGCTGGGGACTTTAAACCAATCGCTGACGTACTAGTGGACACATATCAAAACATTGAGGTGTTAAGTAGCCGAAAAGGTGAGGTAACAGGTGTACCTACAGGTTTTACGGATCTAGATGATATTACTGCAGGTTTTCAAAAGAATGATTTGATTATTGTAGCAGCCCGTCCATCTGTTGGTAAGACAGCATTTGCATTAAATGTCGCTCAAAATGTAGCAACAAAAGCCGGAGAGAATGTTGCAATATTCAGTCTAGAAATGGGAGCAGATCAATTGGTGATGCGTATGCTTTGTGCAGAAGGGAACATCAATGCACAGGCTTTGCGTACTGGTGATTTAACCGATGAAGATTGGAGTAAATTAGCGATGGCTGTTGGTACACTTTCAAATGCTGGGATTTATATAGATGATAGCCCGGGTATTCGTGTCAACGAAATTCGTTCAAAATGTCGACGTTTGAAGCAAGAGCATGGCCTAGGAATGATTGTGATTGACTACTTGCAGTTAATCGCCGGGAGTGGAAAACCAGGAGAGAATAGGCAACAAGAAGTTTCTGATATTTCACGTTCCCTCAAAGGGCTTGCTCGTGAACTTGAAGTACCTGTTATCGCCCTATCTCAATTATCTCGTGGTGTAGAACAGCGACAAGATAAACGTCCGATGATGTCCGATTTACGTGAGTCGGGTAGTATTGAGCAAGATGCTGATATTGTTAGTTTTTTATATCGCGAAGATTATTATGAAAAAGAGACGACAGCTAAAGATGTGATTGAAATCATCATCGCTAAGCAAAGAAATGGTCCAACAGGCACCGTTACTTTGGCATTTGTTAAAGAATATAATAAATTCTTAAATGTGGATTGGCGAGATCAAGAGCCAATAAATTAAACCAGCAGAAAAAAATCTGCTGGTTTTTTTATTTGTAGTATCAAAAAAATATTAAAAAGTATTTAACAAGGAGAATACATTCACATTACATTTTGGTTACAATTGATGAAAACGATTAAAAGTATGTTAAATTGTTAAAAGTGAGAAAATTGAAGTTGATTTGGAAGGAGTATTTAAAACGCAATGCAAAAGAAAACATTTCGTAACGTATTGACATACATAGGAATAAGTTTCGCATTATTTGTAGCTCTTTTACTATCAGCCTTACACCAACCAGTAGCTGCAAGTTCATCCTTAGAAAAAATCTATCATATCTATATAGATCAACAATACATCGGTAAAACTTTAAATGAGCATCTTGTTACAGAAGTTCAAGATCAAATGATTGATCAAATAGCTAAAGATTTTGATCGAAATGCTATTTCACTTAAAAATGAAATATCTCAAGTAACAGAAACGGTCTTCAATCTTCAATCTTTTGAAGGATTAACAGCAGATAAAATGCAACAATCTCTAGATATACAGGTTGAAGGCTTACAATTAATGGTTAATGATCAGAAGAAAGTGATTGTCAAAGACGATCAAGCATTCGAACAAATCAAAGAACAAGTGAAGAAGAAACATGTTTCAGAAGAAGAATGGGCAGCTCTACAAGCTGATCAACCAGCCGAAATAGAGACTGGAAAATGGTTCATTCAATCAGTTGATTTTTCACAAGAGTGGAAGACCGAAGCAGTTGTTGCTAGTCCTGAAGAATTTTCAACAGTTGAAGAAGCTGTAAAAGAATTAACAGAGGGAAAAGCAGCAACAACGTATACTGTGGAGTCTGGAGATACTTGGGATAGTATTGCAGAAATGCATGAAATCAAGGTAGCTACTCTTCAAGAATTAAATCCAGGTCAAACAGAAGTGTCGGTGGGACAAGAATTGATTTTGAAACCAGCACAAGAAGCAGTTCAAGTTCAAGTGAAATATGCTACAAAGCAAACTGTAGAAATCCCTTTTGAAAAAGAAGAGAAGAAAGACAGTACTTTATTAAAAGGTGAAGATAAAGTAGTTCAAGAAGGTCAGAAAGGTGAAGCTGTTGAAACGCTTGAAGTTGTCAAAGTGAATGGACAAGAGCAATCAAAAACAGTTACACATCAAGAAATAACAAAAGAAGTTAAGAATGAAATTACAGCTGTAGGAACTAAAACGATTCCATCTAGAGGTACAGGTTCGTTTGGGTGGCCAGCAGTTGGTGGTTATGTCTCTTCAACAATGGGATATCGTTGGGGAAGAATGCATGAAGGAATTGATATTGCAAGACCCTCTAATCCATCAATTCTAGCCTCAGATAATGGAACGGTTATAAAAACAGGTTATAACGGCGGCTTAGGTAACCATGTTGTTATTAGACATAATAATGGATACGAGACGCTATACGGGCATTTATCATCGATTCAAGTACGTAGTGGTCAAGTTGTTTCTAAGGGTCAAAAACTAGGTAATATGGGACGCACAGGCAATTCTACTGGCGTACATCTTCACTTCGAAGTAAGAAAGAATGGTTCATTAATTAATCCCCTATCTGTATTAAGATAATATATAGTAAAACTATCTTCTGCTGAGTAGAAGATAGTTTTTATTTTCCGGGAAATAATAGAACAAACATGCGTGAGAACTAAAAAAGTGATAAAGTTTAAAGAAAGAGTATGAAAGAAAGTTGGGATGGAAATGCAAAATAAAACAATTTTAGTAGTGGATGATGAAAAGCCAATTGCAGATATATTAGAATTTAACTTAAAAAAAGAAGGATTTAAAGTGTTCTGTGCTTACGATGGGGAAGAGGCTCTTGAAATGGTAGATGAAGTGAAGCCTGATATTATGCTGCTCGATATCATGTTGCCTAAAAAAGATGGTATGGACGTTTGTCGTGAGGTTAGGAAAACTCATGATTTTCCGATTATTATGCTGACTGCTAAAGATTCAGAGATAGATAAAGTATTGGGATTAGAACTAGGGGCAGATGACTACGTGACGAAGCCGTTTGGTACACGAGAATTAATTGCCCGTGTAAAGGCAAATTTGCGTCGTCAAATGAAAACAGAGGTAGAAGAAATCAGTAAGGAAGATGATTTAACTGTAGGTTCGTTAACCATTCAACCAGATGCCTATACTGTACTAAAAAAAGGTGAAACTATTGAATTGACTCATCGTGAATTTGAGTTACTTCATTATTTAGCACGTCATATGGGTCAAGTGTTAAATAGAGAGCATTTGCTTCAAACAGTATGGGGTTATGATTATTTTGGTGATGTACGTACAGTTGATGTAACAATTCGACGACTAAGAGAAAAAATAGAGGATAATCCAAGCCATCCAACGGTGATTGTTACAAGACGAGGTGTTGGGTATTATTTGAGAGATCCAGAACAGGAGTAAGGCATGCGTAATGTCAGTGTTTTTCGTTCGATACATGTAAAGTTCGTATTGATTTATGTATTACTCATTTTAATTGCCCTTCAAATTATCGGTTTATATTTTGCACGAGAGTTAGAACAAACATTAACAACTAACTTTACGAGTTCAATTGAAGATCGTACGAATTTGATTGAATTTAGTGTGCGCGAAGAAATGAATCGTGAACGTTCAGAGTCCGATCCGAGTTTAGAACAAAGTTTACGAACAGTTCTTTCTAGTTTTACTTCGGAAGACATGATAGAAATAAGAGTAATTGATGCTAAGTATCGCATTTTAGCGACTTCTGCTTTAGATAACCAATCTTTAGTGGGGCAACGTTCGATGGATGAAATTATCAAACGCTCTATCACTTCTGCGGAAGAAACGCCAGGGACGATTTCTTTAGATCCACACGCTAGAAAACGAGTGCTTGTTAAGACGCATCCAATCGTGCATAACGATGAAGTGTTAGGGACACTTTATATTGAATCTAATATTGAAAAAGTCTATACACAAATTGACGAAATCAACCAAATTTTAGCTGTAGGTGCTGCGGCTTCTTTGTTTTTCACATTAATTATCGGTATTTTTATTTCTCGAACGATTACTAGACCTATCTCAGATATGAGAAAGCAAGCTCAAGCTATGGCACGTGGTAATTTTACTCGTAAAGTAAAAGTGTACGGGAATGATGAAATTGGACAACTTGCTATTGCGTTCAATCATTTAACGAATCAACTTCAAGAATCTCAGACAACGACAGAAAGTGAACGAAGAAAATTAGCATCCGTTCTTTCGAATATGACAGACGGCGTTATCGCTACTGATCGAAAGGGCCGAGTGAGTTTAATTAATGATTCGGCGCTACAAATGATTCATCTCTCACGAGAACTTGTGCTGAATCGCCCAATTACTAGTGTGCTAGGGATTGATAAGGAATATTCATTCGAAGACTTAATTGAATTGAAGCAGTCCATCACTTTGGATTTTAGTACAGAGGAAGCTCCTTCGATTTTAAAGCTTACCTTTTCTGTAACTCAAAGAGAAACGGGTTATATTAACGGTTTGATAGCTGTAATGCATGACAATACTGAACAAGAAAAAATAGAAATGGAACGCCGAGAATTCGTATCGAATGTTTCTCATGAATTGCGAACACCTTTGACAACGATGAGAAGTTATTTAGATGCATTAGCGGATGGTGCATGGCAAAATGATGAGATTGCTCCTAAATTTTTAAATGTGACACAAACGGAAACTGAACGTATGATTCGTTTAGTCAATGATTTATTAAAATTGTCTCGCATGGATAGTGAAGAGTACGAGTTGAATATTGAATATGTAGACTTCAATCGTTTTTTCAATGCGATTATTGAACGCTTTGAATTTTCAACACCAAAGACGGTATCTTTTATTCGTCAATTTCCAAAAACGTCATTTTTTGTGGCGATTGATCCTGATAAAATGACACAAGTGATTGATAATATTATTTCAAATGCTATTAAGTATTCTCCTGAAGGGAAACGTATTATTTTTACGATTGATGAAAAAGAAGATCATATTCAAGTGTCTGTTGCTGATGAAGGGATGGGCATTCCAGCAGATAATGTGAAACGAATTTTCGATCGATTCTATCGAGCAGATCGTGCGCGTTCGCGAGCAATGGGCGGCACAGGTTTAGGGTTAGCAATCGCTAAAGAAATGATTGTTGCACATGGAGGCAACATTTGGGCAGAGAGTGAAGAAGGTAAAGGGACAACTGTACACTTTACATTACCGTTAGAGCAACAAGAGGAGGGTGAATGGGAATGAAATATATGGAGACCATTAAATCATTTGCCCTTTTTTCTCTGATTGCATTGAGTGTTTTATTAACGTTTGTGATTTGGACGTATACACCCAAATATGAAACGATAGAAAGTGTGTCAGCGTTAGATATTTCAATCGCTGAGAAAAGAAAAATTGAAAATTTGATTATGCCTTATAAAGTAGTTTATAACGGGGAAGTCCTCAAGGGTACTCAAAACGAATTACGTTTAGAGGAATTGCAGAAAGAAATGAAAGCTTGGGATATTCTTTCCTTGCAGTTAAAATCAGAGAAGTACCAAGTGGGTCAATTAAAAGAAATCTTAAAAACGCAACAATCCATGTTGATTTATTACCATGGAGAAGTTCCTTTGCGTGCATTTGAAACGATTTATCCATTAAAGGATTCTAATGTCTCTGAGAGTACGTTTGATCGAGTGTTAATCACATTTTCGGAGAAAGAAGTACGGATGAGTTTTATTAATCGCAAACAAGAATACTACTATGATGCAATAGTAAATGTTAAAAATAAAGAAGCCTTACAAGCATTTTTACAAACTTGGACAAATGAAATGGAAACTTATCAAGCAGTAGAGTCAATCGAATCTCAATATGTAGCTACTGCTACTAGCGAAACAACTATTAATCAAAATATTTTTTATAAAGAAGAAATTATACCTCAGAAGTTTAGAGACGCTCTTTTTACAGATCCGAATGCTGTGAGAAGAAGTCAAATTACGCAGCAGAAAGAAGAATATGCGGATAATCATGCCATTATGACGGTAGATACAAAAAATAAAATGTTGAATTTTGTTTATCCGTCAGCAGAGAGTAATGAAATTGCAATTCCTTCAGAATTATTATTTCAATCTGTAGATTTTATCAATGAACATGGCGGGTGGACGGATGACTTTCGTTTTACCTATTTAAATCCAATTACAAGAACCATTAAATTCACACTGTTTACAGACGGTTTGCCAGTGTATGGAGACGTTTCAGGTATGACAGAAATTTTAACAACTGCGGGTAACAATCGAATGTTTAAATATGTTAGACCCTACTACTCCTTTGATAAAACATTATTGATTGAGAGAGAGGCAGTAGAGATGCCTGCAGGAATAGAGATTCTGCAAAAGATAAAAGAACAAAAAAAGGTTGATATTGAACGAATTGAAGATGTAGCGATGGGCTATATTTTGGTGCAGGATTTTGAAAGGAATCTGTTTATTTTAGAGCCTCATTGGTTTTATTTAATTAATAATCAATGGTATCGCTATACACCTGGAAGAGAAGGAGGTATGAGACATGGATTGGGCTAGGACAAAAACAATCTTTATTATTGTCTTCTCGATTTTAAATATCTTCTTATTCTCCGTGTATTTAAATCAACAAGATCAAGCACAAAACGTGGAAGTGATTACAAAGTTGTCTGTTGTAGAAACATTAAAACTAGATAATATTACGTATGGTGAAATTCCTGAGGGAGAGTTCGATTCTTCTTATATCTCTGCTGATATCGTAAAGTTTTCTGATGAAATGTTTGAGGGGCTAGTACCTCAAGCAACGACAATTATTGATCAGACGATTGTTCGTTCCGTACTTGACCAACCTATACCTATCTTCGATGAGAAAGAAGGAGAGATGTCTCTCGATCGCTTTTTGAAAGAAGCGGTATATATGGGAGAGCAATTTGGAATTTGGTCAGTGGATATAGAGGACGAATTTGTACTTCTTTTTCAAGAAGTTGTAGATGAACCGATTTATTTTAATCCTAGTGCTCATTTGAAAATATATTTTAATGAAGATGGGGAAGCCTATAAATACGAGCAACGAATGTTGGAAGGTTTTTTAAGCTATAATAAGAAGAAAGATTTAATATCTCCCTTTGAAGCGATTAGCACCTTGTTAACACATAACCAGTTGAAACCAAATAGCTCAATTGAAAGTGTCGCACTCGGTTATTCTACGCTCGTACAAGTGACAGAGAACCAAGTCTTTGCACCGACTTGGCATATTCGAGTACTAACGGAAGAAGGAGAGATTGAAGATCATTTTGTCAACGCAGTAGAACGTAAAATGATTCAATTTCAAATCGATTTTAAGGAATTTGGTTTTTAAGAGAAGTATGGAGGAATGACATGATGTACTTTAGTGTGCTTGCGAGTGGAAGCACAGGAAATTCAGTTTATATCGAACAGGATGGAGAAGGTTATTTAATTGACGCAGGTCTAAGTGCAAAACGCATTGTAGAGCAATTAGCTAAGATAAATCGCTCCATTGATCAAGTCAAAGGGTTGCTTGTCACACATGAACATAGTGATCATATAAAAGGAGTTGGCGTATTAGCTAGACGACACCAGATTCCAGTCTATGCCAATGCGAAAACTTGGGAGGCCATGAGTAAGTCGGTTGGAGTGATTCCAACAGACTTAAAATTTCATTTTGAAACGGAACAAACGATGCAATTAGGTAAGTTATCGTTCGAATCATTCACCGTCTCTCATGATGCGGTCGATCCGATGTTTTATTCAGTATACGGTGGACAACAACAAAAGTTAGCGGTGATTACCGACACAGGATATGTAAGTGATCGGATGAAAGGGTTTATTCGAGACGCGAATTCATTTGTATTTGAGAGCAATCATGATGTAGGAATGCTTCAGATGTGTGGTTACCCTTGGTCAACAAAGCGCAGAATATTAAGCGATGTGGGACATGTATCTAATGAAGACGCAGCATTTGCGATGAAAGATGTAATAGGAGATAAAGAAACCAATATTTATTTATCCCATTTAAGTAGAGATAACAATATGAAAGATTTGGCTCGTTTAACGGTTGGACAAGTATTAGAACAATTCGATGTAGAAGTGGGCAAACATGTTCATTTATTTGATACGGATGCTGAAGAACCTACAACAATAACAAAAGTATAAGTGAAGTATCCCTTTTTCAGATGATTTTATTTTGAAAAAGGGATACTTTTTTAATTTGGTTATCCACAGAATAAAAGACGTGTTAAAATAGAAATAATATAGGTTTGGCATTTACTCTCTGTTAACAATGTGGATAAATTCATAAAAATGTGAATAAGTAACACTTCTGTTTTGGGAGTCATAAACATTGATAGTAATGGATTTATAGAAGTTTCAATGGAAAATAAATTTGAACTTATCCACAGAACCAAAAACCGGGATAATGTAAATATACATATAGTGTCAAACATTTGTTCGGACACAACATGTAGATAAGTTTGTGGATATGTGTATAAGTTGATGTGAACAAATAAAAGAAAGTGGTGGATAACGCTGTGCATATTACAATTATTAGTGTCGGAAAATTAAAAGAGAAATACTTAAAACTCGGGATTGCTGAATTTGAAAAAAGGCTGCAACCTTATATTAAATTAAATTTAATTGAATTAGCAGATGAAAAGGCACCAGAACATTTAAGTGAAGCAGAAGAACAACAAGTGAAGAAAAAAGAGGGCGCTCGCATTCTATCGAAAATCAATGATGGGGAATATGTGATTGTCTTGGATTTAGCAGGTAAAATGGAAAGTTCAGAAGAGCTTGCTGGACACATTGATCGTTTAAGAACATATGGTCAAAGCAAGGTGACTTTCATTATTGGAGGTTCACTCGGACTTCATGAAGATGTATTAGAGCGTGCGAATGAATCACTTTGTTTTTCAAAGATGACATTTCCTCATCAATTAATGCGTTTGATTTTACTAGAGCAAGTGTACCGTGCTTTTCGAATTATTCATGGTGAACCGTATCATAAATAGAGGCAAAAAAAGTTG
>JASLCF010000202.1 GCA_030146155.1 Savagea sp.
TGGATCACCTAACAACTTGAATAGCTGTGCTGCCTGAGCCACATCTGTCATACCATTTGACTGCATATTATCCCTCCTTTGACTAGTATATAAGCATATGCTTATATATACAATACAAAAAAAGTTCAGACTTGCTGAACTTTTCGACTAATTTTTCTTAAATTTTAAATTGCGATTTTTCAATTCTAAAACCACGTCCGCTTCTTTTGCTAAATGCAAACTATGCGTAACTACAATCACACATTTCATTTCAGCATGAGCAGCTCTCTTTAAAATTGAGATTACGTCGCTCGCTGTTTGTTGGTCCAAATTTCCAGTTGGTTCATCTGCTAATAAAATCGGCGCATCTGTAGCTAAAGCACGAGCAATTGCAACTCTTTGCTGCTGTCCTCCCGATAAATTTAAAATAGGACGATGAATATCCCCTTCTTCTAACCCAAATTGTAATAACATTTCTGGGGTCGCCTTAGTGTTGACCAAATGTAAATTTTCAAGTGGCGTAAGGTAGTCAATTAGATTATAATTTTGAAAAACTAAAGAAATTTGTTTTTTCCGATGATGAGCCGTCCCTTTTTCTTGAATATCTTTTCCATTGACAATAATTTGCCCTTGATGAGGGTCATCAAGTCCTGCTAATAAAGAGAGTAATGTACTTTTACCAGCTCCAGATTTACCTAAAATCGCATAAAATGTTCCTTTTTCAAATGAATAATCAACCTGTTGAAGAATTGATTTTCGTTGTTGTCCTTCATAGGTATACCCTAAATGACGTAGTTCTAAAATAGACATATTCACTGCTCCTAACTCATTTTTGATAAAATCTCTTTCGGTTTCAATCGCATCACGAGAAGTGAAGAAATTCCTACTGATAATACGATAATCAATCCACCAAGCAACCAAACCATTAGCATATCTTCTAATTGAATAGCAACCTGAATGCCATCTAATGTTTTACTGAGGGTACTTGTTTCAGGATCTGCACCTAGTTGCATACCTCCAAATCCTTGTTGCAGGGAAGAAGTACTTTCCTCATTGGCTTTCGTTACCAATGCATCTCCTACTTTTTGTGCTATGAATTGCCCAGAAAAATAAGCCAAACTAAATCCAATACAAGCTAATAACAATACTTCAATTAAGTATTGGCGAATAATATTCATTTTTGATAAACCAAGAGATAATAAAACTCCTGTTTCATGAATTCTGCCGTTTATCCAAAGACCTAATGTCAACGATAAGATTATCGCACTGACAATTATTGTGCCGATTAAGAGTGCTTGAATCAAACTATCCATCGCGTCTAATGAACCCGTTAGCGCAGGGAAATCATTTTCTGATTTCACGATGTTGAATTGAGACCAATCAAAAGGTAATTGCTTCACTTCTGCAAGTACACGGTCAAGATCTTGAGGATTTTCTACAAGAAATTTCCCTGTTTGATACAAACCTTCATCCAATGAATGACCTCTAAATTCATGAATAGCTGTCAAATCTGAAATGAGTGTATTTTCCAACAATTCTGAAGAAGTAGCGGCACTTTCCTTGTTACTCCCAGTAAAGAGACCTATAATTTCCAATTCTACCTCTTTTTCAGAAGCTTTTTTCGTTGAAATTTTCGCTAAAGGACTTTTTTTAATTGTTATTTTGTCATGCAATTGCAGTTGATTGATTGCCGCAAATTCCTCATGAACAAGCACTTTATATTGATCCTTGGGTTGAATATGTCTCCCTTTGGTCAAAGTTAATAGACCACTCACAAACTTATTGTCTATCGATGAGTCCATTAAGCCATCTAAGTCTGAATACGTATCAAAATCCCTGGACTGATTCTCATAGCGAACCCTTGGATTGAGCAACTCAACTTTCTTCAGTTGCATAATGTCTATTTCCCCAATCATTTTCGCATTATATTTGGAGATTCCATCCAACTTGCCAACTTGTTGAATGATTTCATAAGGCATGTTACCTAATCCACGGTCACCAATCCCCATGTTATGATTCAAATTAGGTTCAATCCCGAATCCAGCTTGAATGGATTCAATTAATTGGCTTTTCGTCTCATCTGTTGCTTTTTTTATCGCAATTCCACTAATAGTTGCTGTCGCAATTGCAAATAAAATTAAGATAAGAAAGAGCGACTTCATTTTCTTACGCGTGACATACAACCACGCACGTTTCATAACTGACATCATTTATTGCCTCCTTTTGAATACCTTAAAGATAATCAGCCCATATGAAACGTATATGAAATGAAATAAACGTACACTCTTTTGAGTGTACGTTGCCTTCAATTGAGCTTTTATTTTGGTTCACAAGCCTTGATTTCAAAACACATGCCATCGGGCGTTGGCGTAAATAAGTAGTAATAATTCGTTTCTCTTAAAAGCTCTTGAACGATATATAAGCCGAGTCCTGTTCCATGTTGATTTTCACCTTGATGAGAATATGGACGATAAAATGGCTTGAAAATTTCTGAAAGCTCTTCAGGAGGTAAAGGTTCACAATCATTTTCAATGCGTAAACCTTCTTTAAAAGTGACCAAGCGAACCGTTCCTCCCGCAGCAGTGTATTGAATTGCATTGGCAAGCAAATTATTGAATACTTTTTTTAAATGAGCACGATTCATTGTGAGTATGCCTTCTATCGAAAAATCAGTAATGAGATGAAGTTGTTTTGCTCTAGCCAATATCCCAAAAGGTTCGAGCCATTCATTCAATACATGAGACAAATGCATAGTTTGTACATCCTCTTTCATTGAACTCATCTGCAATTTGCTTGTGAGTAAACTCTCTTCAATGGTTTCAGCTAATTTGGTGACCAACACATGTGCTTCTTGTAAATAAGTGTCTCGATCTGCATAGGGTCCAATTTGAAACAACATGTTTTCTAATAAGATAGATAAAGCACTGAGTGGCGTTTTAAGTTCATGTGAAGCCGTTCGTAAAAAATCTACTTTTTCTTTTTCTGTTGCATTTGCTTGAATTGCTTGTTGTTGTAAAGAATCGATCGTTTGCCATAGAGAATCATATAAACTATTTATGTTTTCTGCCAACAAACCGATTTCGTCCGTTCGTTGAACTTTGCAACGAATATGAGGGGTTAAATCTTCCATTTCTTGCGTCACTGTAACGATTTCTTGAATCGGACGAGTTAATCCACGACTAAATAAATAGGCAGCAACTAAAGAAAGGATCAAACTTAACAATAACGAGTAGGGTAATAGAGAGAGAATGACTGATTTAGCCTCATCAATTGGATGAACGTTCACCATTACATTTAATCGGATATTCAGTCCATGTTGGTTAGTAAAAGACACACGTTCAATAATCACTCTAGAATGAGGAAGTGATCTTGTATCAATTGATTCAAAATCAACAATGGTTTGTTGATCGTTAAAAATTTCTTCATTCTCAGGATCTAAATAAATTTCAAAGGGGGTAAACCCTTGAAAACGATACCCCCTATCATTCACTTCTAAATGAATATTAATATTGTGTTGAAGAGCGTATCTTTCAACCACTTGAACTGCAGTAGATTCATCTGCCTGTTGTAATTGAGCTGTGATAAATTGTGTTTTTTCTCTCATTTCATCATTTTTTTGCTGAAGATATAGAGAAGGCACTAACCAATAGAGTAATAAATGAACAATACAAACCAGAAGAATTAATATCCCAAATGTATACACAAAAGTTCTGGTAAATAAATTATATCTTTTCATAGCATTTCCTCATACTTGTAACCAACGCCTTTAACCGTATGAATACAAGTGAGCTGTAGTTTTTTCCTTAAATTTTTAACATAAACATCAATGACTCGGTCATAAGGAGCCTCTTCTAACTCCCACAGTTGGTCAAGCATTTGTTGACGAGTTAATACTTGATTTGGATGCTCTACTAATAATTTGAGCAGCTTGATTTCTTTAGGTTTGATGTCTACAGGTACACCAGCTACAGTCGCTGTATAAGCTGTGAAGTCCACGTATACCTCACCATCTGTCCAAATCTCACGCTCAGCATGCACACCCCTTCGTCGCAATAAAACCTCAATCCTTTTTTCTAAAATGAGAAGAGAAAAAGGTTTTGACATGTAATCATCCGCTTGTTGCTCAAAGCTCATAAGCTGTGTAGCTTCGTCTGTCATTGCTGTTAACATCAGAACTGGAAATTGTCCTCGTGCACGAATAGCTGTCAACACATCGAATCCATCTTGCTTAGGCAACATTATATCTACTATTGCTAAATCAAATTTCAGTCCATCATTCACCATTTGTATCGCCTGCTCGCCATTTGAGGCTTCAAAGATTTCGTATCCTTTAGCCATTAGAAAGGCGGAAATCCCTTGCCTAATTTGCTGTTCGTCTTCCACTAAAAGTATGGTGTTTTTCATTTACGTCACTTCTTTCATCTAACTTTTTAACTTTGATTAGCGTAATCGATTATTCAAAAAAACGCAAAAATAAAAAAGCAGAGACCTATATCTCTACTCCTTCACTCAACCATTTCAATAATTCTTTTTTGCTGTTATCATAAAAAGCTTGATGCTCCTCTATCCCTCTTCTCACACACCAACCCATCGCATTGAAACTATCCGTCATCTGATAAAAAGGCAATACTTTA
>JASLCF010000013.1 GCA_030146155.1 Savagea sp.
ACCCAAAGCACAAGCGCATCTCCAGAACGTACGGAGGAGATATGAACAAATGCTTTACGTGCACTCATATTCCAAGCTACATACATTAAAATAGGTGCCATAGCTGCAAGCGGAATATAAGAAGCGTAAGGAGATAAGAGTAATAAAAACAACAGTACAAAAAGACTTTGAACGATACTCGACACAGGACTGACTGCACCAGAGCGGATATTCGTCGCTGTTCTTGCAATGGCTCCAGTTGCAGGAATTCCCCCGAAGAGTGGCGTAATCATATTCGCAATTCCCTGACCCATTAATTCTCTTTTAGAATCATGCTTTTTGCCAACAGTCATCTCGTCGGCAACGACTGCAGATAATAGAGACTCGATGGCTCCAAGTGCTGCGATAATCAAGGCGGGTTGCCACAAAAGAATGATTTTTTCGAAGGTGATTTGTGGCAATTGAGGCATTGGAATTTGATTGGGTATGCCACCAAAAGCTGTTCCAATTGTTTCTACCTTTCCTGGAAATAAAATCACACTGACAATCGTCGGTATGAGGAGTGCAACTAAAAGAAGAGGCACTCGAGGAGCTATTTGAGGTAAGATTACAATAGCAAGTAAGCCGATGAGTGAAAGTAGGATACTATATCCATTGAAGGTATGAATTTGAGCGAAAATTTCACTCATATTTTGATGGAAGTATTCCCTTTTTTCAACATCGACAAGACCTAAAAAATTGCTGAGTTGACCTGTGAAAATAATGACTGCAATCCCTGCAGTAAAACCAATGGTCACAGAGCGAGGGACAAAATGAATCAACTGACTGACACCCAGTAAACTCATGATGATGAGGAAAACCCCAGCAAGTATACCAGCGATGAGTAAATCTTCGTAACCATATTGTAAAACGATTCCAAGTAAAATAGGAATAAAAGCTCCCGTGGGGCCGGCCACTTGGTAGCGAGAACCACCAAATAAAGCAACGAGAAAACCGGCAATGATTGTCGTATAGAGGCCATATTCAGGTTTAACACCTGACGCAATGGCAAAGGCCATACCCAATGGAATAGCAACAATTCCCACTGTTATTCCAGCAATGAGATCTTTTTGAAAGCTTGCACGATTATAATGTTGAAAGCGATCGTCTTTAAACATGAAATCCCTTCATTTCTTGAAATGTATTTTCTATCCAATTCAATTATAGCGAAGAATCAGTTTTTTGACAAAAACACGAAAAAAATAGCGAATTTGGGTTTAAACTAGCAAATAATAAGGAAAAGAAGTACGTCCAAGGTACATAGATGAATAATTGAATCATTGACGTGACTCTGGATAAACTTTACAATAAAGAGTAGAGAAATAAACTAATAGAAAGTCGGTAAAAAAATGACAAAAGTAAATATGATTCAAGTAGTGTCACAAGAAGAAGCAGCAAAATTTGTTGAACAACGTTTATCTGAAATGTTACAAAACAATCAATTACAATCACTAGGGTTGGCTACTGGTAGTACAATGATTCCTGTGTATAAAGAGTTAGTCGCATCGGATCTAGATTTTTCAAACGTAACAGCTTTTAATTTAGATGAATACAGAGGCTTGCCTGCATCGAGCCCGAATAGCTATGCTTATTTTATGAACCATCATTTATTTCAACATAAGCCATTTTTATCTACGAATATTCCAAATGGTTTAGCAGAGGATCCAGAAGCAGAGTGTGCACGTTATGAACAACTACTGAAGGAACACCCTCTTGACTTACAATTATTAGGGGTTGGTGAAAATGGACATATTGCATTCAATGAGCCAAATACACCGATTGATTCGATTACACATGTGGCAGAATTAACAGATTCAACGCTAGGTGTAAATAGTCAATACTTTGAAAATGATGAGGAAATTCCAAATGTCGCTTATACGATGGGCATTCACTCTATTTTACAAGCGAAAGAAATTATTTTAATTGCTTTTGGAGAGAAAAAACGTGCAGCACTTGAAAAATTAGTTGCTGGAGAAATCGACCAGGATTGGACGATCACTTATTTACTCACTCATCCTAACACTACAATTTTGACAGATTTACAATTATAATAAATACTAAAAAAACCTTTGATCACTTCATTGATCAAAGGTTTTTAATCTTATTGTGGAATTTTAGCGACCCATCTTGAAAGGTCTGCACCTTGTAAGTCTACCATTTCTTTAGGGAAAATAAATGTCCATGGTTTTGATGTATTTGCTTTGACAGATAGAGGGGCTAAATCAAAACTTCCTTTTGCTACTACTTTTTGATTCGCATCTAAAATTTCTAATGGTAGTTGTTCAATATTAATTCGTTTCGTATGACCATTACGCACAAACAGTGATACAGCAAGGGATTGGTCTTCTTGCTCAGTAATTTGGAAGCCGATAATATTGACTTCTTTCGGCTGCAGTTTTGGGAGACCTTCAATGACTTTTGCTAAAGAATCTTTTTGTTCTTGTGATAATGCTTTTTCCCAAGCTTCATCTAAATCCAAACGGTGTGGCATCATAGACTCCACATTAAATGCAATTGTCCAGTTCTCTTCAGGAACTTCATCGACTTCTACATTTTCTTTGTTGAAAACAAATACCCAAGGACGAGCTGTGCGGGCTGGAAGTGTACCTAGCTCGCTTAAGTCAAAGCTTTGTGAGGCAATCAACTCACCTTTTTCATCTAAGAGTAATAACTCGACTTCGCCTAATTCAATTGCTTCATCTAGCGTTTGGCGAACGAATGCTTTGACAACAGTATTTCCTTGTTCATCTTGTTCTAAATCAATTCCTGAAATAGAGAGCTGATTTTGTTTGAGTGGCTCTAAATCATTTGAAAGGAACTGAAAGACATAGAGTTGTTCTTGTGAAATATCCCAATCTTCTGCTAGTGAAAGGGGAGTATCGACTTCTTCAGTTGATTTCTTTTGATTTGCTTTATGATTAGCGAGTAATTCATAAGATTCAATAGCTTTATTTTTAGCTTTTGCTTCTGTTTTTTTAAAGAAATTAAATAGTTTCATGTGTCTGCTCCTTTTGTAATTCGTCTACTTGTAACATAAATCGAATAGTATCTCTTGCAATATTTCGTCGTACTTTTTGGAAGGCATTGGCAAAAAGTTGTAACCCTTCACGGCTATACACGCGCATCGGATCTTCTTGTCCATAAGAACGGAGACCAATTCCTTCTTTTAAGCGCGTCATCACTTCTAAATGTTGAACCCACATATAGTCAATATGTTGTAGCATCACTTGTGGGATGAGTGAGAGCACTTCTTCGTTTGAATCAAACTCTTGTACAAATGTTATGAGTTTCTCTACTGGTTCTTTATAAAGCATTTCAATTTGCTTCACATTTTCCACAGGTTGTGGAATTGTAATCGGTTCTAATAGTAATGCATTCATTGTTTGTTCGATTTCTTGGTAATTGAAGTTTTCAGGAATCTCGTCTTCGGGACAATTTTCATGAATGACAAAGTCGGTTGTCTCCCTTAACATTTGCGTTAATTTGCCAAACAAATCATCGTTACGGAGAACGGCGTCACGTAAGTCGTATAGGACAGTTCTTTGATCGTTGATGACATCGTCAAGTTTTAAATTATATTCACGCATAGAGAAGTGAGAACCTTCTACAATACGTTGTGTTCGCTCAGTCAATTCATGCACTTCTGGATTGGTAATAAGTCCTTCTGCATTGGTTGTCATTTTCTTTTTGAACTTTTCAGTATCCTCTTTCGCAAAACGAACGAACATGTCATCTTCTAAAGACAAGAAGAATTGCGAGGCTCCTGGGTCACCTTGACGGCCTGAACGTCCACGCAGTTGATTGTCGATTCTTCGACTTTCATGTTTTTCTGTTCCTAAAACGAAAAGTCCACCAGCTTCATGCGCTCCTTCACCTAACTTAATATCAGTCCCACGTCCCGCCATATTTGTAGCTACGGTAATATGGTTTAATTGACCAGCTTGTGAGATTAAGAACACTTCTTGCTCCACACTTTTGGCGTTAAGTAAGTTGTATGATAATCCTCGTTGATCAAGGTACTTGGCAACTTCTTCTGATTGAAGAATAGAAGTCGTTCCTACTAAAATAGGTTGACCTTTGGCATGTCTTTTAGCAACTTCATCGGCCATTGCTTTATATTTTTGTTCTTTTGTTTCAAACACTTTATCTTCTAAATCGATGCGTTGCTTCACACGGTTGGATGGGATTTGCACGACCTGCATGTTGTAGACTTCTAAAAACTCTTTTTCTTGTGTTTTAGCTGTTCCAGTCATCCCGCAAAGTTGTGGGTACATCCGGAAATAGTTTTGAATCGTGATTTGAGCTTGTGCTTTATTTTCTTCTGTAATTTCTACTTTTTCTTTAGCTTCGATTGCTTGGTGTAAACCGTCAGATAGCGTACGTCCTTCCATGATGCGACCTGTAAACATGTCAACTAATTCGATTTTTCCTTCTTTGACAATATAATCTACATCTCGTTTAAAAATAACATGTGCACGAACAGCTTGAATAACGTAATGGTAGAGCGTTTGATGCTGTAATTCGTAGAGATTATCAATGCCGAATGCTTTTTCAACCTTACTAATCCCTAAGTCTGTTAAATTGACTGCTTTCGTTTCATCATCGAACTGGTAGTCTTCATCTCTAATAAAACGTTGAGCAACAATAGAAGCAATACCATATAAATCAGTATCAGCCATTGTTTTACCTGCGATAATCAAAGGTGTTTTCGCTTCATCTATTAACACGCTGTCAATTTCATCAATGATAGCGAAATGATAAGGGCGCTGTGCTTTATCTTCTAATTTTTGACTCATATGATCTCTTAAGTAGTCAAAACCAAATTCAGTCCCGACTCCATAAGTAATATCTGCTTCATAAGCTCTTTTTTTGTCAGCAGGCTCCATCATAGGGACATTTAAGCCTACAGTTAAATCAAGGAAGCGGTGAATTTGACCAATTTCCTCATAGTCACGAGTCGCTAAGTAATCATTCACTGTGATGACATGTACGCCTTTACCTTCTAATGCCTTCACATAAGAAGGGAGGGAAGCGACAAGGGTTTTCCCCTCTCCTGTTGCCATTTCTGAAATGTTACCTTCTACTAAAGCAAGTCCTCCTAGTAGTTGAACATCAAAATGACGCATACCAAGTACGCGTTTTGAAGCTTCACGTACGACTGCGAATGCGTCTGGAATAATAGCTTGTAAAGAAGTCCCATTGGCTAATTGCTCTCTAAACTTAGCGGTCTGTAATCGTAATTCACCGTCAGACATGGCCTCATAAGTTGCTTCTAACTCATTAATATGTTGTACTGTTTTTTTGTATTTTTTTAATTGTTTCGTATCACTGTTCAATAACTGTTTAAAAAATGATAGCATTTGCAATTGCTCCTTCTAAGCCCTTATATATGGATATGCTTCAATTTTATCAGACTGCTACTAATAAAACTACTCATTCTATTTCCTAGATAAGGAACATCTTCGTTTTAGAGTTCGTTCCTTTCTGTAAGTGTACATGCTATAATCAGTTGAAGAGAAATGAACAATTAAAATTAGAATTAGTAAAGGAGAATTACTAGATGATTACTATAGCAATGGCAGTCGCTTTCATATCCGCATTAGTACTCACTCCACTTGTTATTCAATTTGCATTTCAAATAAAAGCGGTTGACCAACCCAACTACCGAAAAGTGCATCAAAAAGCGATGCCTCGTATCGGAGGGTTAGCTATTTTTGGCGCCTTTTTAATTGGGTATTTCGTATTAAGGCCTGAAGATGAACATGCAGTTTATATTTTACTTGGAGCTATATTAATTATTTTAACTGGTTTTTTAGATGATTTATTAAATATAACCCCCAAAGCAAAGTTGTTAGGACAATTAGCTGCAGCGGGAATTGTGATTTATGGTGGTTTACAAGTCACTTTTATTACACTGCCATTAATTGGTGTCATTGAATTCGGTTATTTGAGTATCCCTATTACTTTGTTATGGATCGTTGGCATTACAAATGCGATTAATCTAATTGATGGATTAGACGGTTTAGCGGCAGGTGTTTCCACGATTGCTTTAATAGCAATGGCAGTGATGGCAGCCATTATGGGCGATGTATTTGTCATGGGTGTTGCACTTGTTTTAGCAGCGAGTGCGATTGGATTTTTATTTTATAATTTTCACCCAGCGAAAATATTCATGGGAGATACGGGTTCGCTATTTTTAGGCTTTATGATTTCAGTTCTAGCTTTATCAGGCTTTAAAAATGTGGCGTTGATTTCATTTATTATTCCTGTATTAATGTTAGGTGTACCCGTCTCAGATACATTCTTTGCGATAATTCGTAGAATTCGTTTAAAACAGCCGATATCTGCCCCCGACAAATCTCATTTGCATCACCGCTTAATTGCTGTTGGCTTTTCACATCGCCAAACAGTCATTATCATTTATTTTATAGCGATACTATTTGGCGTAACAGCTATCTTATTTTCACAAGCAACCGTTTGGGGAGCAGTTGTTTTACTAATTGTTGTACTTTTAGTCATTGAAATATTTGTTGAAGTGATTGGTCTCGCAGGAGATAACTATCGACCATTATTAAATCTAGTCCGTGGTACGAGAAAATAAATGATTTTAAAAGTAATACAGCATTCATATTGAAAGAAAGAAGCACCTACTCATATTGATTGAGTAGGTGCTTCTTTTAGTAGGGTAGATGGATTTATTCAGAAATTGTTCTGCCCAAATGGGTCTGTAACTCTTCTTTTACTTCTTCTAAACTGTCTTCTTCTAAAACATAGTAATAACCATATTCTCGCCAATCGTCATGTCCGATAATCCCTACATTTTCAATTTCAGGAATGCCGTTTTTACCATAACTGACAAATGACATCATTTTTTTGAACGTCATATTCGTTTTCATATTGTCACCTAAAGCTTCAATGACATCACCATATTTAAGAACAGAAGAGACGGAGGTTACTTTTTTCATCATGGCTTGTACAATTTCTTGTTGCCTTTTCCCACGATCAACATCACTATCAAGTTTCCGAGTACGTGCCAATGCTAATGCATGACGACCATCTAGCGTTTGAAAGCCTGGTTTTAAATGAATTGAATTGCCGTCATTCTCATCTTTTTCAATTCTTTCGTAAGGTACTTCGACTTCGATACCATCTAATGCATCGACCACATCAATAAATGCATTGAAGTTCATTTTTACATAATAGTCAATTGGAACTTCCAGTAACTCTTGTAATGTTTCTACTGTCGCTCGAGTCCCTCCGTAGGAATAAGCATGATTAATTTTATCTCGTCGTTGGACTTCAGGGATATAAACAAGAGAATCTCTAGGAATGCTTAGTAGTTTGACAGAGCGATCGTTTGCATTAAATGTGGCTAACATGATAGCATCTGTTCGACTCCCCTCATCTCCTTGGTTTCTCGTGTCGCTATCATCGACTCCTAGTAGAAGAACAGATACATTTTCTGTAGCAGGGTCAACATCAATCAAAGAGAAATCTTTAGAATCATCAATAGTTTCAAACGATTTCTCAACTGCAGATTGCGCTTTAGTCATAATTGAATAGCCATACAGTAAACCACCTGTTAAGACGATTAGAAAGATAATTAAAAAAGATTTAAGTACTGCACGGTTTCTTTTCTTTTTTCTGAGTTGCGTTTGATAGTTAGATCGATTGTTCATAGGTCCTCCTTTCCTCCTCTGTTTTATTTTTTAATATCTCTCAAATTATAGCGTTTGTTTTTCAAAATGAAAAGGTTTTCTATGCGATAGAGTGAGAATTTACTGCTTAATTTCTAAGAAAATTGTGTCAGCAATTGTTAAAGCTGCTTGGCCATTTGTCATTTCTGTGATCCACTCAGTAAATTTATCTACTTCTTCTGGTGCAACATAGACAAAAATTTCAACATCTTCTACATAACTAATTTCTTTTAACTCATAAGTCGATTGACGAATCTCATTTTCGAGCTTACCAAGCCATGTATAATCTACTTGAATACTCATTAAATGATATTGTTTCCGGAGAACAACGCCAGTTGCTTCAATCCCAGCAGTTGCAGCTTGACCATAGGCACGAATTAAGCCACCACTGCCAAGTTTAATCCCTCCAAAATAACGGGTAATGACGATAACAGTATCTTCTATTTCACGTTTTAAAAGAACTTCTAGAATAGGGACTCCTGCTGTACCTGAAGGTTCCCCGTCATCGTTTGCTTTTTGAAAGCGTTGTTTTTCTCCAACAACGTAGGCAGAGCAATTGTGTGTAGCATTATAATGTTCTTTTTTTATTTTTTGAATAAACGCTTGCGCTTCTTCTTCAGATTCTACGCGAGCAACAGATGCGATAAATTGTGATTTTTTGATATCAATTTCTGTTCGGCCAAATCCTTGCACAGTTAAATAGTTGTTTCTCATTTCACTGCCTCCTTTATTGATTGAAGTGAGATGTGCATCATTTTACTTTTTGCCTAGAATGATACATGATAGTGCAACAGAATCAATTATACACCAAATATGAGGTGAAGTCAGATGAATGAAAAAAACATCGATGTAGAAAAAATAGAAGCTGTTTTCGAAAATATGCTTACTATGATGGATCGTTCAAAGAAAGATATTTTTTTAATTAGTGAGACCAGCCGAAAAAGACATGAGGAATTGAAACAGGAGCTTGAAATAGTAAGAAGAAAAACATTGGATAAAATCGAAAAGCGCGATGAAATTGATCGCTTGACTCAGCTTTCAAGGCGGAAATTAGCGGATATTTCTAAAGGATTTAATACATTTACCGAAGAAGAACTGAAAGCTTGCTACGATGAGGCTAACGACCTAGTATTACAATCTTCCGTAGTCGTGATGCAAGAAAAACAACTAAGAAAGCAAAGAGATGACTTGGAAAGACGACTCGTTGAGTTATTAGAAACGATAGATCGAGCAGATCAACTTGTCAATCAAGTCTCCACTGTTTTAACTTATCTTCAAGGGGATTTAAAAAATGTTGGAACAGCTTTAAAATCAGCTAAAATGCGACAAGAACTTCAAGTCCAAATCATTCATGCACAAGAAGAGGAAAGAAAGAGACTGTCGAGAGAAATCCATGATGGACCTGCGCAACTACTCGCAAATGTATCGCTCAGAATGGGATTTTTAGGCCGACATGTAAATGAAAAAAAGGATCAACAATTTATTCATGAACTAGAAGAATTAAAAAGAATGACAAAAGATACGCTAGAAGAAGTACGGAGAATTATTTTTGATTTAAGACCTATGGCGTTAGATGATTTAGGTTTAACTCCTACTGTGAAGAAATATTTGGAGAAAACAGAAAGCTATCACCCAAGAGTTAATTTTCATTTTAGTTCCAAAGGGTTATTTAGAAGGCTGCAATCTACGATCGAATCATCCTCCTTTAGACTCATTCAAGAATCTGTATCTAATGCCTTAAAACACGCGGAGCCAAAGGATATTTTCGTGAATATTGAATGGCTTCATGATACAATGAATATTGTCATAAAGGATAATGGCAAAGGTTTTATCGCAGAAGAAGTGCAATCCAAATCTTTTGGGTTACTTGGGATGAAAGAGCGAGTTGAATTATTAAAAGGTACATTTAAAATTGAATCGAAAAGGAATAAAGGGACAACTGTTTTCTTTACAATTCCACTTACTGAAGAAGCAAAGTAAATGAAGTGAAGTATAATCGGAGGGAACTGGACAATGATAAATATATTAATCGTTGATGATCATCAGTTATTTAGAGAAGGCGTTAAACGAATTTTAGATTATGAAGAATCCTTTAATGTAGTAGCAGAAGGGGACGATGGGAGCGAAGTGATTGAGCTCTATCAGCAACACCAACCAGATGTTGTGTTAATGGATATTAACATGCCAAAAATGAATGGGGTAGAAGCGACTAACATGCTCGTGCAACAATTCCCATCAGCTAAAGTAATTATGTTATCCATCCATGATGACGAGTCTTATGTTACACATGCCCTTAAATCTGGAGCGTTAGGATATATGCTGAAGGAAATGGACGCAGTGGAAATTGTAGAAGCTATTAAAGTAGTTGCCAATGGTGGTTCTTACTTACATCCAAAAGTGACGTATAATTTAGTACAGGAATTTAAGCGTCTCAGTGAGAGTGAGAACAGAGGTTCTTTCCAACAAATGGAAATCAGAAGACCTCTTCACCTCCTTACTAAAAGAGAATGTGAAGTATTACAGTTACTAACAGAAGGACAGAGTAACCGTACAATTGGTGAAACACTATATATTTCTGAGAAAACAGTAAAAAACCATGTGTCGAGTATTTTACAGAAAATGAATGTGAATGATCGTACACAAGCGGTCGTTACAGCGATAAAAAACGGTTGGGTCGAAGTGAAGTAAAGGAAAAAATAAAAGCATTGTCTAATCGATTAGGCGGCAATGCTTTTTTTATAATGGGAGGACAAAATGAAGAAAGTAGTTATGCAACTGTTCGTAATGAGCTCACTGTTTATCTTCGCGGCTTGTTCGAGTACATCAAATGAACAAGGTGGGTCTGTTGCAGATGGAGAGGCTAAGCAAACCGGAACGTCGGCAGGCAATGCGAAGGAAGAAAGTAAAAGAAAAGTAGGCTTCACGTTGGACGGAGACTCTATTGAAGAGGCAGCCAATGTACCAGAGGCAGATAAAGCAGAAATTTTAAAAGTGTATGCAGCTTATTTAAAATCTATTAATGAACAGGACATTGATGCTCATCTCGCTCTTTTATCAAAAGAAGCAGATTTCGTGGAATCAGAGGAGCAGTATCGTGCAGTATTAGAAGAACAGTTCGGAGATTTTTCAATGGATTATCAATCGAAAACAGAAACGATTAATTTTTATGAACCCGATGAAGAAGCACATGTTTGGGCAGATATGGATATTACAGTCACACCAAAACAAGAAGGCAGTCCTTTTGAGCAGTTAGGGAAGCAAGTGACTGTATTTGTAAAAGAAGATGGCCAATGGAAAGTAGTAGCTGTTCATTTTAAAGGAGATACCACAGAAGAATAGAAAATAGCCAGTGATCCCTTAAAAAGTGGGGAGCATTGGCTATTTTTATGGTTTTATGTCAACTAACGTTGGTGAAAAATTGTAGTCAATGAATAGAGCTTGGCTAGAGGACCCGTCAAGAAGTCAATGCATCTGATTTTTTGACGCGTTCCTGGGGGCGTTCGGTGAGCCGTTTCCTTGGCTTCGCTCTGTGCAGAGTCTCACTTGTAACGCTAAAATCCCCAAAGAGTCGTCATAATCATGACTGCCATTTTTTACATTTTATGAAAGATAACAATTCTTTATCACAACGGATGTTTGTGTACCGTTTTTATAGCTGATATCGTTTTGATTTTTAATGCCGCATACTTCGCAATGTGTAGGCATGTATCTTAGTTTTCCATGAATAATCTTATATTTATTCCCTTTAAAAGTGCCCATATAAAAAATCATATTCAAAAATAACGTTAGTGAAATCCCATCATCTTCTCCTAAGTTCAAGAGAAGGTGATTTTCTTTCACTAACGTTATCAATTATAGAACCTTTTCTATTAAGTGAAGAAAGTCGTTCCATATCTCATTTTATAATGTTGATAAAGTGAAAAAGCCTTCGCAATTTGTGTATCTAAACTCCGACTATTCACTTCTAAAAGAATCGTTTCTCCATTTTGAAAATGAATACGTGTTTGTTTGGATCCGACAGCTTCATGCGACAAATACTGTAGTAATGAAAACCAAGCTGTTTGAATATTGTCTGGCGATAAAGTTGGAACTAAGATGACAGGCACAGGTTTACCACGATGGATGACAATAGGTAACTTTTTCTGGTTTTCTAAAATACGTGACGAATTTTTTTGAAGCGTGTTGAAGCCTTCTGCATACACTTTACAAAATTCCCGAATAAAGAGTGTCGCGGATACGTGAGAAGTTCTTTTTTCTTGTTTACTATCGTAGATGACGGATCCCACAACTTCCCCTTTGTTTGAATAGTTTGGAAATATCCCCAATGTTGAAAAGTCAATCATTCCATTTCCCCCTTATAATCCCTTTAGTTTTGTTGGCTTCTTTGAATCAATAAAGCACCCAGTAATTTTGCGGCATCCAGCATTGCAGATTCTTCAAAATCAAATTTTGGGTGATGATGTGGATACACAGGCCCATTCTGCTTTTTAGCCCCTGTTAAAAACATAGCCCCTGGTACCTGTTGTGTGAAATAGGCAAAGTCTTCTCCGATGGTATAAGGCACACAATCGATGAATGTGAGTGAATCAATTGTCTGACTAGCTGTTTCAATCGCATTTACTGCAGTTTTCGAATTGATTAAAGGTGGATAACCTTTCGTGTAGTCTAAATTGATTTCACAGCGATGAGTCAATGCAACCCCATTACAAATCCTCTCCATCGCTTCAATGATTTTGTTTTGAACTGCTGTATCGAAAGTACGCACGGTGCCTTCCATTGTTGCTTCCCCGGCGATAATGTTGAATGCTTCTCCAGCTTCTATTTTTCCGACGCTCAGTACGGCTTCGGCCATCGGATTGGTTTCTCGAGAAACGATATGTTGTAATTGAGTGATTAATTGTGCAGAGATAGCAATCGCATCTACTGACTCATGCGGATTAGCCCCATGTCCGCCAATTCCTTTTACGTGAATAGAGAAGCGGTCTGCTGCTGCCATCAGTGCACCTACGCGTGTTTCGATGGTACCGAGTGGATTGAGAGACCAGAGATGTGTGGCGTAAATTTCATCCACTCCATCAAGTGCTCCGTCTTCAATCATGGTTTTAGCCCCACCAGGTGACAATTCTTCCGCATGTTGGTGAATAAATACAAATCGTCCGACGAGTTGTTCTTTCATCGCTTGAATGGCTTTCGCCAGATAAAGGGCAGTAGCGGTATGTCCGTCATGTCCACAAGCGTGCATGACATGCGGAACAGTGGAGCGGTACGGTACGTCTTTTTCATCTTGTATGGGTAGTGCATCGAAGTCCGCTCGAATAGCAATGGTTTTACCCGGCTTACCCGTATCTATCGTAGCAATGACACCATTTCCACCGACGGAATGACGGAAGGGAACCTCGATTGTTTGATAAAATTGTTGAATGTATGCTGCGGTTTTAAATTCTTGAAATGAAAGCTCGGGGTGTTGATGTAGATACCTTCTTGTAGCGACCATTTGATCGTACGATGTTTCCAATAGTTCATTAAGCTGTTGCAGTTGAATCATATGACTTCCTCCTTTGAGTGGGTTGAGTAAGAATCTCTTACAGTTCATCCTAACGCTTTTTGAATCGTTAATCAAAAGTAGTTGAGTGACCGATTCGTCACCTTTGATGAAGTAGTAATTGAAACAAGTAACTCTTTTTTTGAATATACGTGTAAATGTTGGACGTAGCAAATACTCTATTCTGTAATAGGGGTCTCTATCTATGTAATAGAGTGTGCTGTATTCAAATAGAGGGTCTCTCTATTCGTAATAGAGTGTATCGTATTCAAATAGAAGGTCTCTCTATTCGTAATAGAGTGTGCCGTATTCAAATAGGGAGTCTTGCTATTCAAAATAGAATTTGTTGAATAGGAGGTCATTTTTTCATGTGGAAAAAATTATTTACAAGTAGATGTAGGACAGCGAAGAATTGGAGTAAAGGAGTGAGAACTTGAAGTGGCATTGATTCTTATTGAGTATACTGTAAATGAGGACGTGGAAAAGAAAAATACACGAAATCAATTAAAGTTGATTCTAAATTTCATTAAAAATGAATTATGCTAAAAAAAGCCCCACCGAATCAATCGGTAGAGCTGTTGTCATTTTCCTAATAAATTAAATCTGCGAAATCTTCTTTCGTAATGCCGCCTAACAATTTTTCGACTGGTAAAGCAGCAATTGCTTCAAGAATGGCTTCACGGCTATAAGTTACGCCTACTAAAGCTTGTTCCAATTCACTCACTTCGCCAAGACCAAAGAAATCGCCGTAAATATGGATGCCTTTGATTTTTCCTTTTTCAACATCAAGTCTTACATCAATGCCACCCACAGGAAAACGTTTAGAGTGTTGCATATTGAATTTAGGGGAACGGCCATAATTCCAATCCCAATTTTGATAACGTTCTTTTGAAAGGGCATGAATATTTTCCCAATCTTGTTCTGTTAATTCATAGTATTGAATGTTTTCTTCGCCACCAAAAATAGATTTTAAGATCTCTAATCTGAAATCTTCAATCGTCATCTCTTGATTTGGCATATACTCTTTAATATTTGTGACACGAGAACGAATGGATTTGATGCCTTTTGATTCAATCTTGTCTTTCTTTACTTTTAATGCTTTAACGACACGTTCGATTTCAGTGTCAAACATTAAAGTACCATGACTGAACATACGTCCTTTGGTAGCGAATTGAGCATTACCAGATACTTTTTTGTCATCGACTAAAATATCGTTACGCCCTTTTAATTCTGCTGTTACGCCCATTTTAGCTAGTGCTTCAATGACAGGTTCTGTGAATTTAGCAAAGTTACGAAAAGATTCGCCATCATCCTTAGTTAAAAAACTGAAGTTTAAGTTGCCTAAATCATGATAGACTGCACCGCCACCAGATAGACGACGAACGACATGAATCCCATTGGCATCTACAAATTCTGTATTCACCTCTTCTACTGTATTTTGATTTTTCCCAATAATGATAGAAGGTTCATTGATATAGAACAGCAAAAACGAATCCTGCTCAATATCCATTTCTTTTAATACATATTCCTCAATGGCTAGGTTAATCCTTGGGTCTGTAATGCCTTTATTATCAACAAAAAACAAGTCCATCTCCTCATTTCTCAAAGTTCATACTTCTATTTTATAATAAATTGAATGAAAAGTGTTGACATTTGTTTATCTGTTATAATACAATGTGTTTAAGCAATTGAGTTATACAACAAAAAACGAGGGAGTGAATTGTCAGATGATTACAAATATTATTGAATTCTTTCAAAACTTACCGGAAAAATGTTGTTCAGAATGTGGATCAGTAATCGAAGAGCAGCACGAATGCTATTCAAATAAATGTCAGTCTTGTATCGAGTAAATTTTTTTGAATGTCCTGTACTAATACATTGATGAAAAAGAAAAACACAATAATACAGAAGAGGTGTTGACCATGATTACAAATATCATTGAATTTTTTCAAAACTTACCAGAGAAATGTTGTTCGGACTGTGGGACAGTCATTGAAGAACAGCATGAATGCTACACAAATAAATGTGAGACGTGTAACACATTATAACTGTCAACCAATGGAGTGGGATTGACAATAGCGACTTCAAATGACTAAGCAGTAAATGATCGAAATGATCGGCAATAGGGGATTGCATAGAGTAAGCATTGATGGGGGTCAATGCTTTTTTTGTGTCTTCTAATGTTACAGTAGGTTTATGTAATAATAAAAATGGGAATAGTCTACTAATCCAATAACGAAAATGAATGAGGGGGAATGAACAATGAAACACTTTTATTTAACTACAGGAACAAGAGATTTTTTAGAAACCATTGCTAAAAAACATGAAGATGTGATTTTGTCACATGGAAGCGGTCATTCAGTGTTGTTCCATGAAACAGCGGGCCCAAGTATTTTCCAAACTCCGAGATCCTATCAAGTCATCTCAGCAATAGGTGAACTTCAACCTATTGGGTATTTTGTGCTCAATAATATCCCTGTTACAGACGAGGGCCGTCCGATATTTGAATATCGTTTTACGAGTCGCCAAAGTAAATTAGAAGAACAACCTGGCTTTGTTGCCTTTCGCTTACTTCGCCCAATCGATGGGGATACGTACATTGTGTTAACCGAATGGGAAGACCCAGCACACTTTGAACAATGGAAAGAATCTCAGGACTTTAAAGGTTCTCATTCAAAAGACCAAGAACCAGCAAATGAAACGAATGCAGCACAAATATTCGCAAGTCAATCTTATGTCACCACTTATCGCACAAGACCGATGGATGAAGAAGATAAAGAAGATACTATTGAATAAGCAAAGAACACTAGGTGAGCTCTTCACTTAGTGTTTTTTTATGATTACTCGGCAGATAAATGAAAATTGATTTACACAACCCAATTGAAAAATTTTCGTCCCATAGATGGAATGGGTATAATAGAAAGAAAAGAGGGAGAGAGGAGTTTGCAATGGGCCAACATAAAATATTTATCGTAGAAGACGATCGTAAAATCGCACAATTATTAGCGGATACTTTAGAAAAATATCAATATGAAGTAGCGATTATTCAAGACTTTGATCAAGTGGTGGAAGAAGTGGTTGCATTCGACCCCCATTTAATTTTATTAGATATCAATTTACCTTCTTATGATGGCTATTATTGGTGCCGTCAGTTGAGACAACATACAACAGTACCTGTTTTATTTATTTCTGCTCGTTCAGGCGAGATGGATCAAGTATTTGCTTTGGAAAACGGGGGAGATGACTTTATTACAAAGCCTTTTCATTATGAGATAGTCTTAGCGAAAATAAGAAGTCATATCCGTAGGACTTATGGTGAATATGCCATCAATCAATCCGAACGCATTATTAAACAAGGGCAACTCCAATTGTTTATCGAACGAATGGAACTTGTTAAAGGGGAGGAGAAAATCCCGCTGCAAAAAAAGGAATGTGCCATTTTGCATTTGTTGATGGAAGAGTCACCAAAAGTAGTCACGCGAGAGAGCTTACTGGAAGAACTATGGGATGATCAATCTTTTGTAGATGAAAATACGTTGAATGTTAACGTGGCACGCGTAAGAAAAAAATTACAAGAGTATCATATTCTCTCTCAAATTGAAACGGTGCGTGGTGCAGGTTATCGTTTTTTATTAGATGAGGCAGAAAAATGAAAGCTGCCCAATTATTTCTAAAAGAACATATTCCTTTAATCGTGTTTCAATTGTTATTACTGATATTTATTTTGCTGTTGTATTGGCTGGACGGATTCCGAAATATTAATACCGCCATTTATGCTTTAATTATGGGGATGACTTTAACAGCAGGGTATTTATTAGCTAAATTTATTTTAAGAAGAAATTACTATACTAAAATTGTTAATCCGCCAACCAAGATGGAAGATTTATTAATCCGTCAAACGACAACACCAGAACATGTGCAAACGAGTCAATTCATGCGAAAGGGCTATCAACTTTATCAAGGTGAAGTGCAACGACTCTATAGCAGCCAACATCGGCAATTGCATTTTATTAATCAGTGGGTGCATCAAATGAAGACGCCGATTTCCGTCATGAACTTATTAATGCAAGAAGAACAAATCGATCGATTGAGTGTACAAGAAGAGTTGGATAAAATTCAGCGTGGCCTAGAGTCAGTCCTTGTCCATGCTCGTCTAGAAACTTTTGAGGATGACATGCGAATCGAGAGAATCCCTTTACGTTCATTTGTTCAATCCATTGTCAACGAACATAAACGCTTATTCATCACTAATGGTGTATTTCCTAAAAATGAAATCGATGAAGACATGATCGTGACATCGGATCGAAAATGGTTAAAAATTATTGTGGAACAGTTTATCACAAATGCGGTCAAATATACTTTTGAAAAAGGGAAATCAGTTACTTTTCTGGCTGAACAAAAGGATAATGAATTGTACTTCACAGTAGCAGATGAAGGTATTGGGATTTCTTCCTCTGATTTGAATCGGATCAAAAAACCTTTCTTTACTGGAGAAAATGGTCGACTGACAGGGGAGTCTACAGGGATGGGGCTTTATATTGTAGCGGAAGCTTGTGAGCATTTAAATCATCGCTTTGATATAACTTCTACACCTGGTGAAGGAACAAACATGACTGTGATTTTCAAGCGAGAAATGGGAGGAGGCACACAAAATGGAGAAACAGAACGTCATCCAATTAGAAGACATCACGAAAATTTACGAAAGTAAAGTCATGCATCGAGCATTAAATCGACTTGATTTTGAAGTGAAAGAAGGCGAGTTTGTTGCGATTATGGGTCCTTCAGGAAGCGGAAAAACGACATTGCTCAATATCATTTCGACAGTAGATGATGCAACGTATGGTTCGATACGTATTGATGGTGTGGATCCCATTGCATTGAATGAAGAAGAATTAGCTTTATTTCGCCGACGTCAATTCGGTTTTATTTTTCAAAACATCAATTTATTACCGATGTTGACAGTCGAAGAGAATATGGTTTTACCACTCACATTGGATCAACGTCCGATTCGTGAAATGGAACAACGTCTGCAAGAAGTCATTGAGGAGCTCAGCTTACAAGACATTCGAGAAAGACGTCCGAATGAATTGTCGGGTGGTCAGGCTCAACGAACAGCAATAGGTCGCGCATTGATCCATCGTCCACGTGTGATTTTGGCGGACGAACCTACGGGAAATCTAGATTCGAAATCTGCAAGAGATGTTTTGCAATTGTTAACGAAAGTAAACCGTGAAGAAGAAGCAACGATGATTATGGTAACCCACGACCCAGTGGCAGCCAGTTATTGTGACCGTGTTCTTTTTATTAAAGATGGTGAGTTTTTTAATGAGATTTATCGCGATGAAAACAGACAAACCTTCTTCCAAAAAATATTAAATGTATTGTCCTTACTTGGCGGAAATGTACATGAATTACGAACACTTGTAGGCGAGCAATTATGACGTTTTGGCAATTTGCTTATCGAAATGTAATCAGAAATCGTCGTGTCTATGCTGCATTTTTCATGGCCAGTTCTTTTTCAGTAATGGTCTTTTTCTTATATTCGATGCTTCTTTTTCATCCTTCCATTGAGGGAAGATTTTTACAAGAAATTGCCCGCTTAGGGATGAGTATCGCTGAAATGACTCTTTTTATTTTTACATTGTTTTTCTTGTTTTATTCAATGCGTGCTTTTTTACAGGCGCGGTCGTATGAATTTGGGATTTTGCTGCATTTAGGAATGAGTCGTAAGCAATTAAGTCGTTTAGTGATGATTGAGACGGTGCTCATTGGAATTGCAGCAACAGGAGTCGGGATTTTCTTCGGTTTTTTATTTTCTAAATTCTTCTTTATGATTGTGCGAGAAATCGTCCGGTTGCCTTCCTTACCGCTTTATTTTTCTTGGCAACCATTTGTGTTAACAATCGCGGCTTTTGTGGGTCTTTTTATTTTAATCGCTTGGATTGCTCCGCGTTTTATTAAAAAAGATTCTTTGCAACATTTAATTATAGAAGAAAAACAGACAACTGTGGATGATTTTTCAGTCACTCGAGGATTGATTGGTCTTTTATTACTTTTATTTTCATATTCAGCCGCAGCATTGACGGATGATTTATTGGTCATCGGTCTCGTCTTTTTGTTACCTCCGCTCGCAACGATGGGCACCTACTTATTTTTTACAGATTCATTGCCACTCATTTTACAAATGATGAGAAAAAGTAAGAGTATTTATTGGCGTCATTTTAATTTGCTATCAATCAATCAAGGAATTTTAAGGCTGAAGGAAAATGCAAGGATGTTTTTTATCGTGACGATTGTATCCACTGTGGCCTTTATGTCTGTGGGAATTCTTGCCTCTTTAACTTCATTTGCTTCACAATACCGTGAAGTGAATCCATTGGGAATGATTTATAAAAGTAAAGCAGATAATCCTTACGAAGCCGCTCATCTCGCTTTGTTAGAAGAGGAATTGAATGAACATGATATTGCGTATACACTAATTGGCTTTCAACAATTGCCTCAAGCTTCAACAGAGACTGGCCATCCCGTCACAATTGTACAAGCTAACGCAGTCAATCAATTACTCACTGCTGCTCAGCGAACGCCGATTCGGTTAGAACAAGGAGAGGCCATCTTTTTACCACCGACTCAATCAGCTTACGAACAACTTCAAGCAAAGACAGTCATTACCACGCTCATTCCATCTGGTTTGAATATTAAAATTAGCGGCTCCTTGCCTCACTTAGTATTCCCTGCTAATTTATTTCCAGTGAATACGATTGTGTTGAATGACAGGGATTACCAAAGTGTCTTGCAACAGGTTACGCTTGAAGGTCAGGAAATAGAAACGATTTATGCTTTTCATGTAGATGAATGGCAACGGACGGAAGATATAGGTCGCAGTATTACGGGGATGGTTAGTGGTGCGATAGTGAATGGAACAGAGTACGCGTTAACGTTCGGTTTTGAAAACCCAGGCGCCAACTACTCGATTTTACGCATGACTTTTTCTTTATTATTGTTTATCGGATTACTCCTTGCAGGCGTATTATTTTTAGCGGCAGGTAGTTTTGTCTATTTCAAATTGTACACATCACTCGAAAAAGACAAAGAAGAATTCGCAGTGCTCCGTCGATTGGGGATTACTGATCGTGAGTTTAAAAAAATAGTCAATCGTCAGTTGATACCCCAATTTTTCTTCCCATGGGGAGTCGCTCTATTCCACAGTGCGTTTGCTTTCATGTCGTTACAAGTCGTCTGGAAAGTATTAGCTGAAATATCCATCAAACGCGAAATTTTCATCGTCCTAATCAGCTTCACCTTACTACAAGTTATCTACTTCTACTTAATTCGCTGGCGTTACCTCTCTCATGTAAGAGGCTTAAGATAATACTAAACCACAAGACCTTGAAGCCAATCAGCCTCAAGGTCTTTGTTGATGGAAAGTAGAAAATTTAATTTTATTCAAGCTCCGTTATCTCAAACCACATTCTGCATTTGAAAATAAAAGAAGCGATTTTTTGTCGTTCTTTAAAGAAGTGTTCGTCACATAAGCGCTCATTTCCATTCCAGTCTGCGGGCATGGTTCCAAAAGCGGGCTGTATAATCGCTACACAAACAGACCTTGCTTGCCTAGGGGCGTGGCTTGAACTAAATCGTGTC
>JASLCF010000075.1 GCA_030146155.1 Savagea sp.
GCATCGTATACATACGATCAGCCATCTGTGCCACTGCATCATCATGTGTAATCATCACAAATGTTAAGTGGTGCATTTGATTTAAATCACGAATCAACTGTAGAATTTCTTGTTCGGTTTCAGAATCCAAACTTCCTGTGGGTTCATCTGCCAAAATAAGAGAAGGGCGATTAATAAGTGCACGCGCAATCCCTACTCTTTGTTGTTGCCCACCAGACAACTCATTAGGATAATGCCTTGCTACTTCTTGTAATCCTACGAGTTGAAGCATTTCTTCGACTCTCTTCGTGCGTTCCTCTAAAGAAACACCCGCTAAAATTAAGGGAAACTCAATATTTTGCTGTGCATTCAGACCAGGCATCAATTGAAAGTTCTGAAAAATAAAACCGACATGTTCTAAACGAAAAGAAGCCAACTGCTCTTCATTCATGACCGTCAAATCATTTTTTTGAATAAGTATTTTTCCTTGATCCGGCTGTAAAAAACCTGCAATTAAATGAAGTAGTGTCGATTTTCCAGAACCACTCCTCCCCACTACTGCTACGATTTCTCCTGCATTAATTTCAAAAGAAACATTTTTAATTACCTCTACCTTTTGTTGATTTTCTTTTTTTCCAATACTAAACGAATGAAATAATTGCTTCACTTGAATCATGGAGGCACCTCTCTCTGTCTTGTTAATAGTTTTACTATACAAAGAAATTCCTAATTATTTAGGAGGATAATTCTGAAGATTTTCTGAAGATAAGAGCAGTTGCAAGTAAAAATGAGTTTTGTCTCAGATTTGTCATGATTGGCTAAGACTTTGTAAATTCTGTGTCACTTTTTTGTTAAGTTTTTGTTATCATAAGGTATGATGAATCATTTAAAGAGGAGGCTCTTATATGTTTAAGCCACGTAAACCAGATCCATTTTTCTCAGCACTTCTTGCCATTGCTCAAAACATTCAGAAGGCTGCACATTTTACAGTAGATTATAAAATCGAAACGGCTGCTGACTTAAAAGAAGCAAGCATTCAATTAAAGAAATTTGAAACAGATGGAGATACATTAGTCCATGAATTAATTGCGAATTTAAATCACGCCTTCATGACACCTATCGAACGAGAAGACATTTTACAAATTGCGATTGAAATGGATGACATTGTCGATGGGTTAGAACACTTCACCGCCTATTTAGAAATGTTCTCTTTCCTTGCGATTGACCACTACATGAATTCTTTTTTAGATAATATTCAAAAAAGCACAGATGAAATTGTTCATGCTATGGAGCTATTGGCTGATAAAAAACTCGAACAAATGCGAGATCATGCCGTGCAAGTCAAAGAATATGAACGAGTATGCGACGAAATTTTGCGTACATCGATTAAACAATTATTTATCAATGAAAAAGATCCTATTCAAGTCATCAAATATAAAGAGCTTTATGAACAACTTGAAAATGTAGCAGACTATTGTCAAAACGTAGCGAATACAATCGACACGATTATCATGAGAAATGCTTAGGAGATAAGATATGGAACAGTATTTACTCATTTTAACCATCTTGGTTGTTATTTTCGCTTTAGCCTTTGACTTTATTAACGGGTTTCACGACACTGCAAACGCCATTGCAACTAGTGTATCTACCCGAGCATTGAAGCCTCGTACGGCCATTTTAATGGCTGCCATTATGAACTTTGTTGGGGCACTTACCTTTACAGGTGTAGCACAGACGATTTCTAAAGATATCGTTGATCCATTCACTCTACAAAACGGATCTCTCGTTATACTGGCCGCACTGCTTTCTGCAATCACATGGAATCTGGTCACTTGGTATTATGGGATTCCTTCTAGTTCTTCACATGCGCTTATCGGGTCAATTGCCGGTGCTGCAATTGCTGCCGCAGGATTTGGCGTGTTGAACTACAGTGGGTTCTTTAAAATATTACAAGCATTGATTTTTTCACCTTTTATTGCTTTAGCCGGCGGATTTATGATGATGTCCCTCTTTAAAGTTGTATTGCGTAATCGCAACCTCTTTAAGACCAATCAACGCATGCGATATATGCAGATTGGTACAGCAGCACTCCAAGCATTTGCTCACGGGACAAACGATGCTCAAAAAGCGATGGGAATCATTACAATGGCCCTTGTCGCTGCTAATTTACAAACCGGAACAGATATTCAATTATGGGTACGTATCGCTGCCGCTACTGCAATGGGACTCGGTACTTCAATCGGCGGTTATAAAATTATTAAAACCGTTGGTGGAAAAATCATGAAAATTCGACCAGTCACCGGAGCTGCTGCCGATTTAAACTCTGCGATTATTATTTTTGGTGCGACAGCTCTCCACTTACCAGTGAGTACGACACATGTTATCTCAACCTCTATTATGGGTGTGGGATCCGCTCAGAGATTGCGCGATGTCAACTGGAGTGTCGCTAAAAAAATCGTCATGACATGGATTATTACCATGCCTATTTCCGCTCTTTTAGCAGGTCTCATTTACCTCGTTCTAAACTGGTTCATTTAAAACGGTTGCATTGTTAGAATTTGTATGTTATTCTTAAGAAGAATTATTTTTGTTCGAAGCATGATTTTGTTACGTTATACGTTTGACGACTTCTAGGGTAGAGCAAGGATAGTAACATATGTATGATTGCTGGATAAGCAGCAACTTACGAGGAGGAAACAAAGATGGAACAAGGTAAAGTAAAATGGTTTAACGCAGAAAAAGGATTCGGAT
>JASLCF010000106.1 GCA_030146155.1 Savagea sp.
GGAACGTCAATCAACAACGCTTATGATTCATCGTAAAAGGAAGCCAACCTCATTATATTTTGAAGCGTTTTACCTGGATCAAATAATCACCCACAAAAACTTGACTCAATCAAATTTGATAAAAAAAGCCGAAAGTCCGTTCGTATGTTATAATATGACTGATGTTTAGAGGAAGGTGAAATCCATGTATGATTACATAAAAGGAAATGTGACAGCGGTCCATCCTTATTATATTACAATTGAAAATGCAGGGATTGGCTATCAATTACAAACGCCAAACCCTTATGTTTTTCAAGTATCTGACCAACCCATTAAAGTATATACGTATTTACATGTCAGAGAAGATACGCATAGCTTAATAGGCTTCCAACAATTAAATCAGCGTCATTTATTTGAGAAGTTAATTACAGTATCAGGAATTGGTCCAAAAGGTGCTTTGGCTATTGTAGCGAATGGGGTGCCTGAGCAGGTCGTCCAGGCCATAGAAATGGAAGATGAGAAATTTTTAGTGCAATTTCCTGGAGTAGGTAAGAAAACAGCTCGTCAAATGATTTTGGATTTAAAAGGAAAACTAACTGAGTTATTTGAACCCATTGCAACGGAAGAAGAGCCACATTTATTCTCAATGAGTGACAATCATCAATTAGATGAAGCGTTATTGGCACTAGAAGCACTCGGCTACTCTGCAAGAGAATTAGCAAAAATTAAACAACAATTAGCAAAAGAAGATTGTTCAACGGAAGAATATATGAAACAGGCACTGCAATTATTAGTGAAACAAAGATAAGGAGGAGTACTCGTGGACGAACGGATTGTATCAGGAGAAGAACAATGGAATGAAGAAGGATTTGAAGAGTCGATTCGGCCAGAGACCCTCGAGCAATATGTAGGTCAAGACCAAGTAAAAGAAAGTTTGACGATTTTCATTGAAGCAGCAAGAGCCCGTCAAGAAAGTTTAGATCATGTCCTCCTGTATGGACCACCAGGCCTAGGAAAAACAACAATGGCACAAGTCATTGCGAATGAAATGGGTGTGAATGTAAAAACGACCAGTGGACCTGCTATTGAGAGACCAGGAGATTTAGCAGCAGTCGTGTCCTCACTTGAACCGGGTGATGTATTATTTATAGATGAAATCCATCGACTGCACCGGTCAATCGAAGAGGTTCTTTATCCTGCAATGGAAGACTTTTGTCTAGATATCATGATTGGAAAAGGACCTGAAGCTCGTTCTGTTCGATTAGATTTACCCCCTTTCACATTGATAGGTGCTACGACTAGAGCAGGTTCATTATCTGCTCCTTTAAGAGATCGCTTCGGTGTGCCACTTCGTCTGCAATATTATGATTTAGAATCACTAAAAATTATTATTGAAAGAAGTGCCTCTGTGTTTAAAGTGCCAATAGAAGAAACAGCAGCTTTTGAAATTGCCAAACGTTCAAGAGGGACCCCGAGAATTGCAAATCGACTATTGAAACGTGTAAGAGACTTTGCACAAGTCCGTGGAAATGGTAAAATAACACTTTCAACTGCAAATGATGCACTTGAGTTATTACTTGTCGATCATTATGGATTAGATGAAATTGATCATAAACTAATGAAGCATATGATTACTCATTTCGGTGGCGGACCAGTCGGATTAGAAACGTTAGCAGCTACTATCGGTGAGGAAGCGGTCACCATTGAAGATGTGTATGAACCCTATTTATTACAGATTGGTTTTATCCAACGAACCCCAAGAGGTAGAGTGGTCACTGCAACAGGGTATGCTCATTTTGGAGCACCCTATCCAGAACAAAAGAATTGAGGAAGAAAGATGGATGTAAAACAATATGATTTCCATTTACCAGAAGAATTAATTGCTCAAACTCCATTAAAAGAACGGACTAAAAGCCGTTTGATGAAAGTGGATAGGAAAACGGGAGCGTATGAACATACGGAATTTTCAACAATCATTGATGAATTAAATCCAGGCGATGTACTTGTGCTGAATAATACAAAAGTATTACCAGCCAGACTCCATGGTGTGAAAAGCGATACAGGAGCACATATTGAGTTACTCCTATTAAAGGAAATACAAACTGACGAATGGGAAGCATTGGTGAAACCTGCTAAACGTGTAAAAGTGGGAACAATCGTGACATTTGGAGAAGGTCAATTACAGGCCGTTTGTACACATATTACGCCTGAAGGAGCGAGACATTTTAAGATGTCTTACGAGGGCATTTTTTATGAAGTGCTAGAAACACTTGGTGAAATGCCATTACCTCCTTATATTACTGAAAAATTAGAGGATGCAGATCGCTACCAAACTGTTTTTGCAAAAGAACGTGGTTCAGCAGCTGCACCAACTGCAGGCTTACATTTTACAACAGCATTACTTCAGGCTATTGAAGCAAAAGGGATAGCGATTGCCTATGTCACTTTACATGTGGGGTTGGGCACATTTCGTCCCGTTTCTGTAGACTCCATTGAGGACCATAAAATGCATGAAGAATATTATGCGTTAGATGAGCAGAACGCAGCAATCATTACAAACGCCCAAAAAAGGGGTGGAAGAGTAGTTGCTGTTGGTACGACGTCTATTCGTACACTTGAATCAATTGCTCAAAAGCATGATGGCAATATCCAAGCAGATGCCGGTTGGACGTCCATTTTCATTTATCCTGGCTATACATTTTTAGCAGTAGATGCTTTAATTACAAATTTCCATTTGCCTCAATCTACTTTATTAATGTTAGTCTCGGCTTTAAGTTCAAGAGAAATCATGATGAAAGCCTATCAAGAAGCAGTATCACAAAAGTATCGTTTTTTTAGTTTTGGAGATGCAATGTTTATTCGAAATAAAGAGGAGAATCAATCATGACAGCAGCAGTAACATATGAACATATTAAAACATGTAAACAAACAGGTGCACGTTTAGGGATTGTGCATACGCCCCATGGCTCTTTTGAAACACCCGTCTTTATGCCAGTAGGAACACAAGGAACTGTAAAGGCAATGAGTCCTGAAGAGATGGCAGAGATTGGTTCGGGGATTATCTTAAGTAATACGTACCATCTTTGGTTACGTCCTGGGACAGAAGTGATTCAAGAAGCAGGTGGTTTGCATCAATTTATGAATTGGAATCGTCCGATATTGACAGATTCTGGTGGATTCCAAGTGTTTTCATTAAGTAAGCTCAGAGATATTCAAGAAGAAGGCGTTCATTTCCGCCATCATTTAAATGGTAGCAAACTCTTTTTGAGTCCAGAAAAAGCAATGGAGATTCAAAATGTCCTCGGTTCAGATATTATGATGGCATTTGATGAATGTCCTCCTTATCCTGCGACTAGGGAATATATGCAATCCTCTGTAGATCGGACCAGTCGTTGGGCTGAACGTTGTTTAGAAGCGCATGCCCGCCCATCTGATCAAGCTTTATTTGGTATTGTACAAGGTGGAGAGTATGAAGATTTAAGGAAGCAAAGTGCTCAAGACTTAGTTTCTTTAGATTTCCCTGGTTATGCAATTGGAGGATTGTCAGTAGGTGAACCGAAAGATGTAATGAATCGTGTGTTAGAATTTACTGTACCTCATCTACCAGAGGATAAACCAAGGTATTTAATGGGTGTCGGAACACCAGACTCATTAATTGATGGTGCAATTCGTGGAATCGATATGTTTGATTGCGTATTACCTACTCGTATTGCTCGAAATGGAACACTTATGACAAGTCAAGGGCGACTAGTAGTCCGCAATGCAAAATATAAACATGATTTTAGACCATTGGATGAAAACTGTGATTGTTATGCGTGTAAGAATTATTCGCGTGCTTATATTCATCACTTGATAAAATCAGATGAAATCTTTGGTTTACGTTTAACAAGCTATCACAATATTTATTTCTTAGTAAATCTAATGGAAGAAGTTAGACAAGCTATTCGTGAAGATCGCCTAGGTGATTTCAGAGAAGCATTTTTTGAAGAATATGGTTATAATAAACCGAATGCAAAAAACTTTTAAATCTTGTATAATAGGAAAGGATTGGAGGGGAAAACATGGGTGGAGAACTAACGAGTACTTTACTAATGATCGCAATTATGTTCGGTATCATGTGGTTACTATTGATTCGTCCGGCACAAAAGCGTCAAAAGCAAACAAAAGCAATGCAAGATGCTTTACAACGTGGTGATGAAATCGTAACAATCGCAGGGATGCATGGAACGATTGACGCAATTGAAGATACAGCGGTTCATGTAAAAATTGCAGACAACGTCATTATTAAACTAGAAAAACAAGCGATTGGTACTGTTGTAGGTAAGTAATCCTTGTCATTAGTTGACGACAAATCAATGAAGTCGGTTGTTATACAGTTGTACGACGCCGGCTTTTATTTATTAATCGAATGATAAACGATAAGGGGTGTACCCATGAAATATGAACTTCTATTCCAGGAAATACATCCAGCATTAGATAGTAAAGTGACTGAATTGCAATTGTACGACTATCAAGATATTACGGATGAGAAATTATGGGAATTTTGTCTTCAGCATATTTGGAAAAATAAAGATGTCGAATCCCTTTCCTTACATAAAATTGTGAGTGATATATTGAAAATAACAGGTGCTCAATACATGACAATGTCACATATTGAAACCCAAAAAGAAGAAGTAGATTGGTTCTCTGATTTAAATCAGGAAGAACTGCAAACCTTACTGGAACCGACTGCTAAAAAAGAGTAGGTAACCGTATGAGGAGGAAAATGTAAAATGAAAACTAGAGGAAGACTCGTCGCCTTTTTATTACTCATCGTCTTATTTGCTTCGACGATTGGGCTCACATCAAAAGGAATTTTAAAAGATGTGAAATTAGGCTTAGATTTACAAGGTGGATTTGAAGTATTATATCAAGTTGAACCTTTAAAGGAAGGCGATAAAGTAGACGAGGCGTTACTTACAGATATATCTGATGCTTTAGGACGTCGTGTCAACGTACTTGGAGTAAGTGAGCCAAATATCCAAGTTGAATCAGGTAATCGTATTCGAGTACAGATTGCTGGAATTGATGATCAACAACAAGCGAGAGATTTATTATCTACACAAGCTAATTTAACGTTTCGAGATGTAGAAGATAATTTATTGCTTGATGGAAATGATTTAAAAGCTGGGCGTGCGAAAGCAGATTTCCACCCAGATACAAAAAAACCAGTCGTTACACTTGAATTAAAAAGTGCCGATAAATTTGGAGAAGTAACAACTGCGATTTCTCAGAAAAAACCAAACAACCAAATGGTGATTTGGTTAGATTTTGAAGAAGGGGTCGACTCTTTTGTTGAAGAAATTCAAAAAGAGAATCCTAAATTTATTTCTGCCCCTAACGTAGATCGTCCGATTTTATCTTCAAATGTTGAAATCTCTGGAAGCTTTACAATTGAAGAAACAAAAAATTTGGCAGGGATTTTAAATGCGGGAGCGTTACCTGTTAAATTAACAGAGATTTATTCTACTTCAGTAGGTGCTCAGTTTGGTGAACAAGCACTAGATAAGACAATCGTAGCAGGCGTAGTTGGTATTGGACTCATTTTTGTATTTATGATGTTATTTTACCGTGTCCCTGGTTTAGTTGCAGTAGCAACATTATCTATCTATGTTTACATTATCTTACTTGTCTTTACAAAAATTAATGGAGTCCTCACTCTACCAGGTATTGCAGCATTGATGCTTGGAGTAGGGATGGCTGTCGATGCAAATATCTTAACTTATGAAAGAATTCGAGAAGAGTTAAGAGTAGGTAAATCGATTTCATCTGCATTTAAATCAGGTGCGAAAAGTTCTTTCACAGCGATTTTAGATGCGAACATCACGACTCTTTTAGCAGCAGTGGTTCTCTTTATTTATGGAACGAGTTCTGTTAAAGGGTTTGCGACAATGTTAATCATTAGTATTTTAGCTTCTTTCTTAACAGCTGTTTGGGGTTCAAGATTATTATTAGGTTTACTTGTCCAAAGTGGTGTACTCGATAATAAGCCACAACTCTTCGGCATTAAGAAAAAAGATGTGCATAATATTGTAGAAGGTGTAGACACACTTGACCTTACGACAAAATTTGATCGCTTTGATTTTGTTCACTCACGTAAGAAATACTATGTTTTTTCAAGTGTCTTAATTATCACTGGAATCATTATGTTATCGGTATTTAAGCTAAACCTTGGTATTGACTTCTCAAGTGGTACACGTGTAGAAGTAATGGCGAAAGAACCGATTAACATTGAACAATTTGAAAAAGATTTAGCAGTTGTCGGTCATGATGTAAAAGACATTGTGATTTCAGGTGACAATAAAGAAATCGGAGTGGCTCGATTCCAAGAAGAATTTACACAAGAGCAAGTCAATACATTTAAAAATGAATTAAAAGAAATTTATGGTTCAGAACCAAACGTCTCTACTGTTTCTGATACAGTAGGAAAAGAATTGGCCAAAAATGCTTTATTTGCTTTAATGTATGCTGCATTAGGAATCATTATCTATGTTGCCTTTAGATTTGAATGGCGCATGGGCGTTGCTTCAATTGTCGGCCTATTGCATGATGCATTCTTTATGATTGCGATGTTTAGTATTGTACGGATGGAAGTAGATATTACATTTATTGCGGCTGTCTTAACAATTGTCGGGTATTCAATTAACGATACGATCGTTACCTTTGACCGTATTCGTGAAAACATGAACCGAGTAGGTAAAATTGCAACGGCAGATCAATTAGCGGATATGGTCAATAAATCATTGAGACAAACATTAGGGCGTTCTGTGAACACTGTCTTAACAGTCATCTTCGTGGTTGTATCACTGATTGCATTAGGTGCAGATTCAATTAAACCATTCTCAGTTGCTTTATTAATTGGATTGTTAGCAGGGACGTATTCTTCAATTTTCATTTCAGCTCAAATCTGGTTTGATTTGAAGAAAAAAGAATTGGAAAAAACGGGTACAATTAAAATTGACAAAGACAAACCAAAGTGGGGTTCTGACGAGCCAGTTGTCTAATTGTTGAACATTGTCAAAGTAAGAAAAAACAGGGTATACTATGTGTATACGCTGTTTTTTTCTTGTATAGAAGAGTAGGGAGGGTATCAGATGAAAAATCAATGGACTTTAATTATTGGATTATTATTTGCAATTCTAATTGCCGTATTTTCAGTTGTGAATGTGCGTCCTGTTTCAGTAAGCTTTTTATTCACTCAGGTGCAAATGCCACTTGTTCTTGTCATATTAGGTTCTGCGCTCATAGGTGCAATCATTAGTGGGTCAGTTGCTTTATTTAAAAGAATGGCTTATCAAAAGGAAATTAAAATGTTAAAAGCAGAAATTGCTGAAAAGGAAGAATTACTGCGTCAAGAACAATTAAGAATTATTCCTAGAGAAGAAGTGCAAGAAAGAGATATTGTAGAAGATGCTACATTCGTTTACCCAGTGATAGAGGAGTCTTCTGATAGACAATAAGAAATAGGAGTCAGCACACTCATCTAGTGAACAATACTCATTAGTTGAGTCTGCTGATTTTTTATCTAAGCACAGAATTAGCAGCAGTTAAAAGTGAATCAATATCAACTTTCTCGAAGTCGAACTCGAAGTTAAGTAACAAAATAGTACGACTGAGGCTAAGTGCATTTAATGAAAAGAGGCATGTACAATGATTGAATCAACAAAAGAATGGTTGATTGAACAAGAGAATGAAAATCTAGTCAATCAAATCACAGAACAATTTAAGATTCCACGTTTATTAGCAAAAATAATTGCTGCTCGTTCAATTTCTTCAATGGATGAAGTTGAACAGCTTTTACATCCTTCAAAAGAAATGATCAATGATTCTTTTTTATTTGATGGGATGGAAGAAGCAGTTGGCATTATTCAAGAAGCGATTGACGCTCAAATCCCCATTCTAATTTATGGAGATTATGATGCTGATGGGGTAACGGGCACTACGATATTAATGAAAGCGATTCGGGAATTAGGCGGCCTCGTTGATTTTTGTATTCCTAACCGTTTTACTCACGGTTATGGTCCGAACACAGCCCTTTTTGAAGAGAAAATTACAGAAGGTTTTGAACTTATTATTACGGTTGATAATGGAATTGCTGGCATTGAAGCGATACATCATGCAAATTCCTTAGGGGCGACTGTGATTATTACAGATCACCATGATTTCGGTGAAGAATTACCCCAAGCTGATGCAATTATTCATCCAAACTTACCAGGTCAAACTTACCCTTATCCTCATTTAGCGGGTGTAGGGGTCGCTTATAAGTTGGCCACTGCATTGCTAGGCGAAGAACGTGAAGAATATTTGCAGTTTGTCGCAATCGGTACGATTGCCGATATGGTCCCTTTAACTTTAGAAAATCGATACTTTACGAAAATGGGTTTACAACAATTAAGACAAACTTCGAATGAAGGAATCAAAGCTTTAGCTCGCGTGGCCAATATCGAGCTTCAAGATGCGGATGAAATGACTGTGGGTTTTAGTTTTGGCCCAAGATTAAACGCCCCTGGACGTTTGCATTCTGCTGAAGTGGCAGTTCGCTTGTTATTATCAGAAACAAGAGAAGAAGCCGAACAACTTGCTGCAACGATTCAAGCGGATAATCAAACGAGACAAGGAATTGTGAATAGTATTATGGAACAAGCCAGTCAACTTTTAATTCAACAGTACGGCAATGAGTTACCTCCAGTTATTGTCTTGTATCATCAAGACTGGAATCCTGGCGTCGTAGGGATTGTAGCTTCACGTTTAGTAGAAAAATACTATCGTCCAACTATTTTATTCGGAGCAGACGATGTTGAAGGAATAGCAAAAGGTTCTGCAAGAAGTATTGAGGGCTTTCATTTATTTGAACATTTACAGCACCTGTCAGCCTATTTATTAAAATTCGGCGGTCATGAAATGGCAGCTGGGATGTCGATAGCCATTGAACAGATTGAATCTTTCACACAAGCCATCGGAGAACGAGCTATTCAATGTTTAACAGCTGACCAGTGGATAGCAAAAGAACGAGTAGATGTGACTGTTGAAATAAGTGAGGTCACAGTTGATACGTTAGAACAACTTTCACAATTAAAGCCATTTGGAATGGGTTTTGCTAAACCGAATATTAGAATTAAAGATGTAAAGATAAAGGATGCACGCAAAATTGGTGCCGACCGTAATCATTTTAAAGCAGTCCTTGAACAAGGAGCGTACACCTTAGATGCAGTAAGTTTTCATAAAGGGCAATGGGTGGACGAACTGACACCGGGTATCACTTGTTCAGTCCTGGGAGACTTGACGATCAATGAATGGAATGGCAAAAAAAATCCTCAAATCATGTTGTCAGATTTGAAAAGCGAGGATTTCCAACTTTTTGATTATCGCGGAATTCAACAACTTGAACGTTGGTTACCACTGATTCCATCAGATGCAGAATTAGTTGTATTTACTGATGCAGGGGAGCATTATTTTAAAGAAAAAATCCCACAATTGATTCGATTTGAAGAAAAGAAGAGCTGGTCTTCAAATGTAGTTCTACTAGATTTACCTATACAATTTGAACAATTGACTAGCATTCTTCAATCGAAAAATGTACACCGAATGTATACTGTTTTTTACCAAGCCAACCCCGTTTATTTAGAAACTTTACCTACTCGAGAAATGTTTGCTGAGCTATACAAAACATTGAAACAACGTGGTTTTCTCGATTATGAAAAAGAGTGGCAATTACTCGGCCAAGCAAAAGGTTGGAAAAAAGACACGATTATCTTCATGTTGAAAGTGTTTTTAGAGTTGAAATTTGTTAAAATAGAAGATGGTGTCTTTCAGGTTAATAGTCAACCAAGCAAAAGTCCTTTAGAAGACGCGCCGAGTTATCAAGCGAGAATACAGCAATATGCAATTGAAAAACAATTATTATTTAGCTCATATGCTGAGCTTCAGCAATTTGTGATTACGATGCGTTCGTAACACATGAGGAGGAAAACGGAAGATGGATTTAAAACAATATGTAACGATTGTAAAAGATTATCCGAAAGAAGGCATTAGCTTTAAAGATATTACAACTTTAATGGACCATGGACATGCTTATAAATATGCGACAGACGAAATTGTGAAATATGCTAAAGAAGTCAATGCTGAATTAATAGTCGGTCCTGAAGCACGTGGCTTTATTATTGGCTGTCCTGTTGCTTATGCATTAGAAATTGGTTTTGCACCAGTTCGTAAACCAGGTAAACTACCAAGAGAAACAGTGGAAGTTGAATATGATTTGGAATATGGTACAGACCGGTTAACAATTCACAAAGATGCAATTAAAAAAGGACAACGTGTGTTAATTGTCGATGATTTACTTGCAACTGGAGGCACTATCAAAGCATCCATCGAACTCGTTGAACAATTGGGCGGTGTAGTAGCAGGTTGTGCATTCTTAATTGAATTAGATTATTTAGAAGGTCGTAAAAATATTGAAGGTTATGATATTCGAACATTAATTAATTACGAAGCAGAATAGTCGTGTTTTAAGTGTCTCTTGATGATTTCATCGAGAGGCCTTTTTTGTTTCCGTAGATTTCATTTGTCATGAAAGGCTTAGGCGTTTTACTCTAAAATGAGAAGAGGAAAGCTTTACAACTTACCCTTTTAACACGTACAATAGAAAGTATTACCTAAAACGAATAGAAAGGAGTATGAAGATGGCTAAAAATCAAGATTTGACTGCTCAAGATGTGTTTGATTTAGTAGGCACGTATATGAATGAAGACAATGTAAACTTTATTAAAAAAGCCTATATTGCGGCCGAGCAATCACATGATGGTCAATTTAGAAAGTCGGGAGAACCTTATATTATTCACCCGATTCAAGTCGCTGGCATACTCGCAGAATTACAGATGGATCCTGCAACTGTAGCGGCAGGATTTTTACATGATGTGGTTGAAGATACAGAAGTGAGCCGAGAAGATATTGTGGAGGAATTTGGTGAAGAAGTAGCCGTTCTTGTAGATGGTGTAACAAAACTTGATAAATTAAAGTTTCGTTCAAATGAGGAAAAACAAGCAGAGAATCATCGAAAAATGTTTATTGCAATGGCGAGAGATATCCGAGTCATTTTAATTAAATTGGCTGACCGCCTACATAATATGCGTACTTTAAAGCACGTACCTGAAGAGAAACAAAGAAGAATTTCTGCAGAAACATTAGATATCTTTGCCCCACTAGCCCATCGCTTGGGAATATCAACCATTAAATGGGAATTGGAAGATATTTCACTACGTTACCTGAATCCACAACAATATTACCGAATCGTGAATATGATGAAAAAGAAGAGAGCCGAACGAGAGCAATATTTGGCAGAAGTAATGGAAATCATTCAGTATGAAGTTGATAATATGGGCATTGAAGCAGAAATATCAGGTAGACCTAAGCATCTGTACTCCATTTATCGTAAGATGGCCATCCAAAATAAAGAATTTAATGAAATTTATGATCTATTAGCTGTCAGAATATTGCTAAAAAGTATTAAAGATTGTTATGCAGTTCTCGGTATTATCCACACGTTATGGAAGCCGATGCCTGGCCGATTTAAAGACTATATTGCCATGCCAAAACAAAATCTATATCAATCTATTCACACCACAGTAGTAGGTCCTGCAGGGGATCCGTTAGAAGTGCAAATCCGTACGGAAGAGATGCATAAAATTTCTGAGTATGGGGTAGCTGCACACTGGGCATATAAAGAGGGCAAGGCAAAAGCCGATTTGAATGATAGCATTGACCAGAAGTTAACATGGTTTAGAGAAATTTTAGAATTACAAAATGACTCTACAAATGCAGAAGAATTTATGGAATCATTGAAGTTTGATTTGTTTTCAGACATGGTCTACGTATTTACTCCTGATGGCGATGTCATTGAATTGCCAAAAGGCTCTGTTCCACTAGATTTTGCTTATCGAGTGCATTCAGAAGTAGGAAATCGAACAATTGGTGCGAAAGTCAATGGCAAAATGGTAGCCTTAGATGAACAGTTAGATACGGGAGATATTATTGAAATATTAACTTCGAAACAATCCTTTGGGCCAAGTAGAGATTGGCTAAAAATAGCGAATACATCTCAAGCGCGAAGTAAAATTCGTCAATATTTTAAACGCCAATTAAAAGAAGATAATGTAGTGAAAGGCAAAGAAGCGATTGAAAAGGAAATTAAAGATCAATTATTCGAAGTCAAAGATGTGATTACAAATGATAATATCCAACGAGCTTTAGATAAATTCAGCTTTGCTTCTGAAGAAGACATGTATGCAGGTGTCGGTTCAGGTGGTGTAACTGCTCAGCAAGTCGTCAATCGTTTAGCAGAAAAGTTAAGACGTGAACGTGAAAAGATTGAGACGATTGAAAAAATAAAATCAGATATTGAAAAAACGAAAGAACAAGAACCGAAAAAGATTTCTGAATCGGGGGTCATCGTAGAAGGGATTGACAGTTTGCTAGTTCGCTTAGCGAAATGTTGTAATCCAGTGCCTGGGGATGAAATTATTGGCTTCATTACTAAAGGAAGAGGCGTATCTGTACACCGAACAGACTGTCCAAATACACATTTACCAGAAGCTGAACAAAGTCGTTTGATTGAAGTGAGTTGGGCTGTCGGAGATACTGCGAAGTCTCAAAAAATGTTTGAGGTAGACATTGAAATTGTTGCTTTTGACCGTGCACATCTATTGAATGAAGTGATGATGGCTGTTTCAGAAATGAAAGTTCCAATTACTGCAGTTTCTGGCAAGGCCAATAAAGAAAAAGTAGCTAAAATATCGATGACAATCCAAATTACAAATATCAATCATCTGTATCAAATTGTAAAGAGAATTAAACAAATTCCAGATGTACATGCGGTACATCGAGTGATTCATTAAATGGGGTGAAATCATGCGCGTTATTCTTCAAAAAGTAAAAAAAGCAAAAGTCACAGTTGATCAACAAACAGTTGGCGAGATCGGCCGCGGTTTTTTATTATTGGTAGGAATTACACATACTGATACTGAGAAAGAAGTAGATGAAGTAGCTAAAAAAATAGCTGGCTTACGTTTATTTGAAGATGAACAAGACAAAATGAACTGGTCGATTGATCAAGTAGAAGGAGCCATTTTATCTGTTTCTCAGTTTACACTGTATGGAGATACCTCAAGAGGACGTCGACCAAGTTTTATTGATGCTGCAAGACCTGAACAGGCAAAGCCTTTATGGGACCGATTCAATGAACAGCTTAGAACTTATGACTTACAAGTAGAAACGGGAGTATTCGGAGCAATGATGGACGTAGAATTAATTAATGAGGGACCAGTAACTCTAGTCGTAGAATCAAAGTAAAGTGAGTGGAAAAGAGCTGGCCACATCATTTTACGCATTAAAAAAGAGCCTTTCTTTTGAAGTTGAAAGGCTCCTTTTTTATTCGTTGAAATAATTTAATAAACCACTGTAAATTGCTTGTGCTGTTCGTTCTTGGTATTGAGAAGTTAAGATGAGTTGTTCTTCTGCACTATTCGTTAAAAAGCCAAGCTCTAGAAGAACAGTTTGATGACCTCCATCACGAACGATTTGGAAGTTTCCTTTTTGAACGCCGCGGTCAGTTGTAGGTAATCCAGCTAATTCTTGATTGATGGCTTGAGCTAACTGAAGTTGATCTTCATGATAGTAAAACGTGGTGTGGCCTCGAACACTTGAATCTAAATTAGCATCATAATGAAGACTAATCATTGCATCAGCACCATTTGTTAATTTTAATTGTGTACGATTTCTTAACGCGACAAATTGATCACTTTCGCGTGTCATGATGACAGTTGCTCCTGCAGCTTCGAGTTTATCAACGAGTAAATGTGCAGTTCTTAAAGTTAAGTCTTTTTCGTCCGTTCCTCGTTGACTGCTTGTTCCTTTATCATGTCCGCCGTGCCCTGCATCGACTACGATAACAATATCTTGTAGTGTACCATCGATGGAAGCTTTTTTATTCGGATTCACTTCAACGACTTCTTTTTCTTTTTCTTCTTCTCCTTCGATGGCGACTACCCAGCTGGCAACAAAGGCAGACCCTTCCTCAATTTCAACCTCTAGCCATTCTTCATGCACACCAATAACCTTATACACTTCTCCGATAGTAGCCCGTTTAACAATTGCAGAATGTGTAGTTGGTTCGGATCTAAAGTTAGTTCGGTCAGTGACGATTGAAATCGATTGAATCTCTTCTTGGTTGTCTGGTTGATTAGAAACAAGCTGCCCGTGATAGAGAGATAGCCATCCTGTCTTTTTTTCTGTATATTGAATTTCCACCCAGTTATGATTAATAGAAAGAATAGGGAATCGTTCTTCTGATTGAACAGTTCCAATGACCTTTCCTTTTAATCCTTTATTGGACCTTACATTTACTGAAGGAATGACTATTTTAAAATGATCTAAGTTTGCATTGATTTCGTCTTTGTCGTCACTGTCTTCTACGGGTGGAGGAGAAGCATTGGTTGTAGAATAATTGGTTTCAACCTTTTGAACCCATCCAGATTGTTGATCGTAACGAACAAATAGCCAATCCTCTTTTTCTTGCAGGACCTCAACAGTTGTATCTTGTGCAAGGACGGCGAGTATATTGGATTTTTCAGAGGGTCCTAATCTGAAATCAACTTCATCAGCTGTGAGTTGTATTTCTTGAGAAGCCTCAATTGTACTTGAATCTGAGGTTGATTCGTTTGTTAACCATGAGGCAATCCACCCCTTTTTACCTTTATACTCGATTTTAAACCATTCTTGTTCTGTTTCTAACACTTGTAAAGTGTCCGTGGTTTCTAGACGTTCGATGATATCGTAAGTTAAACCAGGCCCACTACGGAGATTAACCCATGGCTCTGATAGTGTAACTTCTTTCGGGGCAGCAAACGCTTGACTGATTGGAATGATACTAAAGAGTACAACTAAACTAATCAAAAAACGTGTGAATGGGTGTTTCATCATTTCGCCTCCTTTGTTGTTCTATTGTACGAAATATTTCACAAGTTGCCAATTGATTATCGGTTGTAGTGAAATCTTTGAGCAGATAAAAAGAGAAGAAATGAATTTGCAGTTGACTTGCTGTGAGAAAATGATTAATATGAATGATACAAACGAATTCAAAAAATAGCTAAGGATCCAAAAAGTAAAACGATTCACAAGATGTCTAAAGAGAAAGTGAACTGGGCTGAAATTCACTTGTCATCGAATGGTTTGAACAACAGTGGGGAGGCGTTCTATCGAAAGGCGAACAGGCTGATTAGGTAGAAACGGAACTGGCCGTTATCCAGTATCGAGTGGACTGCAATAAGGAGTCAATTTGGGTGGAACCGCGGAAGCTACAAAGCTCTCGTCCCTATTTTTTAATAGGGATGAGGGCTTTTTTTATATTTGAAGGAGGAATTGAAATGAATTTTAAAGTACCTAGAGGAACACAAGATATTCTACCGTCTGAATCATGGAAATGGCAAAAGGTAGAAGCAATTATCCGTGATACATGTCGTGCTTATCGCTTTGAAGAGATCCGTACACCAATCTTTGAACAAACTGAATTATTTCAAAGAACAGTAGGGGATACTACTGATATCGTACAAAAAGAAATGTACACGTTCACTGATCGAGGGAATCGCTCCATGACTTTACGACCTGAAGGAACTGCACCAGTTGTTCGTTCTTTTGTAGAAAATAAAATGTTTGGTTATCCAGATCAACCAGTGAAATTATTTTATGAAGGACCCATGTTCCGTTATGAAAGGCAACAAGCAGGAAGGTATCGTCAGTTCGTTCAATTTGGAGTAGAAGTCATTGGCAGTGCATCACCGATGACAGATGCCGAAACAATCGCTCTTGCAATGGAAGTTTACCAAAAAGCAGGATTGAAGAATATTAAATTAGTGATTAATTCACTGGGCGACAGAGAAGCTCGTGCGAAACATCGAGAGGCACTAGTTGCTCATTTCTCGCCACATATAGAAGAGTTTTGTAGTGACTGTCAAATGCGTCTTGAAAAAAACCCGTTACGTATTTTAGATTGTAAAAAAGATCATGAACATCCATTAATGGCGTCTGCTCCAGCATTGACTGATTATTTAAGTGAAGATAATCTAGCTTATTACTCAGAAGTTAAATCGTATTTATCCGCGATTGATATTGCGTTCGAAGAAGATCCAAATTTAGTTCGTGGATTAGATTATTATAATCACACAGCCTTTGAAATTATGAGTACTGCTGAAGGGTTTGGTGCGATTACTACCTTATGTGGTGGAGGACGATACGATGGGATGACTGCTGAGATTGGCGGACCTGATGCTGCTGGAATTGGCTTTGGAATGAGTATCGAACGTCTCTTACTTGCTTTAGAAAATGAACAAGTAGAGCTAGTGAATGAGAATGAACTGGATGTTTATCTTGTAACGTTAGGTGACGAAGCAACGAAATTAGGTTTTCAATTAACGCAACAACTGAGAAGAAATGGGATAGCAGCAGAAACTGATTTTCTAGACCGTAAAATGAAAGGGCAAATGAAATCAGCGGACCGTATGCATGCTAAGTATGTCATTATTATCGGTGAAGATGAAGTGGCAGAGCAAGTCGTGCAAGTAAAAGAGATGTCTACTGGTGAGCAACAACAATTGCCGATTGCAGAGGTTGTCGAATACTTTTTAAAAGAGGAGAGAAAGTAATGAAACGAACACATTATTGTGGAGAAGTCACAGAAAAACAAATTGGTGAAACGATTACTATACAAGGCTGGGTTCAAAAACGAAGAGACTTGGGTGGCTTGATTTTTGTAGACGTCCGTGACCGCACAGGTATCGTTCAAACTGTATTCAATCCAGAAGCAAATGAAGCCGCTTGGAAAGTAGCGGATAAGTTTAGAAATGAATTCGTAGTAGAAATCAAAGGGAAAGTAATCGAAAGAGAAGAAGCGCAAAAAAACCCTAAATTACCTACAGGCAACATTGAAATCCAAGCAGAAGAAGTTGCAATTGTGAACGAAGCTAAGAATCCTCCATTTATGATTGAAGATGAAACAGATGTAAGTGAAGAACTGCGTTTAAAATATCGTTACCTTGACTTAAGAAGACCTAAATTAGCAAACGTCTTTAAAATGCGTTCAGATATTACACGTACGGTTCGAAATTTTTTAGCTGATGAAGGATTTTTTGAAGTAGAAACGCCAATTTTAACGAAGTCTACTCCTGAAGGCGCAAGAGATTACTTAGTGCCTTCACGTGTACATGGTGGTGAATTTTACGCGTTACCTCAGTCTCCACAGTTATTTAAACAGATGTTAATGGTATCTGGATTCGATCGATACTTCCAAATCGCACGCTGTTTCCGTGATGAAGATTTACGTGCAGACCGTCAACCCGAATTCACTCAAATTGATATGGAAATGAGTTTCATGTCTATGGATGATATTTTAGAGATGAATGAACGTTTAATGAAGCAAATCATGAAAGATGTAAAAGGAATAGATATTGAAACACCTTTCAAACGAATGCCTTATGACGAAGCGATGTCACGTTTTGGTTCAGACAAACCAGATACACGTTTTGGAATGGAGTTACAAGATGTCTCTGCTTTAGTAAAAGACTCTGCATTCAAAGTATTTTCAGGAGCTGTTGAAGCAGGCGGGCAAGTGAAAGCAATCGTAGTCAAAGACGGGGCTGAAGATTATTCACGAAAAGATATTGACGCATTAGGAGAATATGCAGCTAGGTATGGAGCTAAAGGATTAGCGTGGTTGAAAGTGACAGATGAAGGATTGAATGGTCCCATTAAAAAATTCTTCGAAGGAGAACCAGGAGACACTCTTGTTTCTGAATTGGGAGCCGAAGCGGGAGACTTAATTCTATTTGTTGCAGCGAAAAAGTCAGTCGTTGCAGATAGTTTGGGGGCACTTCGTCTTAAACTAGGAAAAGAACGTCAATTAATTGATACGACACAATTTAACTTCCTCTGGGTAGTAGATTGGCCGTTATTTGAATATGATGAAGAAGCAGAGCGTTTTGTAGCTGCACACCATCCGTTTACGATGCCACAAGATGTTCAAGAGTTGAAAACATCACCTGAAACTGTACGCGCACAAGCTTATGACTTGGTATTGAATGGTTATGAATTAGGTGGCGGAAGTTTACGTATTTACCAGAGAGAAGTTCAAGAAACGATGTTCAAAGCTTTAGGATTCAGTGAAGAAGAAGCGAAAGAACAATTTGGATTCTTGATGGAAGCATTTGAATACGGAACACCTCCACATGGTGGGATTGCATTTGGCTTGGACCGCATTGTGATGTTGCTTTCAGGCTCATCCAATTTAAGAGATACAATTGCTTTCCCTAAAACTGCAAGTGCAAGTTGTTTACTGACACAAGCACCAGATGTTGTGAGCGAGGCACAACTGAAAGAATTAAATATTCAATTGCAGAATACGCTTAAAAGTGAATGATTGCAATCTAAAAAAGAGTATGATAACTTATAAGTAGTAGCAAATCCTGAGGTGTACGTCAGAAACGATACAGTTTTGACCTACAATTATATCGTCAGGGAGCTTTACATTCATTTAGGGATGACATGCCACGTCTAGTGGACGTCAAAAGTAAATGTGCGAGCACCCACCTGCTAAAATGCAGGCTCAAAACGATACAGTTTTCAACGGCACATTTGGGATTTGTTTCTTTTATTACAGAATTAAATTCGATCTCTCTCCATAGCGAGAGAGATTTTTATTTTAAATGAGGTGAAGGCATGCTACATCAATTTTCTAGAAATGAATTAGCGATTGGACAAGAAGGCTTAGAACTCTTAAAAAATACAACAGTCTTGGTCTTAGGGATTGGAGGGGTAGGATCTTTTGCCGCTGAATCACTTGCTCGTTCTGGAATCGGTAAATTAGTATTAGTCGATAAAGATACAGTGGATATTACAAATGTAAATCGTCAACTGGTTGCTACATTATCGACAATTGGTCGAGAAAAAGTAGCAGTGATGGAAGAACGCGTCAAAGATGTTAACCCTGATTGTGAAGTGATCGCCATTCACCAATTCTATACAGAAGAAAACTATGAGGAAATATTTGCCCATCAACCGGATTATGTGATTGATGCTTCAGATACTTTACAGTATAAAATTCATATTGCAGAGGAATGCATTCAAAGAAACATACCGATTATATCAAGTATGGGCGCAGCGAATAAAATGGATCCTACTCGTTTTAAAATTGCAGATATTTCTAAAACACATACGGATCCATTAGCTAAAATCATTCGCGTTCGTTTAAGAAAAAAAGGAATAAGAAAAGGATTGCCTGTTGTTTTTAGTGATGAAAGTCCAATTGTTCAGAAAGCAGAAGTAGTGAAACATGTTGGCAATGACCAAGCTGCTATTCGAAAAGCGCAATTACCACCGTCATCTAATGCTTTCGTACCATCTGTCGTAGGGTTGATTTGTACGAGTTGGGTAGTCAATTCAATCATTAAAAATGTGCCAATTGAAAGAATCAGTGATAGATAGCCCTCTTGTCATATAGATTTGAAATTGCTACAATAGGTATAATTACACACTAAAGTATTGGCAATCAATCGAACATTACAGGAGGATGAATGAATGTGGCAATGAACCATGGCATTTTATTAGAAAGTGGTACGAACGAATTAGAGATTATTGAATTTGAGATGGGTTTAAATAGTTACGGGATTAACGTCATCAAAGTTCGAGAAATTATTATGCCTATGGAGGTGACGCCAATTCCTCATGCACACCCAGCTATTGAAGGGATAATTCAATTACGTGGAGAGGTACTTCCTGTGATTAATATGGAAAAAGTAATGGGGTTACAACAGACTTTTACAAGTGATCAAGGTAAGTATATTGTTGCTGCATTTAATAAACAACACGTTGTCTTTCATGTCCATGATGTGACTCAGATCCACCGTATTTCATGGGATCAAATTGAAAAACCCTCTGATATTTATACTGTGGAAAATTCACATGTGATAGGCGTAATTAAGCGTGCAAATGAAATGTTGCTCTTATTAGATTTCGAAAAAATTATTTTAGATATTAATCCAGATACTGGAATAAGTGTAGAGGCAGTAAAAAAACTAGGGGAACGAGAGCGATCATCAAAACGGATTGTGATTGCAGAAGATTCTCCATTGTTGCGCAAATTATTACACGATACATTGAACGAGGCAGGTTACTTCAACTTAGAGTTTTTTGAAAATGGCCGGGATGCTTTAGCTTATTTAGAATCTACATTGAATCAAGTAGGCGATATTACGAAAATGGTGCAACTCGTGATTACTGATATTGAAATGCCACAGATGGATGGTCATCATTTTACGAAGCGTATTCGTGAAAACAAAGGATTGTCCGAGTTACCTGTTATTATTTTCTCATCATTAATTACTGACGACTTGAAACATAAGGGTGAAAGTGTAGGGGCGAATGATCAGGTGAGTAAACCTGAAATTGCGGAATTGGTCTTAAAAATTGACGAGTATATTTTATAAACACTGAACGAGCCATCAGTTGAATTCATTTCGCTGATGGCTCGTTTTAATTTTCATGTTATAAGGAAGTAAACAAGCTAATTGTATGGTGATTCCGTTCCAGTCGGACGAGTGAAAGCGACGGGCTATTTGGATACCTCTATCAAAAGAACCCGTTAATAAATCAGGTCTACCAACTTCCAAACGCGCCCTATAACCACCATACGCTCAAAAACTAAAATTCTTCCCCACCATTATTTGGCAAAGAACCTTTATTTCTTTGAATGTTTTAGATGTTCATAAATTTTGCTCATGCGTACTTCTTCACCGGCTTGCACGGCTTGATAAAATCGTTTTCCTTTGAGTTCCTTAGGCAAATATTCTTGGTCCACCCATCCACCAAATGTCCCTATCGGTGTATCGTGAGGATAGAGATACCCTCCATGTCCAAGTTCAGCACTCCCTGCATAATGTGTATCTTTTAAATGATTAGGGATGTCTCCTGTTTTACCTTGATGGATGGCTTTTGTTGCACGGTCAACTGCTAAGTAAGCTGAGTTTGACTTTTCGGCTAGACACATCAGTGCAACTGCGTTAGCAAGAGGAATACGCGCTTCAGGTAAACCGAGTCGTACTGCAGCTTCAGTTGCGGCCAACACTTGAGGTCCAATTTGTGGAGCGGCTAGCCCAATATCTTCATATGCCATAACAAGTAACCGGCGATTCACTGCGATTAAATCCCCATTTTCAAGCAGATGTGCTAAGTAATACATCGCTGCATCAATGTCACTGCCACGAACTGATTTTTGAAGGGCAGACAATAGATTATAGAAATGACTGCCTTTTTTATCACCAAATAAACCAATTCGTCCAATTAATGAATCCAGCAACATATCATCTACATGTATTACGTCATCTATCCGATCACTTGCTTGGACAACTGATTCTAACAAGGTTAACGCTTTTCTAGCATCCCCATTCACACTTTCTGAAATTCGTGTGAGTTGCTCGGGTTCGATGTGGATCTTTTGTTTACCAAGGCCTCTTTTTTCATCCGTTAAGGCACGTTGGAGTAAGATCATCAAGTCCTCACTTGTTAATCGCTTGAGTTGTTTGATTTCACCCATACGTGAGCGGATAGCGGGGTTTACATCGTGAAACGGGTTTTCTGTTGTAGCTCCAATTAAGACAATCGAGCCGTTTTCTACATGAGGAAGCAATGTATCTTGTTGTAATTTATTAAAGCGATGAATTTCATCGAGGAATAAAATCACTTTTCCTTGTAAACGAGCTTCACCGACGATTTGTTCAATATCTTTTTTACCTGAAGTTGTCGCATTTAATGGATAAAAGGGTAAGTCAGTTGTCCCAGCAATTGCTGAGGCAAAAGAGGTTTTACCTACACCAGGTGGTCCATAAAGTAAAAGTGAAGGGATATGTCCTTTTTTGATTAATTGATATAATGCAGAATCTTTTGCGAGAATATGAGATTGACCAACCAGTTCATCGATTGTTCGAGGTCTCATCCGATAAGCGAGAGGTTCTCTTGACATAGGCTCACTTCCTTTCTCAGCTAAGTATACATGAAAAAAAGACAGGAGACCATTGATTGAAGTCGAGTGAAAGCACAAGCAATTTGCAAGAAATATGCTATACTATGTGAAGAAAATACGTAAGGAATGATCGGATTGAAAATTTCAACAAGAGGCAGATATGGCTTGACCATTATCGTCCAATTAGGGCGTCATTATGGAGAGGGACCTGTGCCGCTTCGACAAATCGCAGAACAATATGAATTATCAGAGGCTTATTTAGAACAATTAGTGAGACCTTTGAGAAAAGCAGGCATTGTAAAGAGCGTTCGCGGAGCACAAGGTGGATACGAATTAAATCGTGCCCCTCATTTCATTACAGCAGGTGATGTGATACGAGAAGTAGAAGGTCCGATTACAGTGGTAGATGAAATTGACCAACATCCTGTTGAACAAAAGAAGTTATGGTTATCATTGAGTGAAGCCATTCGTAAAGTATTGGATGAAACAACAATTGACCATTTATTAATTGAAGACGAAGCTATTGAAGATGGCTATATGTTCTACATTTAGAAAGAAGGCAAATGACGATGATTTATTTAGATTATGCTGCAACAACTCCTATGTCAAAAGAAGCTTTATCTACTTATTGCAACGTTGCTGAATCGACAATTGGTAACCCTTCAAGTTTACATGGATTCGGAAGACGAGCTAAAAAAGTATTGAATACTGCTCGGCAAACAGTCGCTCAGGCACTGTCCGTAATGCCGAAGCAAATTATCTTTACATCTGGCGGAACAGAAGCTGACAACTTAGCCTTATTTGGCATTGCTCGTGGTCAAAAAAAGAAAGGTACACATCTTATCACGACTCAAATCGAACACCAGGCCGTTTTACAAAGTTTTAAACAGCTTGAACAAGAAGGGTTTGAAGTCACTTATTTAGCACCAGATAAGGATGGGAAGGTTACCGTAGAACAAGTTGAGGCAGCCATTCGTCCAGAAACCATTCTCGTATCAATTATGACAGGTAATAATGAAACGGGTGTGTTGCAGCCGATTCATGCGATTGGACAACGATTAAAAGAGTCATCCATCCATTTTCATACGGATGCTGTACAGGCATTTGGAATGATTCCAATTGATTGTACAGACTGGCAAGTAGACAGTCTTTCGATTTCAAGTCATAAAATTAGTGGACCCAAAGGAGTAGGTGCGCTTTATATTAAAGAACCTAAATCACTGGAACGTTTACAAGTCGGTGGGAATCAGGAATTTCAATTGCGCGGTGGAACTGAAAATTTACCAGCGATAGCAGCCTTTGCAACAGCGATTGAGCACATCGATTGGACTGCAAGTGAGCGTTTTAAAAGTTATGAACAACAGCTCCTTTTGAATTTGGAACAATACGGAATCGATTATCAACAGATAGGTTGTGCTGATAAATTGAACCACATTACCGCAATTTCATTTCCAAACGTACCACTTGATTTACTATTGATGAAATTAGATATGAAAGGTGTGGCGATTTCTAGTGGATCTGCATGTACTGCAGGCTCAGTCACCGCTTCACATGTCTTAGAAGCGATGTTTGGACAAGGGAGTAAAGAAAGTCAACATACAGTAAGACTAAGTTATGGCGTAGAAACGACAAGCGATGAGATAGAGAAAGCATCGCACATCCTTGCAAGCGTAGTGAAAGAAATGCAAATGAAAGAAAAGAGTGAATCAAATGACTAAACAAAAAAGAGTAGTATTAGGAATGAGCGGTGGCGTGGACTCTTCAGTTGCGGCTCATTTATTACTAGAACAAGGTTATGAAGTAATCGGTGTTTTTATGAAAAACTGGGATGACTCTGAGGATTCTGAGTTTTGTTCAGCGACTGAAGATTTTGAAGATGTAGTAGCAGTTGCAGAACAATTAAATATTCCTTATTACTCTGTGAACTTTGAGAAACAATATTGGGACAATGTATTTGAGTATTTTTTAGATGAATATCGCAAAGGACGTACCCCTAATCCGGATGTCATGTGTAATAAAGAAATTAAATTCAAAGCGTTTTTAGACTATGCCATGAGCTTAGATGCAGACTATGTCGCGATGGGGCATTATGCGCAAGTTGAACGCACGCCAGATGGTGTAAAAATGTTAAGAGGTGTAGATACAAATAAAGACCAAACTTACTTTCTTAATCAATTAACACAAGCACAATTAGAGAAAACATTATTTCCACTTGGTCACTTAGAAAAGTCAGAAGTAAGAGCCATTGCAGAACAACAAGGTTTGAAAACAGCTAAGAAAAAAGATTCTACAGGCATTTGCTTTATTGGTGAACGTGATTTCAAAGAATTTCTCGGTCAATTTTTACCCGCACAACCAGGGAAGATGAAAACGATGGATGGACAAGTGATGGGGAAACATGACGGCTTAATGTACTACACATTAGGACAAAGACATGGTTTAGGAATAGGTGGAGCAGGTGAACCATGGTTTGTAGTAGGAAAAGACCTAGAAAACAATGATTTACTCGTCGGTCAAGGTTTTCATCACGATGCTTTGTATTCCAATGCGTTAACAGCTATTGATGTGAATTGGATGACGCCAAGTGACTTACCCGAGACATTTACTTGTACAGCTAAATTTAGATATCGTCAACCTGATACAGAAGTGACCGTACACAGAAATGCAGAAGGTAAGGTTGAAGTAGTGTTCGCTGAGCCTGTTCGAGCAATCACTCCGGGACAAGCAGTTGTCTTTTATGATGGAATGGAATGCTTAGGTGGCGGAACAATTGATGAAGTTTTTAAAGAAGGTAAAAAATTAAATTACGTAGGGTGAAAAGAATGAATGATAACGAAAAAGGAATCCAAGCACTGCAAGAAGAACGATTTGAAGAGGCGATCCAATCATTTATGCAGGCGATAGAAAAGCAACCGGAAGATCCTGTAGGATATATTAATCTGGGGAATGTTTTTGCAGCAGTAAATGATATTGAAAAAGCAGAGCAGTTTTTCCAACAAGCCATTGTGCTAGACGATAAAGCCGCAACTGCTTATTACAGCTTAGCTAATTTATATTATAATACAGAGCGTTTCGATGAAGCTGCACGCTTATATGAACAGTCGATTCAATTAGAAATGGACGGGGCTGACGCCTATTATATGTTAGCGAAATCTTTTGAGCATTTAGGGAAACTCCAATTAGCTCTCCCTTATAGTTTAAGAGCTTCTGAACTAGCAGAGGACGATGTTCAAATTCAATTGACGTATGGTATCCATTTGGCACAATTGGAATTGTTTAATGAAGCATTGGTACAATTTAAAAAAGTACTTCAACTAGATGACGAGCAAGCAGATGCACATTATAACCTAGGGCTCGTATATGCCGTTTCTACAAATGAGAAGGAAAAAGCGATTGACCATCTAGAAAGAGCATTCACGATTGAACCTAACCATATACAAGCACGTGAAATTCATACAATGATTACTAGTGCACTCAATCAGTAAGGAGGGACCGTTATGGAAGAAGTGATTTATGTTACAGGAAAACCAATCATTCAAATTTTTCATAATCCAACCAACTTTTTCACGATTCTCAAAATTAAAGTGAAAGAGACCAATGGAGATTGGAATGAAAAAGAATTGACTGTAACAGGTAGCTTTCCGCAATTAACATTAGAGGAAAGTTATCGTTTTACAGGTCACTTCTCTAAGCACCCTAAATTTGGGCATCAATTTAATGCAGCCACTTTTGAGAAGGAAATGCCTTCAACTGAAAGTGGCTTAGTTCATTATTTATCAGGCGAACTATTTCCAGGGATTGGAAAGAAAACAGCTCAAACCGTCATTGATACGCTAGGGAAAAATGCCATTCAAAAAATTGTAAAGGACCCCAGTGTTTTAGATCAAGTTCCTCGCCTATCTGAAGAGCGAAAAACAGTTTTACAAACAGTTCTTCAAGAGCATTTGGGAATGGAGAAAACAATTGTTCAATTATCGGAATGGGGATTTGGTCCACAGTTAGCGATGCGAATCTATCAACGCTATAAGGATGAAACAATCACAATTATTGAAGAGAATCCCTATCAATTAGTGTTAGAAGTAAAAGGAGTAGGCTTTCAAACTGCTGATGAATTAGGTAGACGTTTAGGGATTGAAGAGGATCATTTATCTAGGTTACAGGCGGCAATTCATATTTTATTAAATGAATATTCGATGGGGGAAGGTCATGTATACTTACCTCAAGAACACTTATTATTTTTAACTTATGAATTGATTAGCAAACATTCCTCTGTCACTATACCAAGCGAACGATTTGTAGAAGCACTAGAACAACTCATTCAACTAGGGACCGTTATACAAGAAAATGACCGGATTTACTTACCGAGTTTATATGCCTCTGAGGTAGGGATTGCAACACATTTTGAACGAGCACTATCCGGAGAAGTGAAAGAAGTTTTCCCGCAAGCAGCAGTCACGAGTGCGATTGGAAAAGTAGAGGAGCGATTAGGTGTCAATTATGCCCGTTCACAAATTGAAGCGATAGAACAAGCCATTCATTCTCCGTTAATGATACTAACAGGCGGTCCAGGGACAGGGAAAACAACAGTGATTCAAGGGATTGTTGAAGTATTTGCTGAATTAAGGGGTTACTCACTAGACCCTTCTACTTATGTTGGTAAAGATGAAGGGTTTCCGATTGTGCTAGCCGCACCCACAGGAAGAGCTGCTAAAAGAATGAATGAATCCACTGGTTTACCTGCAATGACCATCCATCGCTTGCTTGGTTTTACAGGTCAGGAAGAGGAAGATGATTTTGAAGGCCGTGAAGTATCCGGAGAGTTGATCATCATTGATGAAATGTCAATGGTTGATAATTGGCTGGCCTATCAATTAATGAAAGCCATCCCGAAAGATGCTCAGCTATTGTTGGTTGGAGACGAAGACCAGTTACCTTCTGTAGGGCCTGGGCAAGTGTTAAAGGATTTAATTGCATCCCGAGAACTTCCAGTGATTGAGTTGACTGAAATCTTTAGGCAAAGTGAAGACTCGAGCATCATTCAACTCGCGCATCAAATGAAGACAGATCGTCCCATTCTTGATTTAACCGCTAAAAAGAAAGACCGCTCCTTTATTCCTGCAGAGTCTTATCAAGTACCCAAAGTAGTAGAACAAATTGTTACAAGTGCGATTGAAAAAGGATTTTCGATTCAGGAAATCCAAGTATTAGCACCGATGTATCGAGGGGAAGCGGGTATTAACCGATTGAATCAACAAATCCAAGACGCAGTAAATCCAAAGTCTGAACGTGCAAGAGAACTTCAATTTGGAGAGACTGTTTATCGTGTAGGTGATAAAGTTCTTCAACTAGTGAATCAACCAGAATCAAATGTATTCAATGGAGATATTGGAGAAATCGTAGCCATTTTTTATGCCAATGAAAATGTAGATAAAAAAGATCAACTTGTTGTTCAATTTGATCAAAATGAAGTGGTTTATGAAAAAAGAGATTTGAATCAACTCACTTTAGCCTATTGCACTTCCATACATAAAGCACAAGGAAGTGAATTTTCACTTGTCATCATGCCCATTGTAAGAGGCTTTCAAAAAATGTTGCGAAAAAATTTATTATACACTGGGATTACGCGTGCAAAACGATTTTTAATCATGGTAGGAGAAGAGTATGCATGGACGACAGGATTGACTCGTTCGGATGAATTAAATCGGTATACGACCTTAAAAGAGCGGCTAGCAGGCACGCTTTATGACGATATGCCAACTGTCTCCAATGAGGGCGAGGAAGAGACGTCCTTTGTTTTACAAATGAATCAACTCTATACAATCGACCCAATGATAGGAATGGAAGGTGTCACTCCTTTTGATTTTTTGGAAAAGTGAGTTGACACATTCTTGTTCATCTTCTATAATCAATTGCAAGTTCATAAGTTAACAAGAAGAGCCAAGTATTTAGAAAGATGTGCGTACAGAAAGAGATTGCATGGCTGAAACAATCTCCGAAACTTTTCTAAAGAAGCTACTCTCAACAATTTGTCGGTTGTGCCGTTATCACTACTCAGAGAAATAAAAGTTGTCTTTTATTTGAATGAGGGTGGTACCACGAAATGTCTTCGTCCCTTACGTTAGAGGGAGAGGGCTTTTTTTGTTGAAAAAATCTCTAAAGAAAATAGAAAAGAGGAAGAATCATGAAAAAATTAACAGCTTCAGAAATTCGTTCAATGTTTTTAACTTATTTTAAAGAACAGCATCAACATGCGATCGAACCATCAGCACCACTTGTGCCAATCAATGATGACTCATTACTGTGGATCAATAGTGGGGTGGCAACATTAAAGAAATATTTTGACGGTCGAGTTGTGCCAGATAACCCGAGAATTGTAAATGCCCAAAAATCAATTCGTACAAATGATATTGAGAATGTTGGAAAGACTGCACGTCACCATACATTCTTTGAAATGTTAGGTAACTTTTCAATTGGAGATTATTTTAAAAAAGAAGCGATTATTTATGCGTGGGACTTTTTAACAAATAAAGAGTGGATTGGCTTTGATCCTGACTTGTTGTATGTCACTATACACCCAGAAGATGATGAAGCTTACCGCATTTGGATTGAAGAAGTAGGCTTATCCAAAGAGCGTATTATCCGATTAGAAGGTAACTTCTGGGATATTGGAGAAGGTCCAAGTGGTCCTAACTCTGAAATCTTTTACGACCGTGGTCCAACTTATGGAGATGATTTCTCTGACCCAGAATTATATCCAGGTGGAGAAAACGAACGTTATTTAGAGATTTGGAATTTAGTTTTCTCTGAGTTTAACCATAATCCAGATGGAACGTACACGCCACTTCCAAAACAAAATATTGATACAGGTATGGGATTAGAACGTATGGCATCGGTCATTCAAGATGTACCAACGAATTTTGAAACGGATTTGTTTATGCCAATTATTCAAGAAGTTGAAAAGATGTCAGGTGTTCAATATGGTCAAAATGAAGCACATGATATTGCATTTAAAGTCATTGCGGATCATATTCGTACGGTTGCGTTTGCAATCGGTGACGGTGCTTTGCCATCGAATGAGGGTCGTGGATATGTATTACGTCGTTTGCTACGAAGAGCTGTCCGTTTTGCTAAACAAATTCAATTAAACGAAGCATTTATGTATCGTTTAGTGCCAACAGTTGGCGAGATAATGAAAGACTTTTACCCAACCGTTAGTGAGAAAGAAGCATTTATTCAAAAAGTGGTTAAAAATGAAGAGGATCGTTTCCACGAAACATTGAACGATGGCTTGGCTATTTTGGAACAAATCATTGAAAAAGAAAAGAATACCGAGCATCCGACGGTTTCGGGTAAAGATGCGTTTACTTTATATGATACGTACGGCTTCCCATTTGAATTGACTGAGGAATATGCAGAAGAGGCAGGGTTAGCAATCGATTTAAAAGGTTTCCAAGAAGAAATGGAAGCACAAAGAAATCGAGCGAGAGCAGCGCGTCAAGATGTAGATTCTATGCATGTTCAATCTGAGGTACTTAATCGTTTAACAGAAGACAGCACGTTTGTAGGGTATGATACTTTGCAGACAGAAACACAGCTGGTCGCGATGATTGCAGAAGGAGTTCGTGTGGAACGCATTGAAGAAGGAATGGAAGCGCAAGTTTTATTAGCGGAAACACCATTCTATGCGGAAAGTGGTGGACAAATTGCAGACCGTGGTGTGATTCAGTCTGTGAATGGTACAGCTGAAGTTATCGATGTTCAGAAAGCTCCAAATGGTCAACATTTGCATCGCGTAAAAGTAGTGGCAGGAGAATTGGTTGTTTCGGAAAATGTGAAGGCAGAAGTAGACCGTTCTAACCGAAAAGCAATTGTGAAGAATCATACAGCAACTCACTTATTACACAAAGCATTAAAAGAAGTACTCGGTGAACATGTAAATCAAGCTGGTTCTTATGTTGGACCTGATCGTCTCCGTTTTGACTTTTCTCATTTTGGACAAGTCACGAAAGAAGAGTTAGCGATTATTGAACAAAAAGTAAATGATCAAATCTGGAATGATTTATCTGTAACGATTGGAAGTCATTCAATTGACGAAGCGAAAGCAATGGGAGCAATGGCATTATTTGGCGAAAAATATGGTGACGTTGTACGTGTTGTTTCAGTAGGAGATTATTCATTAGAACTTTGTGGGGGTGTGCACGTTTCAACTACGAGTGAAATTGGCTTATTCATTTTAGAAAGTGAAGGTGGAATTGGTGCTGGTACACGTCGTATCGAAGCTATCACAGGTGAGAAAGCATTCAATTACTTAAAAGAACAACAACAAACACTTCGTCAAGTTGCACAAACCATTAAATCAAATGAAAACAATGTGATTCAAAAAGCAGAGCAACTGCTTGGTGAATTAAAAGAATTGAAGAAAGAAAATGAATCTTTACAAGCTAAATTAGGTAACAGCCAAGTAGATGAGCTTCTTCAACAAGCTGAGGAAATCGATGGCATGAAAGTCATTGCGGCAAAAGTAGAGGCGAAAGATAATGGAGCATTACGTCAAATGATTGACGAATTAAAACAAAAAGAAGAAGGCTTAGTCATTGTTTTAGGTGCTGTTCATGAAGGAAAAGTCATGTTGGCGGCAGGTGTGTCTAAAGAATTAACAAAGCAAGTTCAAGCGGGTAAAGTTGTGAACCACGTCGCGACACAGTGTGATGGCCGTGGTGGTGGTCGCCCAGACCTCGCAATGGCAGGAGCAAAAGACCCTTCACAATTGGATGCAGCATTAGAATCTGTCATTCCATACGTCAAATCTATTTAACTCTTGTGTCTTTTCAGTTATACTAGGGAAGAGAAAAGAATTCTTTCGTAGAATGATTTGAAAGTGAGGTGTTCACTATGAATTCACATGATCAAACAATGAAATATAATTTTCCAGATGATTCAAAAGGTGTAGAAGTTGAGCGAGTGCTCCTTCAGGTGAATAATGCATTAACGGATCGTGGCTATAATCCAATCAATCAAATTGTTGGTTACTTATTGTCAGGAGACCCTGCCTATATCCCTCGAAATGACGATGCAAGAACATTGATGCGGAAGTTAGAGAGAGATGAAATCATTGAAGAGCTCGTGAAGTTTTATATTCGAGAACACGGAGGCAAGATGTCTTGAAAATAATGGGACTCGATGTCGGTTCGAAGACAGTTGGCGTTGCAATTAGTGACGCTTTCGGTTGGACGGCTCAAGGCATTGAAACGATTCAAGTGGATGAGGCAGCTGAAGACTTTGGTTTAGACCGGATTGAAGAGCTTGTAAAAGAGTATCAAGTGACTTCATTTGTCGTAGGCTATCCTAAAAATATGAATAACTCGATTGGACCGAGGGGCGAAGCGAGCGAGAGATACGCACGCATGTTGGAGGAACATTTCCACAAAGAAGTCGTCCTTTGGGATGAACGATTATCCACAATGGCTGCAGAACGCTTATTAATCGAAGCGGATGTAAGTCGAAGTAAGCGAAAAAAAGTAATCGATAAAATGGCTGCAGTAATGATATTACAAGGCTATCTCGATTCGAAAAACTAAGAGGTGACCGTAATGGAACACGGAGAAAAAACAATGACAATCGTAGACGAACACGGTAATGAACATGTATGTGAAGTAATTTTAACTTTTGATTCACCACAACCAGAGAAATTTGACCGTTCATACGTGGTTTACCATGTACTAAGTGACGATAAAGAACAAAACGATGATGATCAAATTGAAATTCATGCATCAGCATTTATTCCTTCTGAAACAGGCGATGGTGATTTACTACCAATCGAATCTGATGAAGAATGGGATATGGTTGAAGAAGTAGTCGGTGCATTTTTAGACGAAGAAGACGAAGAATAATAATTCGTAAGGACGGAACGGATTCTCGTTCCGTCTTTCATTTATGAATGAGGTGAACCAATACATGAGTGAAAAGAAAAACATTCCTACCGAAACAATTGAGTTTGAATTGAAAAAGAAAGATGCGCGATTAGTGAGAAGAGTTGTTTTACTCATTGTACTTATCGTATTGTTGGTTGGTTCAATTGTAGGGTTGATCGGTTATAATTATGTTTCAAAAGGATTAAAACCATTAGATGAAAAAAGTGAAGAAAAAATTGAGGTTGAAGTGCCTATTGGGTCTGGACTGACGCTGATTGCTAATTTATTAGAGGAAAAGAAAGTGATTAAAGATGCACGAATCTTTAAGTATTATGCGAAGTTTAACAACGAATCAAGTTTCCAAGCAGGAACCTATACGTTATCTCCTGCTATGACACATGACGAACTCATTGAAAGTTTAAAAACAGGAAAAGTCTATAGAGAGCCTGTCTTTAAAGTAACGATTCCTGAGGGACTTAAAATTGAGGAAATTGCTCGCATCATCGAAAAGAATACGACCATTTCAGAGCAGGAATTTGTTTCTTATGTGAACAATCCAGAAGTGATTCAACAACTAATGACCGACTATCCGACTCTTTTAACTGAAGCTATTTTGAATGAACAAGTTAGAACACCATTAGAAGGTTACCTATTCCCAGCAACATATCCATTTTATGAAGAGGAACCAACGATTGAAACTGTCGTACATACGATGTTAGACGCCACTTTAGAAAATGTAACGCCTTATATGAACTATTTGGAAGAAAACGATAAAACGGTTCACTGGTTGCTTACCTTCTCTTCACTACTTGAAAAGGAAGCTACACAAAAAGCAGACCGTAAGAAAATTGCAAGTGTGTTTTATAACCGTATGAAAGTTGATATGCCACTTCAAACCGATCCAACGGTTCTGTATGCATTAGGCGAGCATAAGGATAAAGTACTGTTAAAAGATTTAGAAGTGCAAAATCCTTATAACACGTATCAAAATAAGGGATTACCACCAGGGCCGATTGCAAATGCGGGAGCTTCTTCAATTGAGGCAGTAGTGAGTCCTGATGAAACAGATTATATTTATTTCCTTGCTGATAAAACAGGTGAAAACCATTTTACCAATTCTTATGAACAACATCTTTTAAACAAAAAGAAATATATTGATTCGGAGTAAGTGATAGCTATGAAAAAAGCAATAACTGCTCCTGTAGAAAAGTCTCCATTGATTCAATCAATGGAGACTTATGCAGTGGAGCATCATATACCGATTATGGATGAAGAAGGGTTAAGAACACTAGTCACCTTGTTAAGCGTTCAAAAGCCAACTCATTTATTTGAAATTGGTACTGCAATCGGCTATTCAGCAATTCGTTTAGCAGTTGCATTTCCAAATTTAAAAATCACAACGATTGAACGGGATGAAGTCCGTTATCTTGAAGCTATAAATAATATTCAAAAAGCAGGACTTGCACATCGTATTACTTGTATTCATCAAGATGCCCTTACGCTTGATATCGAGCCGTATAAACACCAGTATGACGCCCTGTTTATTGATGCTGCTAAAGGTCAATATCACAACTTCTTTCAACATTATGAAGAAGTGATTCATCAAGAAGGGGTTATTTATTGTGATAATATTTTGATGAGTGGTCAAACAGAGTTACCATTAGACCAAATTCCTCGAAGAAACCGAACGATGATTCGCAATTTACAACAATTTATTTTGGAGATGCACGACCACCCACGCTTTGACTGTTCCATCCTATACGCGGGTGATGGCGTATTGGTCGCTGTTAAAAAGACGGGAGAGAACAAAGCATGACAAATAAAAAACCACTCGTAATAGGGATTGCTGGAGGGTCTGGTTCGGGTAAAACAACAGTAACTAAAAAGGTATTTGAAGTATTTAGAAAACATTCTGTTGTTGTGATTGAACAAGATTATTACTATAAGGATCAATCACATTTACCTTTCGAAAAACGTCTAGAGACGAATTATGATCATCCATTTGCATTCGATAATGATTTATTTATTGAACAAATTGAACAACTATTACGTTATGAAGCAGTAGAAACACCTACTTATGACTACTCACAACATACACGTGCACAAGAAACAAGATTAATTGAACCACGTGATGTGTTAATATTAGAAGGTATGCTTATTTTAGATGACCCTCGCATTCGCGAACTAATGGATATTAAAATATATGTGGATACGGATGCTGATTTAAGAATTTTGAGAAGAATTACGAGAGATATGAAAGAAAGAGATCGTAGTTTACAATCAATTATTGATCAGTATGTAGACGTTGTACGCCCAATGCATAATCAATTTATTGAACCAACGAAAAGATATGCTGATATTATTGTTCCTGAGGGAGGACAAAATGAGGTCGCAATTGACCTGATTGTAACAAAAATCAAATCTATTGTTGAAATTGACAAGTAGTTGTACTATGATGTTGTCATTATATGAAAATAAAATAGCGTGAGACACTATGTCGCCTTCTTGTTATCAGGAGCGGCATAGTGTTTTTATGAATAACTTTAGGAGGAAACAAGATGTCACAAGAAAAAACATTCCCAATGACAGAAGCGGGAAAACAGAAATTAGAAGAAGAATTAGAATATTTAAAAACAGTGAAGAGAAAAGAAGTAGTAGAGCGTATTAAAATTGCAAGAAGTTATGGCGATCTTTCAGAGAACTCTGAGTATGATTCAGCTAAAGAAGATCAAGCTTTCGTCGAAGGGAAGATTTCATCAATTGAATCCATGATTCGAAATGCTGTTATTATTAATGAATCTGAGCTACAAGAAGGCGAAATTGGCTTAGGGAAAACAGTGATTTTTAAAGAATTGCCAGATGGTTTTGAAGAAGAGTACACAATCGTTGGTTCAGCAGAAGCAGACCCACTAGAAGGATTAATTTCTAATGACTCGCCAATCGCGAAAGCATTAATTGGTCATAAAAAAGGTGATGAAGTGAAGATAAATACACCAGGCGGTATTATGAATGTAGTCATCCTAGACGTAAAATAAGTCCTCTCCATGTACAAGGCAGAAAGTAACTCGTCAAAAAGGTGTGAGACACATGAGCGAACATAATTCTCGGAGCGAGCAACGAAGAAAGAGACAAAATAAGAAGTTAAATGTATTGATTACCCTCGTAGTTGTTGCTTTACTCATTGCGATAACCATTGTGATTAAAATTGATTTAGGTGTCCCTGAACAAGCGACTCCACCTGAAAAAGAAACGACTGATTCAACCACCTCAGAAAATCAAATAAAAGAGGATGAACCCTCTGTTGAGACACAACCTGGTGTTGTTTCTCAGAAAAATGAAGATGAGAACAGTGTTGTGATTGAGACCATTGTCGATGCAGGATGGGAACCGATAGGCACAGTTCAGACTGGCCCACATGAATCGAAATATGATGGTGTTTCAGATGATTGGAAAGAGAAAAAGAAAGCGATTGCTTATGCAACAATGATTGACGAGGATGACCTCATTTATTGGAAAATCAAAAATGGGGGAAGTATTCACCATTCAATTGGGATTGTATCGACTTTCGATGAGAGTAAGATGTATCAAGTTTACCTTGAGTGGGTAGATAATGAAGGTTGGAAACCAGTAAAATTAGAAGTATTGAGAACATTGGCATTTGATTATTAAGTAGGAGGAAAACAATGAAAATAGGTATCATCGGCGCTATGGAACAAGAAGTTGAAATCCTACGTGCAGCAATTGAGCACCCAACAGTTCAAACGATTGCAAATTGTGAGTTTGTTTCTGGGAAATTGGGTGCACATGAAGTGATTTTAGTTAAAAGTGGCATTGGTAAAGTAAATGCGGCTTTATCTACTGCGATTCTTTTACAACAGTTCGCACCAGAAATCGTCCTGAATACTGGTTCTGCAGGTGGATTTAAAAAAGGCCTCGCTGTAGGAACGGTAGTCATTTCTGATGAAGTCATTCATCATGACGTAGATGCCACAGTGTTTGGTTATGCAATAGGTCAGGTGCCTCAAATGCCTGCAACTTACCAATCAGATCAAAAACTGATTGAATTATCTAAACAAGCGGTCAATGAAATCGGTCAACATGCCTATGAAGTAGGGCAAATTGCAACAGGTGACTCTTTCATGTCTGATCCTATCAGAGTGAATCGTGTGAAAGAACAATTTCCTAAGATGATTGCAGCTGAAATGGAAGCAGCAGCAATTGCACAAGTCTGCCATCAGTTTGGGACACGTTTTGTTGTCATTCGTGCACTATCAGATATCGCTGGAGAACAATCAGAAATCAGCTTTGATGAATTTTTACCTGTTGCTGCGAAACATTCGTCGGCAATCGTATTGAATGTTCTCTCGAAATTGTAATCATTTCATGGTAGACTAGGTATAAGATATTGATCAGGAGGGATAGCTGTGGTCTATTTATTAACAGGAATCTTTTTATTCTCTACACTTTTGACAACTATTATTGCTGTTCAAAACAGAGAAGCTTAATGATGTTTGGGGACGTTTCCGTCAATGAGGCTAGCCTCACTACGGGACGTCTTTTTCTCTTTTATACGAACATTTAACGAATAGAGAATGATGGAGGATGAATGGATTGAAACTATTTACACCAACTACTTATGTAAAAGATGTATTTGAAGTGACCCCTTCACGACTACGTGAAAAAGGAATTCAAGCAGTCATTACTGATTTAGATAATACATTAATTGAATGGAATCGCTCATTTGCAACAGATGCCATTAATGAGTGGATTCGTACATTGCAACAAGAAGGTTTTCAAGTCGTCATTATGTCTAATAACAATGAAGAGCGGGTACAGAAGTTCTGTGAACCCTTAGGACTTACTTATTTCGCTCGTGCAAATAAACCCCTTCAATCAGCTTACAAAGAGGCAAGAAAATTGTTCAATGTGCCTGATGAAGCGATTGTTTGTATTGGTGATCAAATAATGACGGATATCATCGGTGCTAATCGTGCAGGACTACAATCTATTTTGGTATTACCTGTCACCCAATCAGATGCAAAAGCCACAAAATTTAACCGTTTTGTGGAGTCTAAAATTATGGCAAGGTTAAAGAAAAAAGGACTACAAGTGAAAGAAGGTTCATTATGGAACAATTAATATGTATAGGTTGTGGCGTTGCGATTCAAACAACAGATAAAAAAGCAGAAGGTTATGCTCCTCCTGCATCACTTGAAAAAGAAGATGCCATTTGTCAACGTTGTTTTCGTTTAAGAAATTATAATGAAATTGCTCCTGTCTCTTTAACAGGCGATGACTTTTTAAATATCTTACATGGAATTGGAGAGCGTTCGGGGATGGTTGTTAAAATCGTAGACATCTTTGATTTCAACGGCAGTTGGATTAATGGATTGCAACGATTTGTAGGAAAGAAGAAAATCCTCTTAATTGCCAATAAAGTAGATCTTCTACCCAAGATAGTTAATCGAAAACGATTAGTTCATTGGATGAAAGAAGAGAGTAGTAAACTAGGCTTAAAACCAGTGGATGTATTACTGATTTCTGCTGCGTCTGGTGAAGGTGTAGCAGAAGCGATGGAAACGATTGAAGCGATTCGACAACAAGAAGATGTTTTCGTTGTTGGAACGACAAATGTCGGTAAATCAACGTTTATTAATCGAATTATTCACCAAGCGACAGGAGAAGGCAATGTGGTAACTACATCTCATTTCCCAGGTACCACACTAGGGTTAGTCGAGATTCCTTTAGCAGATGGCCATGCAATTATCGATACACCAGGTGTAATCAATGAACATCAAATTGTACATGGGCTGAGTGCACAGGATTTAAAATGCGTTTTACCTAAAAAAGAAGTGAAACCTAAAACATATCAATTGAATGCAGAGCAAACTATTTTTATAGGTGGACTGGCTCGTTTTGACTTTGTGCGTGGTGATCGTTCAGCCTTCACATTTTATGTCTCCAATCGAATTGAGTTGCACCGTACTAAATTAAGTAATGCAGATCAGTTGTATACCCAACATGTTGGAGAAATGCTATCTCCTCCATCTAAAGAATCTTTAGAACAATTACCGCCATTTGTCAAACATCAATTTTCGATTAAAGAAGCGAATACGGATATTGTCATATCAGGCTTAGGATGGGTCACTTGTCAACATGCTCAAGTAATGATTGAAGTACATGCACCAAAAGGGGTGCAGGTATTTACTCGTAAATCATTAATTTAAAAGGGGATGAAGGTACATGAAGAAATGGTATGCGGTAATCGGTGATCCTATTGCCCAATCGATGTCACCAACTATGCACAATGAATGGTTTCAACAATTAAACATCGATGCTACTTATATTCCAATTCATGTGAGAGAAAATGAGTTGAGTGAAGCAATTCGTTCACTACGTCTACTCGGTTGTAGTGGATTTAATGTCACCGTCCCTCATAAAGAAGCCATCATTCCACTGTTAGATGACATTGATACGACAGCTTCTAAAATGGGGGCTGTCAATACGGTGGTTGTCGAAGAAGGACGTTTGATTGGTTACAATACAGATGGCTTAGGGTTTGTTGCTTCTTTAGAAGAAAATGAACCCCATTTACAAAAAGATGTGTCCTTGTTAATGATTGGAGCAGGGGGGGCAGCAAAAGGCATCGCTCATGCATTACAAGCATCAGGTTATCAACAACTTACGATTGCTAATCGAACGATCGAACGAGCGGAACAATTAGCAAAGACAATTGGAGTCCAAAGTTGTACAATAGCAGAAGCGGAAAAACAATTAGCAAATTTTGATGTAATTGTTCAGACCACTTCAGTTGGAATGAATTTTGGCATTGCTGGTTCACCGTTAGCATTAACACAGCTTAAACCAGGTACGGTGATTGCAGATATTATATATAATCCTTTAACAACTGTTTGTATGGCAGAAGGGCAAAGGATGGGTGCAAGAACAATGAATGGTGTAGGGATGTTTGTGCATCAAGGAGCGATTGCTTTTGAGTATTGGACTGGAAAGCAACCCCCGACAGAACAAACTGTTCAGCGGATTGTTGAACAATTAGGAGGAAAAACATGTTAACAGGTAAGCAAAAAAGATTTTTAAGAAGTAAGGCTCATCATTTAAATCCTATTTTTCAAATTGGTAAAAATGGTGTAACGCCAGAAGTACTTCATCAAATCACGGAAGCATTAGAAGCTAGAGAATTGATTAAGGTGAACGTTTTACAAAACTGTGAGCAAACAAAAGAAGAAATCGAAGCTATTTTTGAGCAGCAACCCTTTGAAATCGTTCAAAAAATTGGTCATATTTTTGTTCTTTATGCAGAATCTGTTGATCAGAAGAAGTTACATCTTCCAGAGTAATGAAAAAGAAGATTGGATTACTGGGGGGCACATTTAACCCACCGCATAAAGGTCATTTGAAAATGGCTCAGTTGGCATTGAAAGAAGCTCAGTTAGATGCTGTTTACTTCTTACCAAATGCGGTACCCCCCCATAAACAGCAAGATATAGAAGTAACAGATGACCAACGATTGATGATGCTAGCTCAATTAGTTAAAGGACAATCTTCTCTATATGTCTGTCCTTTTGAAATCGAAAAGGGTGGGGTTTCTTATACCTACGAAACCATTAGACAATTAAAAAAACAATATACTGAAGTGGATTTTTATTTTATCATTGGTGGAGATATGATTGAAAGTTTGCATACGTGGGTGAACATTGATGAATTAATGAACAATGTGACTTTCATAGGCTTTGATCGAGATCGTCGTGGTATAATTTCACCTTATCCAATCCAACGAATAAATGCACCACTCGTTCCTATTTCTTCGACATTGATTCGAAACAAAGTAAGAGCAGGCGAAAATATTTTAAATGAAGTACCCGAAGAAGTGGCTACATTTATTCAGAAAGAGGGATTATATGTCGATTGAACACATTCAACATTATCTCGAACAATATGTGAGTGGAGAACGTTTAAAACATGTGTATCGCGTAACAGACATGGCGATTAGATTAGCAGAACAACATGGGATATCCGTAGAAAAGGCTCAGGTAGCTGCTCTACTTCACGATATTGCTAAGCAATTATCATCTGAAGAATTAAAGGCTTGGATTGAAAAAGGAGGTCAAGACGAAGCTGTTTTGACTTACCATAAGGAACTATGGCATGCAAAAGCAGGTGCTGTCATGGTAGAACAAGACTTATCTATTACAGATGCAACGATTCTACAAGCTATTCGTTACCATACAACAGGTAGAGAAGGTATGACTTGTTTAGAACAGATTATTTATATTGCAGATTTAATCGAAGAGGGGCGAACATTTCCAGGGGTTGAAAGACTTCGCTCTATTGCGATGAATCGTTCGCTAGAAGAAACAATGGCGGCATGTATTCATCATTCTGTTAGTTATTTAATTCAACAACAAACTGTGATTCATCCAGATTCATTTGCTTGTTATAATGATTGGATGAAGAAAAATGAAGGGAAGTAAAAAGATTGACAACATTATTACAAACAACTTATAAAGCGATTGAAGATAAATTAGGTTCTGATATCGTCGTGTTAAATTTAGAAGGGATCTCTTCTATCGCTGATCAATTCATCATCACGCATGCTAATTCAGAACGCCAAGTACAAGCAATCGCTAGAGAAATTGTAGACCAAGCTGGAAAAGCAGGTTTTCATTCGAAGAAATTAGAAGGTTTTGACGGAGGACGTTGGATTTTAGTAGATTTAGGCGATGTAATTGTTCACGTATTCCATGTGGATGAGCGTTCACATTATAATCTTGAAAAGTTATGGAGAGATGCGCCTCTAATGGACGTGGAAATTGCAGAATGATTGCCTATCAACAATTTGCACAAATCTATGACCGATTGATGCAAGATATTCCATACGATGCTTATGTGGAATGGGTAGAACAGTCAGTAGGTGACTTGAAGCAACTAAAAGTATTGGACTTAGGCTGTGGCACTGGAACCTTAAGTCATGCTATGGCTGAACGAGGAGCGATTGTTTCAGGTGTAGATCTTTCTCCTCAAATGATTGAAGTCGCTAAAGAACGTTATCCTTCTATTCAATTTTCCGAGGGAGCGATGCAAGATTTAAAACTAGGTGACACGTATGATGTGATTGTTTGTGCAATCGATGCTTTAAATTATGTGACAAACTGGGAAGAAGTCATCATGACTTTTCAGAAAGTGTATCAACATTTAAAGCCAGAGGGACGCTTTTTGTTTGATGTGCATAGTCTTGAGAAAATGGCGATTCTTTATGAGGAAAGTCCATTTACTTATGATGATGGAGATGTGACTTATATATGGGAAACCGACGCTGGGTCACAAACCTATGAAATTATCTCTCGTTTATTATTTTATGTAAAATCAAAAGAAGGACAGTTTGAACGTTTTGAAGAAGAACATATCCAACGCACACATGAAGTTGCAAATTATGCAAGAGCGTTGCAAGAAACAGGTTTTACAATTGAAACGATTACTGCAGATTTTGAATGGGAGAGTCCACATGAAGAAAGCGAAAGAATTTTTTTCCATGTGAAAAAATAAGTGGTAATTTAAAATTGAATCAGTTATATTAATAATGACTCCATGCAGATTTAAAGGAGGATGACTATGTTATCTACCATTAAAAATGAATGGCGTCATTATTTACCTTATGCTTTACTTCTACTTATTATCCTCATTTTTGGTTACCGCTTTTTATTCACGCCCACCGCTTCACCCATTTTTGAAATTCCTGAAGAAGAAATAGAAGAAATAGACACAGTTGTGATGGAACAACCCAGTAGTATTGAAACGAATGTGGTCTTTGTAGATGTTAAAGGCGCTGTTCAACGACCTGGCGTTTACGAATTACAAAAGAATGACCGTGTTCAACAAGCTATAGCACTAGCAGGCGGTTTGACAAGTGATGCTGCCTCAGGGGCGATTAATCTCGCGTTGAAAGTCCAAGATGAAATGGTCGTTCATGTGCCTACTGTCGATGAATTTCAACCCGATGACCAACAATGGGAAGAATCGGTTCAGACGCCAACATCTCTTGCTGCTGATTTAATTGATATCAATACTGCAACGGTGGAACAATTTGTGACATTACCAGGCATTGGCCCTAAAAAAGCTGAAGCAATCGTTCGTCACCGAGAAGAAGTAGGAAAGTTTCAATCGATTGAAGAACTCGTTAACGTGCCTGGGATAGGAGCAAAAACAGTTGAAAATATAGCTGCACATTTATTTGTAAAATAAAGGAGAATCTGTATGGAGAGAATTACTTGGGATCAATTTTTTATGGCACAAAGTCATTTATTAGCGTTTCGCAGTACTTGTACGAGACTTTCTGTGGGAGCAACCATTGTACGAGAAAATCGAATCATTGCAGGTGGCTACAATGGGTCAATTACAGGTGGAACACATTGTATTGATGAAGGATGTTATGTTGTAGGGAATCATTGTGTAAGAACGATTCACGCTGAAATCAATGCGTTACTCCAATGTGCGAAATACGGAAGTCCAGTTGCTGGCTCAACCTTGTATGTTACACATTTTCCTTGTTTGCAGTGTACAAAAGCGATTATTCAGGCAGGCATCCAACAAGTAAATTATGCAACGGATTATAAAAATGATGATTATGCGATTCATTTATTTGAACAAGCAGGGATTCAAGTAAACCAAATTCCGTTTGACCGAACAGCTGTCGATTTCCTACAAGATGAAAAAGAAGATTTAGTGATGGAATTACTTCAAGAATTACGCCAGTATAAACAGGAGCCTCTTACTCAACTAGAAGAGAGGGTGAATGCATTATTTGGAAAGAAATAAGAAGTCTTGATTTAGCGATTGTTGTTGGCGGAGCAGGAGTCGCATTTTTAAATATACACGCAGTATTTTGGGTATTCTTCGCCACCTTTGTCGTTTTATGTAGTCGGATTAAAATGAAGTGGACAGTTTTAGGCATATACACAGTAGTCTTTCTCTGTATTTTGAGTTACTTCAGCCTTCGTTTTACACCAGAAGTGAGTGAGGTTGAAGATGGGCAACGTGTTTTATTAACCAACGCATCTTCCGTTGCAATCGATGGAGATCGACTCGCAGGTTTTATTCGCATTAAAAATGAACGCTTTTACTTTACCTCGCTGATTCAGACAGCAGAAGAGCAAGAAAAGTTAGCTGCGTCCCTTTTAGAAGGAGCTTCTGTCTTCGCTACAATTCATTTCAAAGAAATTGCACCTCCCCCACATCAATATGCCTTTGATTTCAAAAACTATTTGAAAAATAAAGGTGTTCAACGCCAAATTGAATTGACCTCTCTTTCTGACTGGCAAGAAAGTCAGCAACCCCTAGCCAAATTACTAAAAATTCGTCAACGTATACAAAAGAATATCGAAATGTATTTTCCACCTCTACTCGCTAAAGAAATGAAAGCGTTATTAATTGGCGAGCGATCTGATACGGTGATTGAAGAGCAAGAGATGTTTCAACGACTAGGGATTTCGCATTTACTTGCGATTTCAGGCCTTCATATTGGATTACTTACTTTTTTAATGCGTGCGATTGGTTTGAGGTTAGGTTTTACAAAAGAGAAAGTCGATTTAGTTTTATTTATATGCTTACCGTTATATGCGATTCTTGCAGGTTTAAGTCCATCGGTAATGCGGGCTTGTCTGATGACGATGTTTCTCATTCTAGCGCTTCGTTTTCCGCAGTGGTTGAAACCAATGGATGCGATTGCTTTTAGTTTTATTGGTTTAGTCCTTTATCATCCTTATTTGATGGCGATGCCAGGGTTTCAATTTTCTTTCGGTGCAGCTTTCACGATTATTATGAGCCGCCAACTATTACAGCAACAGTCTTCTTTCAAACAATTATTTTTAATCAGTCTCCTCACACAAATTACCCTTTATCCGCTCTTGCTTTTTCACTTCTATGAATTATCACTTTCTTCAATAGTGGTTAACATACTGTATGTCCCGATTTATAGTTTTGTGTTATTACCTCTCTATTTGATCCTACTCTTCCTCTCTTTCACTACACCCTTTCTTTTAACAGTAGTCCTTCCTGTGCTTTATCCAATTCGCGAATTATTTCAATTGTTTACAGAAGGGTTAGCGAGCTTGCCTTATCAAATGTGGGTAGGCGGTGCATTATCAAAAATAGTTACATTTTTATTAACGATGAGTGTCGCTCTTTCCCTGTATCTTTACGAAATGAAAAGAAAAAAGACTGCTTTATTACTGATCAGTTTGCCTCTTATGATTATTGTCAGCAAACCTTATCTAGATAGTCAAATCAAATTGAGTTTTATTGATGTAGGGCAAGGCGATAGTTTATTAATTGAATTGCCTCACCGAGAAGCAGTTATTCTGGTAGATACAGGAGGATATCTTCCCTATGAAAAAGAAGAATGGCAAGAGAGAAAAAATCCATATGATGTGGGGAGACAAGTCATAGTTCCTTATTTAAAAGGCAAGGGGATTTATCGAATTGATGCTTTGCTCATTACGCATGGACATCATGATCATATGCAAGGAGCATTTCAATTGATCGATCGGATTCAAGTGAATAAAGTAGTTTATTCTAAAGGGAGTGAAAGGGAGGAAGTAATGCAACAATTTTTAGAAAGAGTAGAAGACAAAGGCATCTCAGCACATCCGATTCAACAAGGAGATAAATGGCAGTTCAAAACGACATTGATTCGTTTTCTTTGGCCAAAAGGTGATTCAGTGATGTGGCAAGAGAATGACCGTTCAATTAGTTTTGAACTGACACACCCGAAAGTACAATTGATTGCTACAGGCGATTTAGAACAATTCGGTGAGCAACAACTCATCAAGCATCAACAATTGATTCCACATGCTTTACGACTATTAAAAGCCGGACATCATGGCAGTAGAACGTCTACCACTGCTGATTTTTTAGATTTTATTCAACCTGATCAAATCATTATCAGTGTGGGACGAAACAACAGGTATCAGCATCCCCATGAAGAAGTCATTGAACGAATCACACAGTATGGCATTCCTTATCGGACGACTGCTGACGAACAGACCATTGAATTAAAGTATTAAAAAAACACTCCCTCTTTCCAAAGAAAGGGGAGTGCATTTTGATTTCAATGTAACTTAAGGACCGATTAGCTAACTAAGTCGATAATTGTAGCAACTACAAAAATAGATGAAAATGCTAAGAAAGGCACAATAAATCCGACTACTGCGTCACTAAAGTCATTACGTTTACATTGAACTTCTTTTTCGAACTCATTCATTGCTACACCTCCTATTTCATAACTCATTATATCGGAAATGAGAAGAGAAAGCTATTCATTTTATTGGTTTGTGACAAGTTGGTAAAATACGTCACAAATTGTTCAAACGTTGGCGAAGATGAACTATACTAGAGGAGAGGTGAAAAGATGAGAAAAGTTTGGCAATCGATTGATAAAGGTGAACTCGCCCCTGTTTATTTAATATATGGAGAAGAAGAGGCTTTAATCCAAGAGACATTACGAAAGATTGAAATGGCGTTATCGACTACCGCCTATGAAAAAATCTCTTTTGATTTAGAACAACAACCTGTTGAACAATTGTTAGAAGAAGCCGATACATTTCCTTTTTTAGTTGATAAAAAATTAATTATTGGTCATTCCGCTGCATTTTTGCAAGGAACAGAACAAAAAATAAGCCATGCACTGGATTACACGATGGAGTGGTTAAAAAATCCATCGCCTACAGCAATTGTTGTCTTTATTGTTTATTCCGAGAAACTGGACAAGCGTAAAAAAATTACGAAAGCGATGCTGAAAGATACGGTTGTAGTAGAAGCCTTACCTTTAACAGGAAAAGATTTACTCGTGACGTTGCAACAACATGCTTCAAAAAATAGTTATGAATTAACGAGAGAAGCTGGCATCCTTCTCATTCAAAAGATAGGGGAACATCTACAGCAATTGCTGAATGATTTAGATAAAGTGATGACCTATTGTGGGGAAGAAGATGTGATTACTCCGCAACATATTGAAGAAGTCATTACAGAAAGTAAGGAAGAGGATGTCTTTGAATTGACGAATGCCTTTGTCAAAGGAGATGTACAAAAAGCTCTTCAAATCTATCAAGACTTATTGAGTTTTGGCAACGACCCTATCATGTTGACCTCATTGATTGCAGGCCAAATAAGGCTAACACTCTATGCAAGAGGTTATATGAAAAAAGGGTTACGTGATCAAGAAATTGCACGAGAAATGGGTGTGCACCCGTATCGAATCAAACTAGCAAGTGGCGCATTTCGTGGGGTTTCTGAGACGCAGTTATTAGAGAAACTCAGTTTGTTAGCAGAAGTCGACTATCAATTGAAATCAAGTAGTATTAAACGTGATCAAATTTTAGAATTATTTTTATTAAAACAATAGAAAGAGCCTGCCTCTTTCTTTTTTTTGTACAAAAAAAGGATCACCCGTGAGGATCATCCTTTTACGCAATTATGCTTTTTTCATAAGACGTGATTTTTGACGAGCTGCAGTGTTTTTGTGGATTAATCCTTTACCTGCTGCAGTGTCTAAACGTTTAACAGCGTCTTTAAGTAATGCAGTAGCGTTTTCGTCATTCGCTGCTACAGCTGCTTCTGCTTTACGCATTGCTGTACGCATCGCTGCTTTGTAATTTGAGTTTTGTTCGTTAACTTTTGCACTTTTACGAACGCGTTTAATAGCACCTTTAATGTTTGGCATTTCATTCACCTCCAACTTATGAGTAAGAAGAGTGTGTCCTCAATCGTAATTTCAGATTCTCTTTACAACAAGCATTATTTTATCAAAGAAATGAACAAAGTGCAATGCTAATCTACACGAGAAAAAAATAACTTATAATCTATCAAATTGTATTCAGTCAACATTGAAGTGTTGAAGATGTACTGTTATACTACTATTAGCATATTTAGGAGTGAACAGCGAATGAATACTAAAGATAGATTAGAACGTCAAAAAAATATTCGGAACTTTTCAATTATCGCGCATATTGACCATGGAAAAAGTACATTAGCCGATCGAATATTAGAAAAGACGAATACTGTAACTGCACGTGAAATGAAGACTCGTACATTGGATTCAATGGAGTTAGAACAAGAACGTGGCATTACGATTAAATTAAATGCCGTACAATTGCAATATCAAGCCAGAAATGGTGAAGAGTATACTTTTCATTTAATTGATACACCTGGTCACGTCGATTTCACTTATGAAGTGTCTAGAAGTTTAGCAGCTTGTGAAGGGGCTATCCTGGTGGTCGATGCCGCACAAGGAATCGAAGCCCAAACATTAGCAAACGTTTATTTAGCATTGGACAATGATTTAGAAATCTTACCTGTTATTAATAAAATAGATTTACCCGCAGCTGATCCGGAACGTGTCAGAGGAGAGGTAGAAGATGTAATCGGTATTGATGCATCTGAAGCTGTACTTGCCTCTGCTAAAGCGGGAATCGGAATTGAAGACATTTTAGAGCAAATTGTTGAGAAAGTTCCCGCACCACAAGGCGATCCAACAGCTCCCTTACAAGCTTTAATTTTCGACTCCCACTATGACCAGTATAAAGGGGTTATAGTCAACATTCGTATTATCGAAGGTACGGTGAAGCCAGGTGATCAAATTCGCATGATGGCAACTGGGAAAGAATTCGAAGTAATCGAAGTAGGGGTATTTACACCACATGCAAAAAATACGGAAGAATTAACAGTCGGGGATGTAGGTTTCCTTTCTGCATCCATTAAAAATGTTGGGGATACACAAGTAGGGGATACGGTTACACATGTTGAACGTCCGGCATCTGAACCACTGCCAGGGTATCGTCGAATGAATCCGATGGTGTTCTGTGGGCTTTACCCGATTGATACGTCGAAATACGTTGATTTACGTGAGGCTTTAGAAAAATTAGAGTTGAATGACTCAGCCTTAGAATATGAAGCTGAAACTTCACAAGCTTTAGGTTTTGGTTATCGCTGTGGATTTTTAGGTTTATTGCATATGGAAATTATTCAAGAACGAATTGAACGTGAGTTTGGTATTGATTTGATTACGACTGCACCATCTGTTATTTACAATGTCGTACAAACAGACGGTACTGCAACTAAAGTAGATAACCCGTCATTCATGCCAGATCCTCAAAAGATTGATTATGTAGAAGAACCTTATGTCAAGGCATCAATTATGGTTCCAGAAACATATGTAGGGGCAGTGATGGAGCTGTGTCAGAAGAAACGTGGGAATTTTATGACGATGGATTATTTAGATTCAACACGTGTCAACGTCATTTATGAATTACCACTTGCTGAAATTGTTTACGACTTCTTCGACCAATTGAAATCACAAACTAAAGGATATGCTTCTTTAGATTATGAGATTATTGGGTATAAACAATCTAAATTAGTGAAAATGGATATTTTATTAAATGGTGAGAAAGTAGATGCGTTGAGCTTCATTGTTCACCGTGATTTCAGTTATGAACGCGGAAAAGCCATTGTCGATAAGTTACGTGATTTAATTCCGAGACAGCAATTTGAGGTTCCTGTGCAAGCCGCTGTGGGTCAAAAAATTGTAGCTCGTTCAACGATTAAATCATTAGGAAAGAACGTCTTGGCTAAATGTTACGGCGGAGATATTTCTCGTAAACGTAAATTGTTGGATAAACAAAAAGAAGGTAAAAAACGGATGAAGCAAGTCGGTTCCGTTGAGATACCTCAAGAAGCCTTTATGGCGGTACTGAAGATGGATGAGGACTAAAGAGTTCTATCATTGATAACGTTGGTGAAAAAATCATCTTCTCTTGAACTTAAGAGAAGGTGGTGGAATTTCACTAACGTTTTTTTATTTTAAATAGAAAACAGGTGAATCTCTGTTGAATTAAAATCAAAGAAAATCATCAGCTTGGAAGGAACTCACTTATCAAATAATCAATTAAACTGAATTCTTGACGCTATCTTGGTATGAAAAAATATTTATAGGTGAAAAAAAGTCAGTCTGTCCTATCCCATTGATTTATGTTGCACCTTTTGATGCTCTCTACAGGAAAGGGCCGCCTAGAACGGAAAGCAACGTTTTTTTGTATTCACTTTATGACAAAGACAACCACGAAAACTTGACTCAATCGCTATCATGAAGAAAATTGACAACGGATTAATTCATTGTTAAAATGATGACCAATTCAATAGATTTCCTTATCGAGAGCAAGGGAGGCATCTGGGCTGATGATCTTGCGGCAACCATCCATTTATGGAACGGTGCTAAATCCAGCAGGGGATTGTCCCTGAAAGATGAGGAAGAGTGACTCTTTTACATCGACCTCTTCCTATCATGGAAAGGTTTTTTTATTTGTAAAGGAGAGAGAAAAATGGTCATTTTAAAAACAACGTGGATTAAAGGTTACACCCCAATTGCAGTAGAAGCGGTTCGTATTCATTTATTTAACTTTAGAGTAGACGTATTAGCAGGAGAAGCCATCGAAGCATTTTTTACTGCTGTCCAGACGGATGAGGCTTGGTTAGAAGTGAGAGTGAATGAGAGCGCTATTCATTATTACAAACGTGAAATGATTGCTAAAATCGAATGTATAGTGACAGATGAGCCGAATCCATTTTTGTTGTATGAGAATAAAGACTAGTACCACTTCTTAAGACAAGGGCTTGACAATAAAGTGTAAAGAATATAGATTGAAGATAACTTAAATAGTTTCACTAGGGGTGTCTAACGACTGAGATGAGCATACGCTCGAACCCTTTGAACCTGAACTAGTTCATACTAGCGTAGGAAAGTGCAGCAATCGGATACATAAAATAGGCAAATCATCAATCAATGGTGATTGTTTATTGATGTTTGCCGTTTATTCATGCAACTTTCTGAAAAGAGAGTTGCTTTTTTTATGGCATCCTTCACTTTCATTATTTAAGTAAAAAATATTGAGGAGTGGAAAAATGAGTAGAACAGTATTAGTCACAGGAAGTAGTCAAGGACTAGGTGCAGAAATTGTAAGGACTTTAGCAAGACAAGGAAACAAAGTCATTATTAACTATTATAAAAGTAAAGAAGCTGCGGAAGCTCTGGTCAAAGAAATTGGAGAAGAACAAGCAGTTGCTTACTATGCAGATGTCACGAATCGTGAAGACGTTGATCAAATGGTAGCAAAAGCTACGTCTCATTTCGGACAAATCGATGTAGTCGTCAATAACGCATTAGTGGGCTTTAAATTTGATCCTGTGAAACAAAAACCATTTGCAGAATTAGCATGGGCAGATTATCAACAACAAATTGATGGAACTTTGCAAGCGGCTTTCCATATCGCACAAAGCGTAGTGCCTCAGTTTAAAGAACGCCAACAAGGAACAATCATTAGCATTGGGACTAATTTATATCAAAACCCTGTCGTTCCGTATCACGAATATACAACTGCCAAGGCTGCATTGATTGGATTTACGAGAAACATCGCAGCGGAGCTTGGGCAATATGGTATCCGTGCAAATATGGTATCGGGTGGACTACTCAGAACGACAAATGCAAGTGCTGTTACAACGCCAGAAGTGTTTGATTTAATTGCTTCTTCGACACCTATTCGAAAAGTAACGACACCACAAGATGTAGCCAATATGGTAGCTTACCTCGCTTCTGAACAAGCCGATGGAATTACTGGACAAAATATTACAGTAGATGGCGGTTTAACGATGAATTAACCTTTCGAACTCATTTCTTAACAAGATGAAAGGAGAAAGGGGATGTGGCATCATGTCAAATAAAAAAATGCATCTAGGTGTTTTATTATATGGATGCGGGCATCATCAAGCAGCGTGGATGATGTCCAACTCATCTATTGAAAAAATAGGTGAGATTACTTATTATCAATCACTTGCTCAACTTGCTGAACGAGGAAAGTTAGATGCGGTATTTTTTGCGGATAATCATTCGTTTACAGCACAAAGTGACAGTGAAATGCCAGCCTTCTGGTTTGATCCAATTGTCAATTTAACTGCAATTTCACAAGTGACCACCCATGTGGGACTGGTTTGCACGATTTCAAGTACGTTTTCTAATCCATTTACAGCAGCAAGACAGTTGCTTAGTCTTGATCATTTGTCAAAAGGGCGTGTAGGTTGGAATTTGGTCACTTCTATGAGAGATTGGGAAGCACAAAATCATAGTATGGAGGCATTACCCAAGCACGAGTTACGTTATGAAAAAGCAACTGAATTTGCAGAAGTGATGGAGAAGCTTTTTCAATCTTGGTCCTCAGCTGACTTTATTCATCAAAAAGAAGAGGGGCGTCTGATTGAATCGGAAAATATTCAGCCTATCCATCATCAAGGCAAGTATTTTGAAGTCAAGGGCCCCCTGACGACGCCGATCAGTCCACAAGGTCGCCCTGTAGCCATGCAAGCAGGTGCATCAGAACCTGGTGTCCGTTTAGCGGCACAGTTTGCAGAAGTCGTATATGCAGTGGCTTGGAATAAGAAACAGGCTAAACGGTTCAGAGAGAGAGTTCAGCAAGCGATTGCACAATCGAATCAACCGGAACGTTCTGTAAAAATATTACCTGGACTTGTCACTTATGTGGGCAGCACAAGAGAAGAAGCTTATGCGAAGAAAAGGAAACTAGACGAACAATTACCCGTTGAAACAGCGTTGGCACAATTGAGTTTCTTTATCCAGCAAGATTGTTCAACATGGGAGTTAGACGAGTTAGTTCCTGATTTGCCACCTTTAGAAGAGTTCGAAGGTCCAGCTGGTCGATATGAGACGATTTTAGAAATCATTGAAGATAAAAAACCGACTGTTAGAGAGCTGCTAGGCTATCTCAATGCAGGAGGCGGTCATCTCACTTTAATCGGTACACCTGAAGAAGTTGTAGATGAAATGGAGACTTGGTTAAAAGAGGGTGTTGCGGATGGCTTTAATTTAATGCCGCCAGAACTCCCGGCAAGTTTAGATGATTTTGTTACCTTGATTGTTCCTGAATTACAACGGAGAGGCCTTTTTAGAACAGAATATGAGGGGCAAACATTTCGCTCTCACCTCGGAATATAAATGCAGTAGCCAGTTTTTGGCTCTGCATTTTTTTATCCTATCACAAGCGTTGGTAAAGAGTTTTACTTCCATTTGAAATCGCCTTTATTGTGTTTGATTTGTAAACGTTTATAGTGTACTGATGAAAAATGTAGCACACCTATCAGCTTGTATGAGTAAAATGTTTGTGGATGGAAAAATAATAAATCTATAACATACCATTGATTTCCGCTCCACCTTTTTATGCTTTCCGCGGGCACATCTCCAAAATCCTCGTCGCA
>JASLCF010000137.1 GCA_030146155.1 Savagea sp.
TAGGAGGATTTTTATGAACCAACTCACTGAATTTCAAGGCAAACATATATTAGTACTTGGTTTTGCTAAAAGTGGCTATGCAGCAGCACGCGTTTTAAATAAACTTGGAGCGCTAGTCACTGTGAATGATTTCTCTAGCTTATCAGAAGATGCCCACGCAAAAGAATTAGAAGGGTTGGGCGTTAAGATTGTAGATAATGGCCATCCTTTATCGATACAACAAGGCAACTTCGATTTAGTGGTAAAAAATCCAGGCATTCCGTACAGTAACCCGGTAGTCCAAGCGATGCAACAAAGAAATATACCAATTTGGACAGAGGTCGAATTAGCTTATCGTCTTACTGGTTCAACCATTATTGGAATCACCGGCTCAAACGGTAAAACAACGACAACGACGATTCTTAATCATCTGTTCAATATTGATCATAAACAAGCTTGGATTGCGGGAAATATTGGAACAGTAGCAACTGAAGTAGCTCAAGAAGCAAGCGATGAAGATACGATTATTATGGAATTATCATCCTTTCAGTTGTTGGGAATAGATCAATTTCGACCACATATAGCGATCATTACGAATATTTATGAAGCTCATTTAGATTACCATGGTTCTAGAGAGGCTTATGTTGCGGCAAAAGGAAACATGTTGAAGAATCAAAAGGCTGATGATTATGTAATTTATAATGCAGATCAACAAGACGTTGTTGACCTTGTCGCATCGACAAAAGCAAAAAGAATCCCTTTTTCTACCGAAGAACCAGTAGTAGACGGCATATATGCAGATGATACTTTTATTTATTGGTTAGGTCGACCTTTATTGCCAATAGAAGTCATTAAATTACCAGGTAAACATAATTTAGAAAATATCCTGTGTGCAACCGCAGCAGCTTGTATAGAAGGTGTAGCAATTGAAACAATTGAAAAAGTACTGAGTTCGTTTGCTGGAGTAAAGCATAGAATGCAGTTTGTAATCGAACGTGAACAAGTGAAGTTCTACAATGACTCAAAAGCAACGAATACCTTGGCTACGAAAAGTGCATTACAGTCCTTTGGGCAATCTCCAATTGTATTAATTGCTGGTGGTTTAGACCGTAAACATTCTTTTGATGACTTAACGCCTTACTTAAAACATGTAAAAGCTCTTTTTACATTTGGAGAGACTGGTGAACGATTAGCTGCTTTCGGTTCCCGTTATCAGATTCCAATTGTACAAAGTTTTGAACATTTGGAAGAAGCAGTTGATCAAGCGAAAGCCTGTGCTGAACCAGCGGATGTTGTTCTGTTTTCTCCTGCTTGTGCCAGTTGGGATCAATATAAAGATTTCGAAGAACGAGGAGACGCATATATTTCTGCTGTTTTAAATTAATGATGTTAGAGGAAATGAGGAAGTAAGATGGAAAAAATTGTGGATATCCAAAGTAAGATTCCTTCACTCGCTAAAAAGCGTAGACGTAGAGCAAATCGCAATTTAATAATTATTCTTACACTCATCCTCTCTCTTTTAGGTATAGTGATTTATTTTCAAACACCTCTTAGTCAAATTAAAGACATTCACGTTGAAGGTGCCCATTTAGAAAACCAAGAAGAATATTTAAGTCAATCAGGTCTCACCCAAGGGCAATCTCTATGGTTTACAGATTATCAATGGGCGCGCGAACAACTGCTTGCATTACCAGCTGTCAAAGAAGTAAAAATCGCATATTCTTTCAATCGTCAAGTGATTATTCAAATAACCGAAAAGAAACCTATTGCTTTACTAGAGAACGAAGAAAGTTATTCTTTGGTGTTGGAAGATGGTGAACTCTTTCCGTTACAGGATGGTATGTGGAAGGAAAGTATTCCTATCTTGCTGCTTTTTGAGGAGAAAGAACAATTAAAAGAAATAGCGAATAAATTAAATAAATTGCCAGTTGGAATCGCTGACTTGATATCTGAAATCAGTCTTGTGGCTGATGAAAATCATAATAGGATTATTCTATACATGGATGATGGGAATGAAGTTCATGCTTTGTTGTCAGACTTTGAGAAGAAAATTATTTATTATCCAGAAATGGTTTCTCAAATCGAGCCTTCCATCAAAGGAATTTTCGATATTGAAGTAGGAAGTTACTTTACAAGCTTTGAACATTTATTTCATCCGGAAGAGGGGGGGGAACAAAATGAAGAAGCCGATGAAGAAGAGTAGCAAAACCATTTGGTTCTCACTCGTTTTTCTAGTGTTAGGTTTTATTTTTGCATTTTCTTATAAAACTTTAGGTGTGCACAATAAAAATGACCAATTCCAACCCCTCGCTTACCTGAGAGAAGAGCAATATCGAGAAGAGTTAATCCGACTGCAAGAGAGAAATAAAGAGTTAAATGATGAATTAGATGGGAAATTGAAAGAGGTAAGGGATTTTGAAAAAAGTTGGGAAGACGGCGAAGAAAAACATGAAAGACTCTTAAAAGAACTCCAACAACTTCGTCTCTCGCTAGGTATAATTCCTGCCGTAGGTGAAGGAATTAAAGTCACGTTGAAAGATGCTGTCTATGATCCAAAAACGCAGAATCCAAATGATTACATCGTTCATGAAAGCCATGTGTTACATGTAGTGAATGAATTGAAAATAGCAGGCGCTGAAGGACTAGCCATTAACGGTCAGCGTATAGACGCAAGCTCCTCTATCAAGTGCACAGGTCCTGTCATTACAATTGATGGGAAAACCTTTCCAGAACCATTTATCATTGAAGCAGTAGGTAACCAAGAAGTATTAACGAGTGCCTTGCAATTAAAAGGTGGCATTGTGGATTGGCTAGAGCAAGATCATATCGTTGTCCAAATTGAACCCGTTAAGGAAATTTATTTACCTGCAATCCATTCAGAAGGGTAGTGTTGATGATGAAAAAAAGAATCAGTATCCCTTTACTGCTTATTATTTTTTTTGTGGGCTTTATGTTAGCCATTCAATACAACTCAATCAATCATGGGCAGGATGAAAGAGATACGAGAGATAATTGGGCCATCCGTAATGAGTTAGCTAAACAAAAAAATATTCAATCTCGCCTACATGAAGAAATTAGACAAATGAACCATACATTGAAGCAATATGAAGCGGAAGCAGAAAGTGATCCTGAACAAGTGTTAAAAAGTACGGTCAATCAACTGAAAGAACAAGCTGGCTTTCTTGCTGTTGAGGGTCCTGGCTTAGTATTGGAAATTAAGCCGTCTCCAGAAAGTGTAGCATTCGGCATTCCAATAGAAACGATACCTTCTGATTTGTTGACTCGTTTCATTAATGAAATCAATCGATTCGAAAAGTTGCAAATCGAAATTGACGGCAAGAGATTTTCAACATTAAGTCCAATAAGAGACATTAATGGGATTACGACAGTCAACGGCTTAAATGTCTCTAATCCACCATTTATGATTAAAATCATTACTGAAAATCTTGAAGAAGCCCATCGTCTATCTAGTTACATTCAATCATCCTCTCTAAGAGATGATTTCTATTTAGATAACTTAGTGATTGACATTCATGAGGTGAGTGAGCAAATCCAATTATCAAATTGGACGAAACCATTAGACACAAATTATTTAAAAGAACGTGAAAAGGGAGAGGGATAAATGTTACTACCATTACTGGCATTGATCGTAGGAATTTCTTTAGGCTTATTATCAGACATTCAAATCCCCTCTATCTACAGTAATTACTTATCAATTGCTGTACTCGCGGCATTAGATACATTGTTTGGTGGGATTCGTGCGCATTTACAACAATTATACGATGATAAAGTATTCATCTCTGGTTTTTTCTTTAACATTATACTTGCTGCTGGATTGGCCTTTTTAGGAGTCAACTTAGGTGTCGATTTATATTTAGCTGCTGTATTTGCCTTTGGCGTTCGATTATTCCAAAACATTGCAATCATTCGACGTATTTTGTTAACGCGGTGGTCTGAATGGAGTGAAAATCGAAAAAAATCAGAAATAAAGGAGAAAATCGAAGCAAATGATGAGAATGTTTAGACATCACTACAAAAATACAATAGAATGGAAACAAGGGTATCTAAGAGGAGGCAAAAGAGATGAGTGAATCAAATAAATATGTGGCGCTAGATGTTGGAACCTCTTCGGTAAAAATTTTGATGGGCCAAGTACATAAGGATGAGTCTCACATTATTGGTGTAGGTGAAGTCCCTACAAAAGGAATGAAAAAAGGAGTCATTGTCGATATGGATGCTACTGTGCAATCTATTAAGCAAGCAGTAGAACATTTAGAGCGCGTGACGAATGAAAAAGTTCCAGATGTTATTTTAGGAGTCCCTGCAATTGACTTGCAATTATTATTAACAAATGGTGTAGTTGCAGTGAATAGTGAAGAGGGTGAAATTACAGACGCAGAGTTGAATCGTGTGCTAGATTCGGCAGCGCTTGCATCTATTGGAAAAGATAGAGAATTAATGAATGTACTTGGCGAAGAATATATAGTAGATGAGTATGATGAAATTACTGATCCACGAGGGATGATTGGTAGACGCTTAGAGGTGAAAGGTAAAGTCATCACATCTCCAAGAACATTGGTACACAATTTAGTGAGATGCGTAAACAACGCCGGCATTGAAATTCGCGAAATGTATGCTCAACCTTTAGTGACAGGAAATTATGTTTTGACGAATGATGAAAAAGAGCGTTCATCAGCTATTGTAGACATCGGTGGAGGAACAACTACAGTTTCCTATTATGAGTATGGCCGTTTAATGGGTAGCCGTGTCATTCCAGTTGGTGGTGACAATATAACGAAAGATATTTCCATTATATTAAAAACTTCGATGGAAGAAGCAAAGCGTTTGAAGGTTGAATATGGACATACTTTTGTGGACGAAGCTTCAGATGAAACCTTTGATGTAAAAATTATTGGTTCAGATGTTGTTGAATCTTACAGTCAAAAGTTTTTAGCTGAAATTATTAGTGCTCGTATGGAAGAATTGTATGAATTAATTATGGATGAATTGTTCAATTTGAGTGTAAGAGATTTAAATGGCGGGATTATCTTTACAGGTGGTACTGCGCAATTAAATGGCTTACTTCAACATACAAAAGAAGTATTTCAAACGAGAGTGAGAATTCATATTCCCACTGAAATCGGTGTAAGAGAACCTATGTATTCAACAGCACTTGGTCTCATTCACTATGCATCAGAAGAAGATTTATTTTTTAATCGTGTGTCGGACGAAATGATTTATTCTCAGGCACCTGTTGCAGGACATCAAGAACAGCAAGCCACAACAGTCGAGCCCAAAAAAGAGAAAAAGCCAAAGGAAAGTCTTTTAGAGAAAACAAAGAAAATATTCAATTCATTTTTGGATTAATTTTGATGGAGCTTAGGAGGATGTAAACATGTTGGAATTTGATATGGTAGATGATGCACTAGCTAAGATTAAAGTAATAGGTGTAGGTGGCGGTGGTAACAACGCAGTTAACCGTATGATTGAATACGGTGTGCAAGGTGTTGACTTTATTTCTGTAAATACTGATGCGCAAGCACTGAACTTATCACAAGCGGAAGTCAAGCTTCAAATTGGTGGTAAACTTACGCGTGGGCTTGGAGCAGGTGCAAACCCTGAAGTAGGTAAAAAAGCAGCAGAAGAAAGTCGTGAACAATTGGAAGAGGCTTTAAAAGGAGCAGACATGGTTTTCGTTACCGCAGGGATGGGTGGCGGAACAGGAACAGGTGCAGCTCCAGTTATTGCTAAAATCGCCAAAGAACTTGGAGCACTTACTGTAGGTGTTGTAACACGTCCATTTAAATTTGAAGGAATGAAACGCTCTTCTCACGCAACCGGAGGGATTTCCGAACTGAAAGATGCTGTGGATACACTGATTGTCATTCCAAATGATAAATTATTAGAAATCGTTGATAAAAACACACCTATGCTTGAAGCATTTAGAGAAGCAGATAATGTACTACGTCAAGGGGTACAAGGTATTTCAGACTTAATTGCTGTTCCAGGGTTGATTAACCTCGACTTTGCGGACGTTAAAACAATTATGTCTGACAAGGGTTCTGCACTAATGGGAATAGGAATGGCTACGGGTGAAAATCGTGCAACAGAAGCAGCGAAAAAAGCAATTTCAAGTCCACTCCTTGAAACATCGATTGATGGAGCAAGAGGTGTATTAATGAATATTACAGGTGGTTCAAGTTTAGGATTATTTGAAGTACAAGAAGCGGCTCAAATTGTTTCCGATGCATCAGATCCTGAAGTGAATTTAATTTTTGGTTCAGTCATTAATGATGAGCTTCAAGATGAAATTATTGTGACTGTTATTGCGACAGATTTCAATACGGAAACGAACCAAAAAATAGCACCTAGTCAAAATTATGTAAAACCACAATCACGTCCAGCAGAGCAAACTCGTCCAGTGACACCGTCAAGTACGTCAACTAATGCAAGTCAACCTGCTGCACAAGAATCAACGGATAGTCAATCAGATGACTTGGATATTCCAGCGTTTTTAAGAAACCGCCAGCGTCGTCGTCAATAAGAAATCGTTAGAAAAGGTGAACACAATGAGTGAACAACAAGCATTACAAAGTAGAATCCATTCTATTGAAGAAAGAATACTCAATGCCTGTCAAAAGAGTGGTAGAAAACGTGAAGAGCTTACTGTAATTGCTGTTACTAAATCAATTGATGTCCAACGAACACAACAAATCATTGAACATGGGTATACCCATTTAGGTGAAAACCGAGATTTTCAACTGGTTGATAAGTATGAAAGTATGAAAGATTCAAAAGTGGATTGGCATTTCATAGGTAACGTTCAAAGTCGAAAAATAAAAGATATCGTGCCTATCGTCTCTACTATTCATTCTCTTCAGTCGTTATCTGTCGCGAAGCAAATAGAGAAACGAGCGGATCATCCTATTGAATGTTTTATCCAAGTGAATATTTCAGAAGAAGCATCTAAATCTGGCTTAATGGTGGATGAAGTAATCCCATTTATTGAGCAGTTAAGTGAATTTAAAAAGGTAGTCATTGTAGGTTTAATGACAATGGCTCCTTATGAAGCGAAACCTACATTTATCCGTTCTGTATTTAAACAATTAAAAGAGTTGCAACAAACGATTGCTAGTCAACAATTCAAGCATGCACCTTGTCATTATTTATCAATGGGGATGAGTAATGATTTTGAAATTGCGATTGAAGAAGGAGCAACTCACTTAAGAGTAGGAACGGCTTTAGTAGGGAATTGAAGGAGGTATCTGATATGAGCTTGAAAAAAAAGTTTGAACGTTTATTTTATATTGACGATGAAGAGTTCGATGAAAATGTAGAGCATCCAAAAAAAGTCAAGCAAACAAACGAACAAGTCCATGCATCAGATCAACAAAAAGCACAGCTAGTGAGTATACAGAGTGCGAAGAAAACAGCAGAAGTATTTCTATGTGAACCACGTGTTTATTCAGAGGTACAAGACATTTCAGATCAGTTAATGAAAAAGAGAGCTGTAATCGTAAATTTACAAAAAATTGACCGCGATAAGGGTGCACGAATCATCGATTTTTTGAGTGGAACTGTTTACACATTAAATGGAACGATTCAAAGAATTGGGGCAGATATTTTTCTATGCACACCAGAAAATATAGCGATTGATGGAGAAATAACAAGTTCAAATGAGTGGAATCATGAGGTGGATCAATGATAGGTGTAATTAAAGTAGTCGATTTGGCTTTCCAAATTTATTTTTATATGGTACTTGCTTATGTGTTAATGTCTTGGGTACCTAATTTAAGAGAAACTGCTTTCGGACAGTGGATTGAAAAACTAGTCGATCCTTATCTCAGTATGTTTAGAAAATTTATTCCTCCGATTGGAATGATTGATTTTTCACCAATCGTTGCCATCTTAGCACTTTCATTTGTGCAGATTGGTTTGAAGCAAATTCTTTTTTCAATTTCAATACGATTTGGTCTATTATAAAATGGAGTGATAGCAATGGAACATATTTACCAGCATTTTCGAGCGTATGAGCAGCAATGGATTGATGAATGCTATGATCTTATTCAACAGGTAGAAGATCAATATGTACCCAAGCTCACTCCTTTTTTAAATCCAAGAGAACGTTCAATTTTACAATCCATTTGTAATCAACAAGAGATTGCTTGCTCAAGTTATGGTGGATTTGAAGAGGCTGAAAATCAAAGAGTACTCATCTATCCGTCATACCATGAAGTAATACAAGATGATTTTTCAATTCAATTATTTCAATTAAGGTATGCGACGAAATTTGTAACACTTACACACCGAGAAGTTCTAGGTGGATTGATGGCAATTGGATTAGAACGTGCTACATTTGGTGACATTTTGATTGTAGATGAGGTTATTCAATTTGCAGCTACTGCTGAAACCGCTGATTTTATTGCCATGCAGTTTACCGAAGTAGGAAAAGCGAATGTAAGAGCTGAAAAAATAGAGCAAACACAATTAAAAAGGATAGAGCACTATGAAGAACGGTTACTGTTCGTTTCCTCATTAAGACTAGATACACTCTTGTCAGAAATTTTACATATATCAAGACAACGGGCATCCAAGTTAATTGAGAGTGAGAAGGTTAAATTAAACTGGACGGTCTATACTCAGAAATCTGAAGTTGTTGAAGTGGGTGATCAATTATCCATTCGAGGTTTCGGCAGGTTTCAAATTTTGAGAATTGAAGGTACAACAAAGAAAGATAATATCCGATGTGTAATCGGTCAATTAAAATAGGGGAGGATGAGAAAAATGGCAATTACTCCAATCGATATTCATAATAAAGTATTCAATAAAGGCTTCAGAGGTTACGATGAAGATGAAGTGAATGAATTTTTAGAACAAGTGATGCATGATTTTGAAACATTAATCGATGAGAATAAACAATTGAAAAAAGACCTTTCTGAAAAAGAAGAACAGGCGATGCGTTATACTACTCTTGAAGAAACCTTACAAAAATCAATTGTTGTTGCTCAAGAAGCGGCAGAAGATGTTCGTAGAAATGCAACACAAGAAGCTAAATTAATTGTCAAAGAAGCTGAGAAAAATGCAGATCGAATCGTCAATGATGCATTAGTCAAATCGAGAGCTATCAATTTAGAAATTGATGATTTGAAAAAACAATCTAAAGTGTTCAGAAATCGTTTAAAATTATTAGTTGAAGCACAATTGGAATTATTAAAAACAGATGATTGGAATAAAGTATTAGAGATGAATGAATCTTTTGAGAATGTTGAAACAGTAGAAGATATTCAAAGTATAGAATCTAAATAAGTCACTTGACAAATGGAAAGTCTAGTCCTTATAATGATTTGAAAGTAATAGATGAACTAAGAGGAAGAGAGTACTAATATTGAGTTACCTCACCAGCGAGTTAAGGATAGTGAAAGCTTAACGATTCTCACATTAGGAAAATCACTTCTGAGTTAAATTACTGAATGGAGTAAGTAATTTCGGTTACACGCCGTTAAAGTGTCTAAGAGGTTGAAGTAAGCGAAATGCTTATTTAAACAATTAGGGTGGTAACGCGAATATCTTCGTCCCTTTCCAGGGGCGGAGTTTTTTTATTGATAAAGGAGAGAAAAAAATGGACTATAAAGACACATTATTAATGCCAAAAACAGATTTTCCGATGAGAGGGAACTTGCCTAATCGTGAACCTGCCATTCAAGAGAAGTGGAATGAATTAAATATTTATCAAAAAGTACAGGAACGTACGAAAGGTTTACCTAAATTTATTTTGCATGACGGACCTCCCTTTGCGAATGGTGACTTGCATATGGGTCATGCGTTAAACCGTGTTTTAAAAGACATGATTGTTCGCTATAAATCAATGTCAGGCTTCGATGCACCATTTGTTCCTGGATGGGATACACATGGTCTTCCGATTGAACAAGTATTAGCTAACAAAGGTGTGAAACGCAAAGAAATGTCACTTGTGGATTATCGTAAAATGTGTGCGGACTATGCGTTTACACAAATTGATAATCAACGTAATCAATCCAAACGATTAGGTGTCAGAGGGGATTGGGAAAATCCATATATCACTTTACAACCTGAGTTTGAATCTCACCAAATTAAAGTATTTGGTAAAATGGCTGAAAAAGGATATATCTATAAAGGATTGAAGCCTGTTTACTGGTCTCCGTCAAGTGAGTCAGCATTAGCAGAAGCAGAAATCGAGTACCAAGATAAGCGTTCTCCTTCTATTTTTGTTAGCTTCCCAACAAAGGACGGAAAAGGTGTAATTGCTGAGGATGTAGAATTTCTAATTTGGACAACAACGCCTTGGACAATTCCAGCAAACTTAGGTATTTCTGTTCATCCTGCGTATGACTATGTTGTAGTGGCTGTAAATGGTAAAAAATTATTGTTAGCTAAAGAGTTACTGGCGACTGTTCAAGAACAATTAGGTTGGTCAGATGTTGAAATTGTGCAAGAAATCAAAGGGGAACAGCTGGATCGCGTCGTAGCTAAACATCCAATTTATGAGCGTGATTCACTCGTAATGGTTGGTGAACACGTCACTTTAGATGCAGGAACGGGTTGTGTTCACACGGCACCTGGACACGGTGAAGATGACTACTACATTGGACGTGATTATGGTTTAGATGTACTTTCACCTGTCAACGCACGTGGTGTTATGACAGATGAAGCACCATTATTTGAAGGTCTCTTCTATGAAGATGCCAACAAAGCAGTTACTGAAAAGTTAACCGAACTCGGTCATCTTGAACATATGGATTTCATTACACACTCATTCCCACATGATTGGCGTACAAAGAAACCTGTGATGTACCGTGCTACAGCACAATGGTTTGCTTCGATTGATGCATTCCGCGATGAATTATTAGGAGCAGTTGAAGAAACGACGTTTACACCAACATGGGGTAAAACACGTCTATACAATATGGTTCGTGACCGTGGAGATTGGGTTATTTCTCGTCAACGTGCATGGGGAGTTCCGATTCCTGTGTTCTATGCAGAGGATGAAGAGCCGATTATTACACCAGAAACGATTGAACATGTCGCTCAATTATTCAGAGAGCACGGTTCAAATGTTTGGTTTGAACGTGAAGCAAAAGATTTATTACCTGAAGGCTTTACACACCCGAATAGCCCGAATGGTCGATTCACTAAAGAAGATGACATTATGGACGTTTGGTTTGATTCAGGTTCTTCTCATCAAGGTGTCCTTGTAGAACGTGAAGAACTACAGTATCCAGCAGACTTATACTTAGAGGGCTCGGATCAGTATCGTGGTTGGTTCAACTCTTCACTGACAACAAGTGTAGCAATGAATGGTATTGCACCTTATAAGAGCATTTTAAGTCACGGGTTCACCTTAGATAATAAAGGTCGTAAAATGAGTAAATCATTAGGAAATACAATTGACCCTGTTAAAGTGATGAACCAAATGGGTGCTGATATTTTAAGAATGTGGGCATCTTCTGTAGACTACACAGCCGACGTACGCGTATCAGATGAAAACTTTAAGCAAGTATCTGAGGTTTATCGAAAAATTAGAAATACATTCCGTTTTTTACATGGGAATGTCAGTGATTTTAATCCAACAACTAATCGTGTGCCGTATGCAGAGCTACGTCCGGTAGATCAGTATGTGGTTGTGCGTTTACATGAAGTGATTGCTGAGAGTAAAAAAGCTTATGAAGCATATGACTTTGCAAGTGTTTATCATACTGTGAATCACTTTGTGACGAATGAACTCAGTTCGTTCTACTTGGACATTGCAAAAGATGTGGTTTATGTGGATGGACAAGATTCATTACACCGTCGTGCAATGCAGACTGTAATGTATGACACATTGGTTGCACTTGTGAAACTACTTGCACCGATTTTACCGCATACTTCAGAAGAAATGTGGTCGCACTTATCTTACGAAAACGAACAGGTAATCAGTGTTCAGTTAACAGATATGCCAGAAGTAGAAGATTTCAGTGAGCAAGGTAAAGCATTGATTGAACGTTTCGAACAATTGTTAGCTGTTCGTGATGATGTGTTAAAAGCGTTAGAAGAAGCACGTAATGAAAAAGTAATTGGAAAATCACTTGAAGCAAAAGTAACAGTTGCATGTAAAGAAGATGCTAGCTTATTAGAAGCTACTGACATTGACTTTGCCCAATTCTTTATTGTATCTGCTTTTGAATTACAACCTTGGGATGCTTTAACAAAAGAGTATCAACAAGTGAAAGTTCAAGTTACGCCTGCAGAAGGTGAAAAATGTAATCGTTGCTGGCAAGTTAAAACAGATGTAGGAGCAAAAGAAGGCTTTGAAGACATCTGTGTACGTTGTGCAACAGTTGTAGAAACATTGTCTTAATCGTTCAATCATTTGGTCTGATTTTGAGAAGAACAAGTGCTGATTGAGAGTTTATAATGGATAACGTTGGTGAAAGAAAATCACCTTCTCTCGATTATTGGAGAAGGTGATGGAATTTCGCTAACGTTTTTTTATTTTATTGTGTAATCAGTAGCCCTCCATTGAAAGAAAAGCCAACCACAATTAGCTGTAACTAGCAGGATGATGTGTGCTGAAGTTATGCCTTCATATTTGGAACGGAATGCAAGACGATGGGAATTAAACATCACAAAATCTGTTTAAAAAGCCATTTACTCTAGCATTTTAAATAACATTCATACCACTTCATCTTGATAGATTAAAATTCTTCACTTAAGTTGTCTGATGTAGCCCTTTTTTTATTTAAACACTCGAAGGAAACAAGTGTCTAAATGGTTTTTTTTTGTTATACTGTAACAAGATTGTTTTCAGAAAAAGGCGGAGAGTGACATGATTTATTATGGAATCGCATTATTGGTGATTATAATTGATCAACTTACGAAATTACAAGTGATCAAAACGATGGATATTGGAGACAAAATTGAATTAATTCCAGGTTATTTATCTATTTATTCACACCGTAATAGTGGAGCAGCTTGGGGAATGCTAGAAGGAAAAATGACTTTCTTTTATATCATTACACTTTTTGTAGTAGCCGGTTTGATTTACTATTTCCAAAAGGAAGCAAAGCATAAAGTAGTTGAAGGGATTGCCATTATGTTAATACTGGGCGGTGCAGTTGGCAATTTTATAGACCGTGTACTGTATCAAGAAGTTGTAGATTTTATTAGTGTCTGGATTCCAGTAATGGATTATGATTTTCCGATATTTAATATTGCAGATGCTGCATTAACAATTGGAGTAATCTTACTAATTGTTCAAATGCTCATTGATGTAAAAAAAGAAAAACAAAAGGTGGAACAATAATGGAACAGTTTATTATTACTGCAGAAGAGAAAAATAGTCGTTTGGATAAAGTTGTTCCAAGTAGACAACCCGATTGGTCACGTACGCAAGTCCAACAATGGATTAAAGAAGGAGATTTGCTTGTGAACAACCAACAAGTCAAATCTAATTATAAAGTGGCAGAAGGCGATGTTATCACGATTCAAATTCCTGAACCTGTAGAGTTGGATGTGGTTGCAGAAGATTTACAATTAGAGATTATTTATGAAGACAAAGATCTAGTGATTGTGAATAAACCAAGTGGAATGGTGGTCCATCCATCAGCTGGTCACGCAAGTGGAACTTTGGTTAACGGACTCATGCATCAAGTGAAAGATTTATCGGGAATTAACGGTGTATTGAGACCAGGAATTGTTCACCGTTTAGATAAAGATACATCTGGACTTTTAGTCGTTGCTAAAAATGATAGCAGTCATATCGATTTAGTAAATCAATTAGTTGAACGTACAGTGACACGAAAATACATTGCAGTCGTTCACGGCCGTATTCCACATGAAAAAGGAACCATTGAAGCACCTATCGGTAGAAATCCAAAAGATCGTCAAAGTATGGATGTTGTAGGAAATGGTAAAGAAGCTATTACTCATTTCAGAGTGCTTGAACATTTTGGAGATCGTTTTACCTTAGTAGAGTGCCAGTTAGAAACAGGAAGGACTCACCAAATTCGTGTGCATATGAAATATATAGGGCATCCAATTGCTGCAGACCCAGTTTATGGCCCACGCAAAACACTTGAACATGATGGACAATTGCTTCATGCTCGTACGCTAGGTCTAATTCATCCATCGACAGGTGAATATATAGAATATAGTCAAGAAGTGCCAGCAGATTTTCAAGAAGTATTACAACAATTAAGAGCAGAAACAAATTGACAAAAGATTTGTTTACTGTATAATTAAGAACAATTGAATATGTACCTTTAAAGAAAGTCCAGAGAGGCTTAAAAGGTTGCGAATGAGTCATAAGGAGACGTCTGTCTTTTTGTGTACTTTAACCTACCTTTTCCGGACTGGAGAAGGTTTTTTTATTGAAAAAAGGAGGGAAATCATGTCTGTCCAAGCAACTATATTAGATGATGCAGCCATTCACCGTGCATTGACTAGAATTGCTCATGAAATTATTGAACGTAACAAAGGAGTCGAGCGTTGTGTACTCGTCGGAATAAAGACGAGAGGTGTTTATCTCGCTAACCGATTAGCAGAACGTATCGAAAGCATTGAACACACGATAGTTCCAACAGGAGAACTTGATATTACATTCTACAGAGACGATATCGATCAAAAAGAATTATCAGATGCGTCAGATGTTAAACTTTCAAATATTGAAGCACCTATTGAAAATAAAATTGTAATCATTGTCGATGATGTTTTGTTTACAGGTAGAACTGTAAGAGCAGCGATGGACGCATTAATTGATCAAGGAAGACCTTCTCAAATCCAGCTGGCAGTGCTTGTGGATCGAGGTCATCGCGAATTACCGATTCGTCCAGATTACGTAGGGAAAAATATTCCGACTTCAAGTGAAGAAAGAGTCGTAGTTAAAATGATTGAAGAAGATGATGAAAACAGTGTTACGATTCATAAGTAGGACAATTAGGGGGACAATATGGGACAAAAAGTATTAGATGTTCATGAAAAACCAGATGCATTAAAATGGCTTGTACTAAGTATGCAACATATGTTTGCAATGTTTGGTGCAACGATACTCGTACCTACATTAGTGGGATTAAGCCCAGCAATGGCATTACTGACGAGTGGATTAGCAACTTTTATATTTATTGCAGTCACTCGATTTCAAGTACCTGCTTATCTAGGGTCAAGCTTTGCATTTATTGCTCCAATGCTGCATGCCATTGAAATCGGTGGAGTGGGCGGCACGATGGTTGGTATTATTTTTGTATCTTTTGCTTATGCGATTATTTCTTTAATTATTTGGAAAACAGGCCATCGTTGGATAATGAATGTTTTGCCACCGATTGTAGTCGGACCTGTCATTGTTGTCATTGGACTTGGACTTGCTCCAACTGCAATTAATATGGCAAGTATGATTCCAGTATTTGATAACGCAGGTGTACAGGTTGGAGAAGCATATAGTCTCCTGCATTTCTCAGCAGCAGCAGTTACTCTGTTAACTGCAGTGATTGTCTTGATGTTTTTCAAAGGGTTGATCAGTTTAATGCCTGTTATTATGGGCATTGTAGTCGGTTATATTTATGCGTTCTTTATTGGAATTGTCGATTTTACAGCTGTGAAAGAAGCGGCTTGGTTCCAAATACCAGACTTCTATATTCCTGGAATTCATTACGATTTTGTGATTACACCTGAAATATTAACACTTCTTGTGCCGGTTATTATTGTTACAGTCTCTGAACATATTGGCCACCAATTAGTACTAGGAAGAGTTGTCGGAAAAAACTTCATTGAGGAACCTGGATTACATCGTTCTCTTTTAGGGGACGGCTTAGGAACACTAATCAGTGGTTTAGTGGGAGGACCACCGAAAACAACTTATGGGGAAAACATTGGTGTATTAGCAATGACAAGAGTCTACAGTGTTTATGTTATTTTAGGAGCGGCTTTCTTTGCAGTGATATTCTCATTCGTAGGGAAGGCAATGGCATTAATTAGTACGATACCAACAGCTGTGCTAGGCGGCGTTTCTATCTTGTTATTCGGAATGATTGCTGCTGCAGGTTTAAGAATGTTGGTAGAGCATCAAATTGATTTCGATCAACAACGAAATTTAGTGATTGCATCCGTTATCCTTGTCGTAGGTGTAGGTGGTGCTACACTTAAATTTATTATTCCTTTCATTGACATTCGAATTGAATTAGGCGGAATGGCTCTAGCTGCAATTGTGGGTGTATTACTCAATTTAATCTTACCAGGCCGTGTGAAAGAACATACAATCGAATAATAGACCTTTTAACTTTAATCAGAGAATTAAAGAAGGGACTTTACTTTCGAGAGCTTCGTATAAAGCTCTTGCCCCTTCTTATGCCTTTTTATAAGAAGGGGCTTTTATTTTAACGAACGAAGGAGAGATGAACTTGCAACATTTAACTTCTATGAAAAATTTATCTGTTGAGCAAATGATGCACATCATTGAACAGGCCTCATCATTTAAAAGGAACGGGATACCTCAATTGTCTCAGCAATATGTAATGAGTAATTTATTTTTTGAAAATAGTACACGAACGAAGCTCAGTTTTGAAATGGCTGAAAAGAGACTTGGGATTGAAACGATTCCATTCGATGCGGACCATTCGAGTACACAAAAAGGAGAAACGTTGTATGACACGGTTAAAACTTTAGAGGCAATTGGTTTTGATGCACTTGTCATCCGTCATCCTGAGGATCATTACTACGAAGAGCTAGTGGAGAAAGTAAAGATTCCGATTATTAATGGAGGAGATGGTTCTGGACAACATCCTTCACAATCTTTACTAGATCTCTTTACAATTTATGAAGAGTTCGGCAGGTTCGAACATTTACATATTACAATTGCTGGAGATATTGCTCATAGTCGTGTTGCTAAATCAAACGCAGATGCTCTTTCTCGTTTAGGTGCAAATGTACAATTTGTTTGTCCATCAGAGTGGTCTGGAAATTTTGAAAGTTCATCACAACTAGACGATTTTATTGAGACAACTGATGTTATGATGTTATTAAGAGTACAACATGAAAGGCATTCAACTAGTCAGTCATTTTCTAAAGAAGCTTATCATCAGCAATTTGGCTTAACTCTTGAAAGAGTTAAACGCTTGAAGAAAGAAGCGATTATTATGCATCCTGCACCTGTTAATAGAGGGGTAGAGATAGCAGATGAATTAGTAGAACATGAACAGTCTCGGATTTTCACGCAAGTATCGAACGGTGTATTTGTTCGTGCTGCAATTTTACATACAATTTTAGGGAGGAATGGAAAATGAGCATTTTATTTAAAAACATTCAATTAGTGACAACGGGCAATGAGTGTGTAACAGCAGAAGTTTTTGTGAAAGACGGAAAAATTGAAGCGATTGGACAAGCATTGTCTGTTGAGGCAGAACGAGTAATCGATGGAAAAGGCAAATTACTCTCTCCTGGTTTTATTGATGTGCATGTTCATTTACGTGAACCTGGAGGAGAGCATAAAGAAACGATTGCTACAGGAACACATGCAGCAGCAAAGGGTGGTTACACAACAATTTGTGCTATGCCAAATACGCGCCCTGTTCCAGATACCATCGAAAACATTGAACATGTGAATGGTTTAATAAAAGACAATGCTCGTATTCGAGTTCTTCCTTATGCTTCAATTACAATTCGAGAAGCAGGAAAAGAATTGACTAACTTCGAAGAATTAAAAGCACATGGTGCCTTCGCATTTACTGACGATGGTGTAGGAGTGCAGAGCGCAGGGATGATGTATGAAGCGATGCAACAAGCAGCTAAATTAGATATGGCAGTTGTAGCACACTGTGAAGATAATTCTTTAATCTACGGTGGCTGTATGCATGAAGGTGCTAAAAGTGAAGAATTAGGTTTACCTGGTATACCTTCGATTTGTGAAGCTGTTCAAATTGCTCGTGATGTCCTATTAGCTGAAGCAGCTGGTGCTCACTACCATGTGTGTCATGTGAGTACGAAAGAATCTGTTCGTGCGATTCGAGAGGCAAAAGCTGCGGGTATTCATGTGACTGCCGAAGTAACACCTCACCATTTAATCTTGACAGAAGATGCAATTACTTCTAACGATGCAGATTGGAAAATGAATCCTCCATTACGAGCAGAGGCAGACCGTCAAGCACTAATTGAAGCGTTAGAAGATGGAACGATTGACTTTATTGCAACTGATCATGCGCCACATACAGCAGATGAAAAGGCAGTAGGTTTTGAAACCGCACCATTTGGAATCACCGGGTTTGAAACAGCATTCCCGTTATTATATACACAATTTGTGCAAACAGGACGTTGGACAATCGAGCAATTATTAAGCTATCTAACTGCTAAACCAGCGGAAGTGTTTAATTTGCCTTATGGGCAACTTCAAGTAGGCAGTCCAGCAGATTTAACATTACTAGATTTGAAACAAACTTCAACAATTGATCGCTCAACATTCGTATCAAAGGGAAAGAATACACCATTTGATGGTTGGGAAGTAACAGGTTGGCCAGTATTAACTGTCTTTAACGGACAAGTAGTTTGGGAGGAAAAATAATGGCAAAACGATATTTAGTCTTAGAGAATGGTTCGATTTATGAAGGAAAAGCCTTTGGTGCATCTAACGAAAGTTTGGGAGAAGTTATCTTTACAACGGGGATGACTGGTTATCAAGAAATCATCACGAATCCTTCTGCTGCAGGAGCAATCGTAGTAATGACTTATCCATCAGTAGGGAATTATGGCATTAATCGTGATGATAATGAATCAATCGAACCTGCTATTCATGGAATTGTAGTAAGAGAATATTGTGATGAACCTTCTAACTTTAGAAGTGGGATGTCATTAGGCAATTATTTAACGTTAAAAAATATCCCTGGAATTGAAGGGATTGATACACGTCAACTGACTTTAGAATTGCGAGAAGAAGGATCAATGAAAGGTTATTTAACTGCAGAAGGTGAAGAAATCAACACAGAAGAAGTGGTTGCGTTTGTTCGTCAAGCTACATTAGAAAAAGACTTAGTTTCTAAAGTATCTACTCAAAAATCTTATCCAAGTCCTGGATTAGGTGAGCGAGTTGTCTTGATAGATTATGGAATGAAACACAGTATTTTAAAAGAATTAAATCGTAGAGATTGCGATGTGGTAGTTGTTCCACACGATACAAAAAGTGAAACCATTCAAGCTTTATTCCCAGATGGAATTTTACTATCCAACGGACCAGGCAATCCAAATGATTTAAGCGAGCAAATTGACACAGTAAAAGAATTAATCGGTCATTACCCGATGTTTGGAATTGGCTTAGGTCATCAGTTATTAGCACTTGCAAGTGGTGCAAAAGTAGAGAAAATGAAACATGGTCGATACGGGGTAAACATTCCTGTAAAAAACATTGCGACAAATCGAACAGATTTAACCTCTCAATCTCACGGGTATCAAGTAGACCCATCTTCTTTAGTAGGAACGGGTTTAGAATTGACACACTATGCACTGAACGATGAGTCTGTTCAAGGATTAAAACATGAAGAAAAGAATTTCTTTTCTGTTCAATTTCATCTAGAAGGAGCACCAGGACCAGTAGATGCAGTGACAACTTTTGGTGACTTTATTCGTTTAATTAAAAAGGTAAGAAGAGAGGGGAAACAAAATGCCTAAACGTAAAGATATTGAGACTATTTTAGTCATAGGTTCAGGACCGATTGTCATTGGTCAAGCAGCAGAATTTGATTATGCGGGTACGCAAGCTTGTGTTTCTTTGAAAGAAGAAGGATACCGTGTAATTCTCATCAACTCGAACCCTGCTACGATTATGACGGACACTGAGATTGCAGACAAAGTATATATTGAGCCAATCACTTTAGATTTTGTGAGTCGCATTATCCGTAAAGAACGTCCAGATGCACTCCTACCGACATTAGGTGGCCAAACAGGTTTAAATATGGCGATTGAACTCGAAAATTCAGGCATTTTGAAAGAGCTCGACGTTGAAATTTTAGGGACGAAATTAGATGCTATCCACCAAGCGGAAGATCGTGATTTATTTAGAAATCTAATGAACGAACTCGGCGAACCAGTACCAGAATCTGACATTATTCATAATTTAGATGAAGCTTATGCTTTCGTAGAAAAAATTGGTTATCCAGTTATCGTCCGTCCAGCATTTACTTTAGGTGGAACAGGTGGCGGTATTTGTTATAACGATGCAGATTTAGATGAGTTCGTAACGAGCGGATTGAAATATAGTCCTGTTACACAATGTTTACTTGAAAAATCGATTGCAGGCTTTAAGGAAATTGAGTACGAAGTGATGAGAGATTCTGCAGACAACGCAATTGTTGTTTGTAATATGGAAAACGTTGATGCTGTAGGTATTCATACAGGTGATTCAATCGTTGCTGCACCTAGTCAGACAATGACCGATCGTGAATATCAAATGCTACGTAATGTGTCGTTAAAAATTATTCGCGCATTAGGCATTGAAGGAGGATGTAACGTTCAAATGGCGTTAGATCCACATAGTTTCGACTACTACATCATCGAAGTGAACCCACGTGTTTCTCGTTCTTCTGCATTGGCTTCAAAAGCAACGGGGTATCCGATTGCTAAATTAGCAGCAAAAATCGCAGTTGGTTTAACACTAGATGAAATGTTAAACCCAGTCACAGGAACGACTTATGCTTGCTTTGAACCTGCTTTAGACTATGTTGTCACTAAAATTCCACGTTGGCCATTTGATAAGTTTGAGTCTGCTAAACGTAATTTAGGTACTCAAATGAAAGCAACTGGAGAAGTGATGGCAATCGGACGTACCTTTGAAGAATCTATTCAAAAGGCTGTCCGCTCATTAGAAACAGGCCAATTTGATTTGTCACTTGAAGGTGGCGCTGAAATGACGGATGAATGGATTGAACAACGTATCCGTCGGGCGGGAGATGAAAGACTCTTCTTTATCGGAGAAGCTTTACGCCGTGGTGTGACGATCGAAACATTGCATGACTGGAGCATGATTGATCTTCATTTCTTACGTAAATTCGAAAAAATTGTTCAATTTGAACAAACTATTGCTGCTCATCCATTTGATGAAACGGTTGCCTATGAAGCAAAAAGAATGGGCTTCTCTGATGTCACATTGGCTAAACTTTGGTCTTCTGATGAACGAACAGTCTACTATTGGAGAAAAGAACGTCAAATGTTCCCAGTGTATAAAAAAGTAGATACTTGTGCGGGAGAATATGCGTCTCAAACACCTTATTTCTACGGGACATATGAAAAAGAAAATGAATCAATCCGTACTGATAAAAAGAGCATCATTGTGCTTGGTTCAGGACCGATTCGAATTGGTCAAGGGGTTGAATTTGACTATGCGACAGTTCACTCTGTCTGGGCTATTCAACAAGCTGGTTATGAAGCAATTATTATTAATAATAACCCTGAAACAGTCTCGACTGACTTCTCTATTTCAGACAAGCTTTATTTTGAACCGTTAACAGTAGAAGATGTTATGCATATTATTGAGTTGGAGCAACCTGAAGGAGTAGTTGTTCAATTTGGTGGTCAAACGGCAATCAACCTGGCTGCTGAATTAGAAGCACGTGGGGTCACTATTATCGGAACAGCATTAGAAGATATTGATCGTGCTGAAAACCGTGATAAGTTCGAAGCTGCATTACACGAGATTGATATCCCGCAACCTCTAGGGAAAACAGCGATGAGTGTTGAAGAAGCTGTAGCCATTGCTACTGAAATTGGTTATCCTGTGCTCGTCAGACCTTCATACGTATTAGGTGGACGTGCGATGGAAATCGTTTATGCAGAAGAAGAATTACTTCACTATATGAAACATGCAGTAAAAGCAAGCCCTGAGCATCCTGTTCTCATTGATCGATACTTAACTGGAACAGAGATTGAAGTAGACGCAATTTGTGACGGGGAACATGTATTAATCCCAGGGATTATGGAGCATATCGAACGTGCTGGAGTTCACTCTGGTGACTCGATTTCAGTTTACCCTCCACAAAATCTATCGCAACAATTGATTGAGACGATTACGGATTATACAACACGATTAGCATTAGGGTTAAAAATTAGAGGACTACTCAATATTCAATTTGTAATTTCAAAAGGAGAAGTCTATGTAATTGAAGTCAACCCACGTTCAAGTCGTACGGTACCATTTTTGAGTAAAATTACAAATATTCCAATGGCAAATGTAGCAACAAAAGCTATTCTAGGCCAATCAATCGTAGAGCAAGGTTACTCAACAGGCTTAGCGCCAATTGTACCTGGTGTCTTTGTAAAAGTGCCCGTCTTCTCTTTTGCAAAACTACGTCGAGTAGACATCACATTAGGACCAGAGATGAAATCTACAGGTGAAGTCATGGGGAAAGACCGTACGTTAGAGAAAGCATTATATAAAGGATTAGTCGCTTCAGGAATGGAAATTAGTGAGTATGGTTCTGTATTGATGACTGTTTCTGATAAAGATAAAGAAGAAATGTTAGGATTAGCACGTCGTTTCCATACAATTGGTTATCATATTTTAGCAACAAAAGGAACTGCGGATGTGTTAGCAAAAGAAGGTATTCGCGTAGAAACTGTCGCGAAAATTGGTGAAGAAGGCCGAACGCTTCTCGATGTCATTCAAAATGGTGAAGTACAACTCGTTATCAATACTTTAACGAAAGGAAAACAACCAGAGAGAGATGGCTTTAGAATTCGTCGAGAATCTGTTGAGAATGGTATCCCTTGTCTCACTTCAATGGATACAGCAGACGCAACTTTACGCGTAATTGAATCCATGACATTTGAAACAGAAGCGATGCCAAAACAAGGAGGACAAGCATGATTACACAATGTGAGATGGAAATTATAAGCCATCAACAAATTGCGCGTTCTATTTATGAACTAGTCGTTCAAGGAGAGTTGGTCGATCATATCGACTCTCCTGGCCAGTTCGTACATGTTCGAGTAAGTCCGTCAATGGATCCTTTATTACGTCGTCCGATTTCAATTGCTAAAGTCGATCAAGAGAAAAAACAAATGACACTTCTCTATCGTGCAGATGGACATGGAACAACGGTGCTATCACAACGTGTTGTTGGCGATTCAGTCAACATTTTAGGTCCTCTTGGCAATGGCTTCCCAATTGAAGCAACAGCACCAAAAGAGAAAGCTTATTTAATTGGGGGAGGAATTGGTGTACCCCCACTTTATGAGTTATCTCGCCAGTTGGTTGCAAAAGGAGTCGAAGTTGTTCATATTCTTGGGTTTGAAACAGACGAAGTTGTGTTCTATGAAGAAGAGTTTCGAGCATTGGGAGACACGCATATCGCAACTGTCGATGGTTCGAAAGGGATACAAGGATTTGTGACTGCCATTATGGAAGAATTAGGTGACGACTTCAACACATTTTATTCATGTGGACCTATGCCGATGTTAAAAGCAGTTCAAGACACGTATACACATAAAAAAGGATTCATTTCTTTCGAAGAACGTATGGGTTGCGGAATCGGTGCATGTTTTGCTTGTGTGAAAGAAACGAAAGATCAATCAGGTAAGGGCTATATAAAAATTTGTTCAGACGGTCCAGTATTTGAAGCGGGGGTTGTGTCGATATGAGTCGTTTAGCGATGGAATTACCAGGGCTTTCTTTAAAAAATCCAATCATGCCTGCTTCAGGATGCTTCGGCTTTGGAAAAGAGTTTGGCAACCTCTATGACTTATCTCAGCTAGGTGCCATTATGATTAAAGCGACAACAGAAGAAACTAGATATGGTAATCCAACACCACGTGTGGCAGAGACAGCTTCCGGGATGTTGAATGCAATTGGATTGCAAAACCCTGGTTTAGAAAAAGTAATGACAGAAGAATTACCATGGTTAGAGCGTTTTGATGTGCCAATTATTGCAAACGTAGCAGGAAGCGAGACAGCGGATTATGTAGAAGTGGCAAGAAAAATATCAACCGCTCCAAATGTCCATGCACTTGAATTAAATATATCTTGCCCAAATGTAAAATGTGGCGGAATCCAGTTCGGAACAGATCCACAAACGGCAAAAGAATTAACTGCAGCTGTTAAAGCGGTAAGCCAAGTGCCTGTCTATGTGAAACTATCTCCAAACGTTACAAACATTGTGGAAATGGCTAAAGCTGTGGAAGCAGGTGGTGCTGATGGGATTACTATGATCAACACTTTAGTAGGGATGAGATTGGACGAGAAGACAGGGAAGCCAATTATTGCAAACAAAACAGGAGGTCTTTCAGGACCAGCCGTCAAACCAGTTGCTATCCGTATGGTTTATGAGGTGAGTCAAGCGACAGATTTACCGATTATTGGAATGGGTGGCGTTTCAAATGCTCAGGACGTGATTGACTTTATGAGTGCTGGAGCGAGTGCTGTTGCTGTAGGTACAGCAAACTTCGTCGATCCTTTTGTTTGTCCAACAATCATTGGAGAATTAGAACGAAAACTGGATGAATTAGGAGTACAACATATTTCGGAATTGATTGGAAGGAGTCATGACTAATGCAAAAAGGACCTTTTATTGCACTAGATTTCCCAACAGGTGAGGAAGCTCTTGCATTTTTAGAACCGTTTCAAGGACAAGCGAATGTAAAAGTAGGCATGGAACTGTTTTATAAAGAAGGGCCTCAAATCCTCACAACATTAAAAGAGTTAGGCTACGGAATCTTTCTTGATTTAAAACTCCATGACATTCCAAATACAGTGCGTTCTGCAATGAAAGTGTTGGCTTCTTATGATGTAGATTTAGTCAATGTTCATGCTGCAGGTGGCGTAGAGATGATGAAAGCAGCGCTACAAGGCTTAGAAGAAGGTACTGTGGCGGGTAAAGAACGTCCACGCTTGATTGCAGTGACACAATTAACATCTACAGATGAAGAAAGTATGCAAAGTGACCAACTCATACAAGTATCATTAGAAGAATCTGTACTGCATTACGCTCAGAAGGCTCAACAAGCAGGCTTAGATGGGGTTGTTTGTTCTGTCCTAGAGGCTAAAAAAATTGAAGAAGCTTGCGGGCAATCTTTTTTAAAGGTGACACCAGGCATTCGACTGACTTCAGGCGACACACATGACCAAAAAAGAGTCGCTACTCCTGATTTTGCACGTGAAAATGGCTCAACACATATTGTAGTAGGACGTGCCATCACACAAGCAGAACATCCAGTAGCTATGCATGACAAGGTGAATAAATTATGGAGAGGTGTAGAAGCATGATTGAAAAACAAGTAGCTCAAATTTTATTAGATGTTGGTGCTGTTGAATTAAGCCCGAATGAGCCATTTACGTGGGCTTCAGGTATTGAATCTCCTATCTATTGTGATAACCGATTAACAATGGCTGATCCTAGTGGTCGAAAAGTGATTGCGAAAGGTATTGCTGATTTAATTCGAACGCACTATCCGAAGGCTACTGTAATTGCAGGTACTGCAACAGCAGGTATCCCTCATGCAGCTTGGATTGCAGATGAATTACAATTACCAATGGTTTATATTCGTTCAAAACCAAAAGGACATGGCCAAGGGCGTCAAATCGAAGGAAAGATGAAAGAAGGGGACCGCGCGATTATTGTTGAAGATTTAATATCGACAGGCGGAAGTAGTTTAAATGCGGCAGAAGCTGTGCAACGAGAAGGCTATCAAGTCGACGGTGTGGTTTCGATTTTTACATATGGCCTCAATAAAGCAGATGAACTCTTTAAACAAGCCGATCTATCCTACCATAGCTTAACCAATTTTGATGCGCTGGTAAAAGTAGCGGAGGCGAACGGCACGATTCAACCTTCAGATATTCAATCCTTAACGAATTGGCATACACAGTTAAAAGAAGGAAAGTTGTAAGTGACAATACTTTACTGGGTAATAGGCTCACTTACTGTCATTGCCCTGAGTAGTTATTTAGGAGCTTTACTGTTTAAACTACCTATTCATTTATCTAAAGAGAAATCAGTTCAACTAGCTGTCATTCGAGCAGAGAAACGAATTCGAATCATTGGAAGTGTAATACAACTCATTGTTATTGGGCTATTGTTCTACACTAAGCAATTGTTGTACTTACCTTTTGTTCTTCTTGCCCTTGCAGCAGTTGATGCGGCAATAGGAATGACTATTTATTTAAAAGACCATTCATTTGAACGTTGGAAGCTCTATTTGTTCAACGCAAGTGTCACAGGTGTTGTTGCAATAGGTATAGGTGTGCTTTTGCTCATCGTATAAAAGCAAAAAGAGAAAAAACATTCGTCTGTTTTTTCTCTTTTTTTAATGGACTGCATTTATTTTTTTAGTTTTCGTACCAATTGTTCATCAGGTGTAACAAAAAGTGTTTGTTGTTCAAAATAATTAACGAAGCCCAGTTTACTTCCATTTGGTTTTTTGACATGTTTAATCAATGTGTAATCAACTGGAACGTTTGAAGAAGTCCGAGCTTGACTATAGTAGGCCGCTAACACAGCCGCTTCTTTTAAAGATTGTTCGTCGGGTTGATCACTTAAGATGACAACGTGTGAACCTGGAATATCTTTCGTATGCAACCAAGTATGATGTCTACTAGCTAATTTAAATGTAACGGCATCATTTTGTTTATTGTTTTTACCGACGGCAATTTCCAATCCTGTGGATGAACGATAGCGTTCGATGATCATCTTTGTTTTTTTATTTTTTTTATGACTTTTTCTCTTTTTTAAGTATCCATTTTCAATTAATTCTTCTCGAATTTCTTCAATATCATCAGGGCTTGCCATTTCTACCTGTTGTTGTAACAAATTAAAATAGTCGATTTCATCAATTGTACGTTTAATTTGTTCAGCTAATTTAATCTGTGCATGTTTAGCTTTCGAATATTTTTTATAATAAGCATTCGCATTTTCAATCCCATTTTTTCTAGGGTCAAGTGGAATAGTAACAAGTTCGTTAGTGTAATAGTTTTCTACTTCAATACTTGTCGATTTTTCTTCAATGCGATAATGATTGGCCATTAATAATTCTCCGAACAGTTGAAAATCCTCTAATCGATTCGCTGCTTGTTGTTCTTTTTCGAGAATTTTCATTTTCCGTTCTAATTTTGTCCGTTCATTACTCAACCATTTTTCTAAATCTTGAGCTTGCGTACGAACACGTTCCCGATCTGCTTTTTCATAATAGACATGATCAAGTAAATCACCTAGCGACTTAGCTTCATAGGTATAAGAATCTGCGGTTATTAAATGAATAGAAGAAAAGACTTCTTTATTCCCAATTTTCATCTCAGCAGGAGCAAAAGGAAGCTCTTTAAAAGCGTGGATAAAATGAGAGAAAGTAGAGAAAGGTTTTCCTTCTTGTTTAATTCTTGCAAATAATTCATTCCCATGGATAGGCGAAAATCCTTCTAAGTGCTGAATGAAGTCACGTCCTGTGTCAATTTGACTCCAAAGCTCCACAAACTGTTCTTCTGACAAATCATAAGGATTCATTTTTTGTTGCTGAGGTGGTGGAACATACTCAAAACCAGGTAAAATGGTACGATGTGCATTTAAAAAAGGCGGAATATGTTTAATGCTATCAATGATTGTTTGACGCTCAGTATTCAATAAAATAAGAGTACTGTGTCTTCCCATTATTTCTACAATTAATGTACGAGTAATAGGGTCGCCTATTTCATCTCTTGCACTGACCTGTATATGAATCACACGGTCATTGTTTATTTGTTGAATCGACTCAATCATACCGGATTCTAAATGTTTTCTAAGATGGGTACAGAACATAGGTGGTTCTTTTGGATTTGTAATTTCTTCATGCGTTAATTGAACTCTTGCATAATTCGGGTGGACAGAAAGTAATAACTTGTGATTAATTCGTTGGGCTCTAATTTGACAAACGATTTCAAATTCATTGGGTTGATGAATTCTGGAAATCCTTCCGCCCACTAATTGTTGTAACTCAGTAACGATCGATTGTGTAAATAAACCATCAAATGCCATAAGATTTTCTCATTCCTCTCTAACTCTTTTCATTTTAGCATTTTTCACTGATTTTATGGTATAATACGTACAACAATCTTCTATTTTGATAGAGGAGAATTTGGTAAAGATGAGAGGGATTCAATGATTAAAAAGAAAGGTTTGCTAATCGTTCTTTCTGGTCCATCAGGCGTTGGAAAAGGGACAGTTCGAAAAGCACTCTTTGAAGCTCCGAATACTAATTACGAGTATTCAATTTCAATGACTACACGTTTACCTCGTGAAGGTGAAGTAGATGGTGTAGATTATTTTTTTAAAACAAGAGAACAATTTGAGGCACTCATTGAAGCAGGTCGATTATTAGAACATGCAGAATATGTAGGTAACTATTACGGCACACCGCTTGATTATGTGGAACAAATGATTGACGCGGGAAGAGATGTCTTTTTAGAAATTGAAGTGGTGGGAGCAAAATTAGTTCGCGAAAAGATGCCTGAGGGATTATTTATTTTCTTAGCACCACCTAGCCTTTCTGAATTAGAAAACCGTTTAATCGGAAGAGGAACTGAAGAAGCACATATTATTAAGAGTCGTGTTGCAAAAGCTAGAGAAGAACTAGAAATGATGCATCTTTATGATTATGTCGTTGAAAATGACGATGTCGATAAAGCTTGTGATCGTATTCATTCGATTGTAACGGCTGAGCATTGTAAAAGAGAACGAGTAGAAGCACAATATCGTCAAATGTTGAAAGGGGATCATTAAATGTTATATCCATCGGTAGACCAATTAAAAGAAAAGATTGATTCAAAATATACACTTGTGACATTAGCAGCTAAGCGCGCAAGAGAAATGCAAGAGGCGAATATCTTTTTATTAGAAGAAGAGCAATACCAAGCTGAAAAATATGTAGGTATGGCATTAGAAGAAGTAGTAGATGGTGTGTTAACAAACCAAGTAGCAGATGCTTCGGTAATCTACGAAGACGAAATCTAATTGAATGAACTCCCTTATGAACGATTAATCCCGGTCGATAAGGGAGTTCATCTTTATTTATAGGTGTAGTGCAAATCAAATAAAAATTTCCTTCACTGTAATCATTTTGAGGGAGATGGGAGTGCGTTCAATGAAGAAAAAGAAAATATTACTTGCGGTATCTGGTGGAATTGCGGTGTATAAAGCAGTTGCATTAGTCAGCAAGCTAGTCCAAGCCAACTTTGATGTGAAAGTGATGATGACAAGTTCTGCTCAGCAGTTTGTCACTCCATTATCTTTTCAAGCGATGTCACGCAATGATGTCTATGTAGATACTTTTGATGAGAAAGACTCGGCTAAAATTGCGCATATCGATTTAGCTGATTGGGCAGACCTCATCTTAGTTGCTCCAGCCACAGCAAACTTGATTGCGAAAATGGCACATGGAATAGCTGACGACATGATTTCGACGACTTTATTAGCTGCGACAGCTCCAGTTTGGGTAGCTCCTGCAATGAATGTTCATATGTATGAACATCCAGCAGTGGTTAGGAATATGAAACAATTAAAACAAGATGGCGTAACTTTCATTGAACCAGGTGAAGGTTATTTAGCATGTGGTTATGTGGGTAAGGGGCGATTAGAAGAGCCTGAAGTTATTGCATCACGAATTGCATCTTACTTTTCCACACAACAACCTCAACCTTTAAAAGGAAAACGTGTATTAGTCACTGCAGGTCCTACATTGGAGCGAATAGATCCAGTTCGATTTATTTCAAATTTCTCTTCTGGAAAAATGGGATTTGCGATGGCGAAAGCAGCCTATGAATTAGGAGCTGAAGAAGTGCTATTAGTAGCTGGCCCTGTTCATCAAGAAACACCGCCTGGAGTAACTAGAATAAATGTTGAGAGTGCACAAGAAATGTATGAAATGGTCATGAAGCACCTTCCGCAAATGGATATGATTATCAAGTCTGCAGCAGTGGCTGATTACAAGCCAAAAGAGGCGGCTACGCAAAAAATGAAAAAACAGCCAGGTGATGCATCTATCGCATTAGAAAGAACGATGGATATTTTACAAGCCGTTGGGCAAGAAAAGAAACATCAAATTGTTATTGGCTTTGCCGCTGAAACAAATGATGCTGTTCACTATGGTAAGGGAAAATTAACGAAGAAAAATGCAGATTTTATTGTCGTCAATGATGTGACAGACCCTGAAGGTGGTTTTGGTAGTGATACAAATGTGGTCACTCTCGTTGGTAAAAATAATTATGAACAAGCTTTCCCAGCTATGCAAAAAGATGAGCTTGCCAAAGTTATCTTGACTGAAATTGCGAAGAAAGTGTCGGATGACAATTGAGAATTGCAGCAGTTATTGTAGATGTATCAGCTTATGCAATTGACAGACCCTTTGATTACCTCATCCCACCAGAGATAGAGCAAGATATTCAACAAGGAAGTCGTGTAAAAGTTCCTTTTGGTTCTAGAAAATTAGTCGGGTATGTCATTGAGATCAAAGAAGAGACAACAATGGACAGCGGGAAGTTAAAACTTATTGATGAATTGATCGATATTGTCCCTGTATTAACAGCTGAGTTATTGGAGCTTGCCCAATTTTTAGCTCGTGAAACGATTTGTTACACAATAGATGCCCTACAAATGATGCTACCTGCAGCCATGCGAGCAACTTATACAAAGAATATTCATCAACTCGTTGCATTAGAACAGTTACCTGCTGAACTTCAAATGCTATTCACTACTCATTCTGTTATTCCTTATGAACATTTAACGACTGAGCAACAAAAAAGCTGTAAACAAGCGATTCAAGAAGGATTACTAGATATAGAAACAAAAATTGAACAACAAACAAAAAAGAAAAAAGAACGTGTTATTTTAATCCCTTCTAGACAAGAGTTAGAAGAAGGGCGTTCACTTATTTCAAACCAAGCGAAAAAACAGCATCTTCTTTTAGAATGGCTGATTGCACACGCGTCTGAACAATACTCCGTTCGACAAATTCAACAATCTGCTAATGTGTCTCCAGCTATTGTTCAAGCGTTAGTTGATAAGGATATGATCAAAATTCATGAACAAGAAGTGTATCGTGAATTAACGAGTCCTCTTTTAGCTTATGATCAAAAATTGACACTTACAGCAGAACAACAGCAAGCTTTTGAAGCAATTCAAGAAGCGGTAGTCTCGAATAGAAATGAAACCTTCCTTCTCCATGGCATTACAGGGAGTGGTAAAACAGAAGTTTATTTACAAGTCATTAAAGAGGTATTAAAACAAGAAAAAGAAACGATCATGCTTGTTCCTGAAATTGCACTAACGCCACAAATGACAGCCCGTTTTAAAGGGAGATTTGGCGATCAAGTAGCTGTTCTTCATAGTGGACTTTCTCAAGGTGAAAAGTATGATGAATGGCGAAAAATAAGACGCGGAGAAGTAAAAGTAGCTGTTGGTGCACGTTCAGCAGTATTTGCACCGTTTGAAAATTTAGGCTTGATTATTTTAGATGAGGAACATGAAGGAACTTATAAACAAGAAGAATTACCCCGCTATCATGCACGAGATGTAGCCAAATGGAGAGCTGCTTATTATGAGTGCCCGGTTATTTTAGGAAGTGCAACTCCAGCACTCGAAACATATGCCCGTGCACGAAAAGGAGTATACACTCTTTTAGAAATGACAAGCCGCCCGAAATCCTTAACCTTACCTACTGTGGAAATAGTAGATATGCGTGAAGAGTTAAGAGCGGGAAATCGTTCCATGTATTCTCATTCTTTGATTGATAAAATAAAAGAAAAGATTGAATTAAAGCAACAAGTTGTCTTATTTTTAAATAAGAGAGGATTTTCCTCCTTTTTGTTGTGCCGAGAATGTGGAATGACTGTACAATGTCCCGCTTGCGATGTTGCGCTCACGTATCATCGAAGCATTGAACGTTTAAAGTGTCATTATTGTAACTACGAAAGAAACGTCCCGCATGAATGTGAGGAATGCGGAAGTGATTCGATTCGATTCTTTGGGACGGGTACCCAAAAAGCAGAAGTTGAATTGAAGGAACTGATTCCTGATGCCCGTATTATCCGAATGGACGTGGACACGACAAGTAGAAAAGGCATGCATGAAAAATTATTGAAACAATTTGGTGATGGAGAAGCGGATATCTTATTAGGTACACAAATGATTGCGAAGGGACTCGATTTCCCGAGAATCACCTTAGTAGGTGTTTTAGCAGCGGACTCAGCATTGCACCTTTCTGATTTTAGAGCGAGTGAAAAAACATTTCAGCTGATCACGCAAGTAAGTGGAAGAGCGGGTAGAGACCAATTAGCTGGAGAAGTTGTCATTCAAACGTATGACCCAGAACACTATGCAATAACAAGAGCTGCAGATCAAGCTTATCTTCCATTCTATCAAGAAGAAATGCTTTATCGTAAGCGACTAGGGTATCCACCATTTGTTTACGTCGTGATGATCCAATTTTCTCACAGAGAATTGGAACAAGTCATTCAATATGCAAACCAAGCTACTCGGTTTTTAAAAGAAAAATTAGCAGCGGACGCCTTTTTTGTTCAAGGTCCTGCTCCGGCTCATATTCCAAGAGTAAATCATAATTATCGCTACCAGTGCTTTATTAAATATAAAAATGACGAAGGTTTATTAGCAGTGTTAAATGAATTGATGCAAATTTACCGTACCCAGTGGGTAAAGAAAAAATTAACGATGACTATCAATCGTGACCCGCAGTCAATGTAAGGAGAAAAACATGAAAAAAATTATTGCATTAGAAGGCAAAGAACAATTAACTGAAGAAGTAAAACAATTCGATCAATCACTCCAACAAGTAGTGAAGGATTTGAAAGAAACTGTGAAGAAAACAGAAGGTGTCGCATTATCAGCCCCTCAAATCGGAGTCAATCAACGAGTGACGGTCATTGATTTTAAAGACGAAAGAGAACCGCTTGTATTAGTGAATCCGACATTAGTTAAATTTTTCGAAACCTCAGTAGAAATGGAAGGTTGTTTAAGCTATCCGAATGTTTTTGGAGAAGTAAAGCGACCGAGAGCTATTATTATTGAAGCGGAAGATGAACAGGGACAAGTATTTGAAATTACAGCAGAAGATTTCGAAGCACGTGTGATTTTACATGAGATGGATCATTTATATGGTGTATCATTCAAAGATAAAATTAGTCGTTTTGTTGCTTTAGATGAATTTGAGGAGGATATAGAATGAAAAAAGTTGTTTTCATGGGTACCCCACAGTTTTCAGTGCCGATTTTAACAATGTTAGTTGAAGAAGGATATGAGGTGGTAGCAGTCGTTACTCAACCTGATCGACCGGTAGGGAGAAAGCGCGTCATGACTCCACCACCAGTGAAGGTAGAAGCTGATCGACTGGGATTATTGACCATTCAACCTGAAAAAATAACACCAGAAGTCATCTCCGAAATTCAAGCATTACAACCAGATCTACTCATTACTGCTGCATTTGGCCAAATTTTACCTGAAGCTTTATTACAACTTCCGACTTTTGGAGCCATTAATGTACATGCCTCTTTGTTGCCAAAATATAGAGGAGGCGCACCGATTCACCAAGCTATTATCGATGGTCAGCGTGAAACGGGTGTAACCATTATGTATATGGTTAAACGATTGGATGCTGGTAATATGATTGCACAACGTAGTATTCCTATTACAGATGCAGATGATACAGGTATCTTATTCGAAAAACTTTCACTAGTGGGGGAAGAATTATTAAAAGAGACATTGCCGACTATTTTTAATCGAACGAATGCGAGTATCCCACAAAATGAAGAAGAAGTCACATTTGCTAGCAATATTTCTAGAGAGCAAGAACGCATAGACTGGAATCGTCCAGGTCGTGCTATTTTCAATCAAATTCGTGGATTACACCCTTGGCCAGTTGCCTTTACAACTTTTCAAGGAGAAACGGTAAAAATTTGGCAAGCACATCTAGTAAGTTCTCCATCAGAAAAAAGTACCCCTGGAGAAATTCTCGTGATGGAAGGTAACCAGCTGATTGTCAGTAGTGCAGATCAAGAAGCAATTGCTATTCAAACGATTCAGCCAGCGGGTAAAAAGAAGATGGACGTTGCCCAGTTTATTAATGGCAACGGAGATAAATGGAAGGTTGGCGAATCATTCGAATGAAAACTAAAAAATCACAAAGAGTCAATTCACACAATGTGCGGGATGTTGCCTTGCAAATTATTCAAGAAATTGAGCAAAATCAAGCGTACAGCAATCTTGCTTTAAGTGAAGCTTTGCAAAAAAGCACTCTGAATGACTTAGATAAAAATTTATTAACAGAGTTGGTTTATGGAACCACCCAGATGAAGTATGCGTTAGATTATTTAGTTGAACCTTATATTAAAGGCAAATTGTCCCCTTGGGTCAGAAATTTAATTCGTCTTTCTGTCTACCAATTGTATTATTTAACAAAGATACCTGAACGCGCAGTCGTTTTTGAAGCAGTAGAGATTGCGAAACGTCGAGGTCATCAAGGCATTACTTCAACCGTGAATGGTATTTTACGCGCCTATTTAAGGCAAGGCCCTCAAGCATTTGAATCGATTAAAGATCCCGTGCAACGTGTGGCTATTGAAACTTCTCATCCGCAGTGGTTAATCGAAAGATGGGTGGAACAATACGGGTTTGAACAAGCGAAAGCCATCGCTATTGCAAACAATACAAAACCAGAATCTAGTGCGCGTTGGAATCAAACGATGACGACTAAAGAAATGTTGCTAGATCGACTAGAAGAAGAAGGATTTGTTGTTGAGGAACATCCGTTGATTGAAGAAGCCTTAGTAGCTGAACAGGGTAATTTCGCCACTTCCTATGCATATCATCAAGGGCAGTTATCTGTTCAAGATACGAGTTCAATGATGGCTGTTGAAGCCTTGCAAGTTGAAGATGATCAGCAAGTTCTCGATTTATGTGCAGCGCCAGGAGGTAAAGCAACGTTTATTGCAGAACGCTTAAATGGAACAGGGAAAGTGTTTGCTCATGATATCCATCCCCATAAAATTGAACGAATCCAAGAGCAAATTGAACGATTACATTTAACGAATATTGAAGCATCCACTTTGGATGGGGTAGAAGTAGCATCAAAGTATACACCTGCGACTTTTGACCGCATTTTAATCGACGCACCTTGTAGTGGATTAGGTGTCATTCGCCGTAAGCCAGAAATTAAATATAGCAAGGATGCACAGAGTATTCGTGAACTTTCGCATTTACAATTCAAGTTGGTAAAAGAAGCGATACCTTTATTAAAGAAGGATGGTTTGCTTGTATATAGTACATGTACAATTGATGCATTAGAAAACGAACAAGTCGTCGCCCGCGTACTTGAACAATTTGGCGATGAAGTGAAATTGATTCGTACACCATTACATGATGCATTACAAGTTGAGGAGGACACGATTCAATTACTACCTCAATTGATGCAATCAGATGGATTTTTTATCTCGGTCTTTCAAAAGATGAATTAAGGGGGAGGTGTCATCATGCATTACGCATTACTGTCGGACATCGGAAAAAAGCGGTCAGTGAATGAAGATCGTGTAGCTGTATTTACAGCACCTTGGAATAAAGAGTTACTTTTGGCAATTATTGCAGATGGAATGGGTGGACATCGCGGGGGAGATTATGCGAGTAAAACGGCAGTTCAATTAATTGGTCAACGCTTCAACGAAATCAATCAAGAGAATTGTCAAGCAGTGAATTGGGAGCAATGGTTGAAAGAAGCTGTGGATGAAATTAATCATCATATTTTCGATTTAAGTCTACGGAATGAAAAGTATAAAGGAATGGGAACGACTTTAGATATTGTCATTCGTTTTCATCAACAATGTTTTATTGCTCATGTTGGAGATAGCCGAGTATACCAATGGGAGAATAAGCATTTAAAACAACTAACCAAAGACCACTCTTTTGTGAATGTTTTAATTGAAAGTGGAGAAATTACAGAGGACGAAGCTAAGAATCATCCAAATAAAAATTGGATCGTGCGAGCGGTAGGTTCTGAAAGAAGAACAGAGGTTGATTTTTTACAGTTAAAAACAACGATAGGCTCTGTATTATTGATGTGTACAGATGGATTGACAAATAAATTAACGGATACAGAAATTGCCACGATTATTGAACAAACTCAAACGTTAGAAGAATGTGCTCATCAACTGGTGGATGAAGCCAATGCGAAAGGTGGAGAGGATAATATTTCAGTTATCCTCATTCAAATGAATGAAAGTGAGGTGGACGTTCTATGATTGGAAAACGAATAGGTGAACGCTATGAACTGTTACAAGTCATTGGCGAAGGTGGTATGTCTCGTGTGTATTTGGCAAAAGATATTATTCTAGATCGTGAAGTGGCAATAAAAATCTTACACTATGATTTTGCACATGAAGATGATTTAAAGAAAAGATTCCAACGAGAAGCCTTATCTGCTACCAGTTTAACGCATCCTAATATCGTGGACATTTATGATGTAGGAGAAGATGGTGAGCTACATTACTTAGTGATGGAATACATTAATGGACAAACCTTAAAAACATATATCCAACAAAAAGGTCGATTAACGGCGGACGAAGCTGTGCCTATCATGAAGCAATTAGTGTCTGCTATTTCTCATGCCCATCACAGTGGAATTATTCACCGAGACATCAAGCCTCAAAACATCTTGATGGATGCAGAGGGAGAAGTGAAGATTACTGACTTTGGAATTGCAATGGCATTAAATGCAACTGCCTATACTAAAACAAATTCAATCATCGGTACTGTTCACTACTTATCTCCTGAGCAAGCACGCGGAGGAATTGCCTCTAAACGTTCAGATCTATACTCTTTAGGTATTGTTTTTTATGAATTATTAACTGGAGAATTACCATTTGCTGCGGAGTCAGCTGTTGCCATTGCATTGAAACATTTACAAGAAGAGATTCCATCTGTTCGAGCACGTTTTCCTGATATTCCACAGAGTGTAGAGAATGTCATTTTAAAGTCAACCGCTAAAAATAGTAATGATCGTTATTTATCGGCAGATGATATGTATGAAGATTTATCAACTGTCTTAGATGCAAGTCGATTAAATGAACCTAAATACGAAGTGATGATTGATGACGATGCAACCAAAGTGATGCCAGCGATTAAAAATATTCCTATTGATCCTTTAGACGAACGGACAAAAGTGCTGGCTACGTCGCAAGAACCTAAAGAAGAAACGACTGCAGTAAAACCACTTCCTACAAAAAAGAAAAAGAAGAAGTGGATGTGGCCAGTGATTGGATTTTCTGCAATTCTCCTTGCACTCATTCTTTATTTAGTTTTATCCAATAAAGATATCGCAGTGCCTGATGTGACAGGGTTAGAAAAAGAAGATGCAATTGAACAACTCGAAAAACTAGGTTTCATTCTCGACGAAGTGACGGAAGAACACTCGGATGACGTGGAAGAAAATCGAGTCATTCAAACGATACCAAAAGCTGATGCTAAACGTGCAAAAGGCTCAAAGATAACACTCTTTGTCAGTTTAGGCAGTGAAAAAGAGCAATTTGGGAATTATGTTGGAAGAAAGTACGGAGACATTACTTCGATGCTTACGGATTATAAGAAAGTCCGTTCTGAAGAAAAACATAGTGACGCACCAGCGGGGGAAATCATTGAACAAAACATTGAACCTGGAGAAGAAGTGATTCCGAGTGAAACGGAGGTACTCTTTACGATAAGTGCAGGTGTAGAGTTTGTGAAGGTTGAAAATTTATCTAATTATACAAATGAACAATTGATTCAATATGCGAAGGAGTCCGGATTTAATATTATTAAATCGAGAGAAGAGCATTCTTTAAATGTTGAAGAAGGAAAAGTAATTTCTCAAAAACCTGCTCCTCAAAGTGAGGCTAAAAAAGGAAGCGATATTCATGTCGTTATTTCTAAAGGACCGCCTGAAAAAAAAGCAAAACTTTTAATTCGAACAGTGACTATTCCTTATGACGAAGAAGCTGAGGGAGAGACACAATCGATTAAAATTTATATTCAAGATAAAAGTCATTCAATGACAGATCCTATTGAAGAATTTACGATTACAGAAACAGTAAAGAAAAGAATCACTATAGAATTAGAAGAAGGCATGAGAGGTGGCTACCGTATTATGAAAGATGCCACTGTTATTGAAGAAGAAATGTTTGATTACAATGATGTAAAATAAGAGGAGGGTATTATGACTGTAGGTCGCATTCAAAAAATTAACCGTGACGTTTATGAAGTAGCTGTCGATGATGAAGTCGTGTTATGTACAGGGCGAGGCGTATTTAGAAATCAAAAAATTAAACCATTAGTTGGAGATGAAGTGACCCTAACGAGAGATGATGAAAATTTATCGTTGATTACAGCGATTCATCCTCGTAAAAATGAACTTGTTCGTCCACCAATTGCAAATATTGATCAAGTCATTTTAGTTTTTTCAGCAAAAGAACCTGATTTCAGTTTATTTTTACTGGATCGTTTTTTAACGGTGATTGAAAGTTATCAAGCTGATTTATTAATTGTAGTCACAAAAATGGACCTATTAACAGCAGACGAAAAACAAGCGATTGAAAAGTCAATTCTGTATTACCAATCCATCGGTTATACATTTATCTTAGTTGATGCCTTGTCAGAGATTGAAACCTCTCTATTTAAAGAGAGAATTTCACAGCAAGTTTCTGTACTTGCTGGGCAATCTGGAGTAGGAAAGTCTACTTTGTTAAATCGATTGGCCCCTACTTTACAATTAGAGACCAACGAAATCTCTTCAGCTTTAGGGAGAGGAAAGCATACGACAAGACATGTCCAACTGTTACCTTTATATGATGGGTTTATCGCTGATTCACCTGGATTTAGTTCTTTAGATTTTGATCACATCGAAAAAGAAGAGATTCAATTTTCATTTATTGAATTCTTACCGTTACGCGAGCACTGTAAATTTTCATCTTGTCTCCATGTGAAAGAACCGAAATGTGCAGTGAAAGCAGCAGTGGAATCTGGCGAAATTTTATCTACAAGATACGAACATTACATTCACTTTTTAGAAGAAACTATGAATAGGAAGCCGAGGTATTAATCATGATTAAAATTGCACCCTCTATTTTATCAGCAGATTTTGCTCAATTAGGAGCTGAAGTACAGGAAGTAGTAGAAGCAGGAGCGGATTGGATTCATATCGATGTCATGGACGGCCATTTCGTCCCTAATATTACAATAGGTCCATTAATTGTAGAAGCGATTCGTCCAGTTACGACAATCCCATTTGATGTTCATTTGATGATTGAAAATCCGGATCAATACATTGAGGCTTTTGCAAAGGCTGGGGCAGACTACATCACAGTTCATGTGGAAGCTTGTACGCATTTACATCGCACGCTTCAGTTGATTAAAAGTTATGATGTGAAGCCTGGGGTTGTCCTAAACCCACATACACCTATAGAATCAATCCTCCCTATTTTAGAAGAAGTAGACCTTGTTTTATTTATGACAGTAAATCCAGGTTTTGGAGGTCAGGCATTTATTCCTTCTGTCTTGAAAAAAGTAAAAGCTTTAAGAGAAATCATTGAAGAACAACAACTTACAATTGATATTCAAATTGATGGGGGAATCAATGAAGATACGATTGTAGAGGCAGTGGAAGCTGGGGCTAACGTGTTTGTTGCAGGTTCAGCTATCTATGGAAAAGAGAATCGAAAAGAAGCATTAGAACGTATTAAAGATGCTGGAATGAAGGCTTTGTAAATGAAAGTCATTATTTGTGGGGGTAGTCCGTTTCCAAAAGAACTGCCCCGTTCTTATTTTCCGAGAGATGCTTACTACATTGGTGCAGACGCCGGAGTTGAGCGTATTCTAATGCAAGGTATCTTCCCTGATTTAGCGATTGGAGATTTTGATTCAATCGTGAAGTTTACAACGCAAGAATTAGAAGAATTAACGATTCCGCTTGAAATGTTTCCAGGAGAAAAAAATGAAACAGATATGGAACTTGCAATGCAAAAAGCAGTATTGAAAAACCCGAGTGAAGTTCTGATTTATTTTGGAACGGGTGGACGTCTTGATCATTATCAATCCAATTTGGAGTTAGTGTTAGCCTATCAACTTCAATTTCCAACTGTGAGATTTTGTATTGTAGATGATGCTCATGAAATCTCTTTTGTATTGCCAGGAAGCCATCGTTTTGAAAAAAAACCTGATGATTGTTACCTCTCTTTATACGCTTTCCATCAGCCTGTGAAGGGGATTACATTACGTGGTGTGAAATATGAAGTGACTGACGATCAAATCCCAATAGGTTCTGTAAGATATACGAGTAATGAGATTATAGAAGAAGAAATGATTCTTCATTTTGAAGAAGGAATCGTACTAATGATTAGAAGTCAAATGCATTAAAAAAGACGTCCTTTTGATTGCTCAAAAGAGAACGTCTTTTTTTGTGCATGATTCACAGTACGCTAGCTGTACGAACGAATCATTATACGCGTTGTACTTTACCTGATTTTAATGCGCGTGCAGAAACCCAAACTCTTTTCGGTTTACCGTCAACGAGGATACGAACTTTTTGTAAGTTAGCGCCCCATGTACGACGTGATGAGTTTAATGCGTGTGAACGCGTGTTACCTGTACGTGCTTTGCGACCAGTAATAACACATTGTTTAGCCATTTTATTACCTCCTCGCGTTAGAATTAGACATGCCTAATTGCATACTTTAACACTTTACCATAAACGACAATCGTCGGCAAGTATTATTTAAAGACTTTCAAGTGAAATACCTTTACAGTCTGTTTTATGGTATAATTGCTAACACTTGTGTTTTAATCTAGGCATGGATATAGTACAATAGAATGAAAATAAGTTTGAGGAGGGACTGTGCAATGTCAATCGAAGTGCAAAATGAATTAGGTACGATTGATTTTACGAATGACGTCATCGCACAAGTCGTTGGCGAAGCGACGATGGAATGTTATGGAATCGTAGGAATGGCTTCCAAACATCAAATTCGAGACGGCCTAACAGATATTTTAAGAAAAGAAAATTATGGTCGAGGTGTGGTCGTTCGACAAGCGCCAAATAAAATTGAAATCGATGTATATATTATTGTAAGTTATGGCACTAAAATATCTGAAGTAGCTTATCAGGTACAATCAAAAGTTAAATACGTGCTAAGCCAAACATTATCACTTTCAGTAGACGCTGTGAATGTTTACGTTCAAGGCGTTCGCGTAACGAATGTATAAAAGGAGGATATCAATCAAATGAAATCGATTGATGGATTAAAATTTGCAGAAATGGTAAAAATGGGTGCGCACCATTTGCATACAAATGCAGACTACGTGGACTCTTTAAACGTATTTCCAGTACCTGACGGTGATACGGGAACAAATATGAATTTATCAATGACTTCTGGAGCAAAAGAAACAGAAGCACATGCAGTTGCACATATCGGGAAAACGGGCGTTGCCTTATCAAAAGGTTTATTGATGGGTGCTCGTGGAAACTCAGGAGTTATTCTTTCACAATTATTCCGTGGTTTCAGCAAATCAATTGAAAATGAGGCCGAAGTAAATGCGAGTACATTTGCTGAAGCTTTACAATACGGTGTCACTACTGCATATAAGGCAGTTATGAAGCCAGTAGAAGGAACTATTTTAACTGTAGCAAAAGATGCCGCAAATCATGGTGTAGAAGTAGCAAAAGGCACGGATGATTTGATTGAGGTTATGGAAGCGATTGTTAAAGAAGCAAAAGAATCTCTTCTTCGTACACCTGATCTATTACCTGTTTTAAAACAAGTAGGAGTTGTCGATAGTGGGGGACAAGGACTTGTATATGTATATGAAGGTTTTTTAGCATGTTTAAAAGGTGAAGCATTACCAGAGCGTACAGAATCAGCAGATATGGAAGATTTAATCAGTGCTGAACACCATCGTTCAGTCCAAGATTTTATGAATACTGAAGATATTGTCTACGGTTACTGTACAGAATTCATGGTTAAATTTGAAGCGGAGAAATTAAATCAACACCCATTTGCTGAATCTGCTTTCCGTTCAGAATTAAGTGAAATTGGAGATTCATTATTAGTAATTAGTGATGATGAAATTGCGAAAGTACACGTCCATACTGAACAACCTGGTGAAGCTTTCAATATGGGACAAAAATATGGTTCATTAATCAATATGAAGATTGAAAATATGAGAGAACAACATATTGCGATTGTTGGTGAACAAGAGACTGCTAAAAAAGAAAAGCATCCTTATGCAATTGTAACTGTAGCAATGGGCTCAGGTGTTGCTGATTTACTCCGCAGTATCGGAGCAAGTTATGTGATTGAAGGCGGTCAAACAATGAACCCTTCAACTGAAGATATTGTAAAAGCGGTTAAAGAAATTGATGCAGA
>JASLCF010000148.1 GCA_030146155.1 Savagea sp.
CTTCCGGGTTTTTCCGCGCATGCTATTCCCGCGGGAGTTGCCGCCTTGCACTCCAATCAACTCAGTAGTAGTTTTGAGAGAGCATTCTTATAAAAATAATATTGTCACTCCTTTAGTGGGTTTCGCAAACTTCACTATACAACAGGAGAGCCTTTTTTCAATTTTTTTAGAAAATTTCTATCACAATTTCCACGCTTTTGAGGAGTCTCCAATTCATTATTGCGGGAACAGCACCATCGGAAACCCCATAGGAACACTCTATACAACGGGGAAGTCTAACCTATCCTGTGCAACAACTAGATAACCTACTTCCTGTAATTCCTGTTTGGAGATGTTCCCGCAGAAAGCATAAAATCGTGGAGCGTGAATCAAAGGGATACGACAGACTGACTATTTTTTTACCCACAAACATTTTACACATACTTGAAAGGCGGACATTATGAACAATATTCAACAACAATGGTTTGGCAATATTCGAGGAGACGTATTAGCCGGTCTTGTCGTCGGACTCGCTTTGATTCCTGAATCTTTAGCTTTTGCATTTATTTTAGGAGTAGACCCTCGCGTCGCTTTATACGCTTCTTTTCTCATTGCTGTCATCACTTCTTTTGTAGGAGGAAGACCCGGATTAATCTCTGCGGCTACTGGTGCGATGGCATTAGTACTCGTCTCACTCGTTGCAAATCACGGTATAGAGTACATGCTAGCAGCCACTATTTTAACAGGGATTATTCAATGGCTCCTTGGGACGCTAGGTATTGCAAATTACATGCGTTTTATTCCAAATGCTGTGATGCTCGGATTTGTCAACGCACTCGGCATTTTAATTTTCTTATCTCAGCTGCCTTATCTCATGGGTGGTTCTGCCATGACTTACACTTTTGCATTCGTCACACTAGCACTCATTTATTTGATTCCTAAAAGAATCACGACCATCCCTGCTCCTTTAATAGCGATTGTCATCATGTCTATAGTTGCAGTTTGGAGTGGCGTTCCTTTACAAGTCATTGGTGATTTAGGACAAATGCCAACACAGTTGCCACATTTCTTGATTCCTGAAGTTCCTTTTACATTGGAAACATTCCGTATTATTTTGCCTTACTCTCTTGCCTTAGCTGTTGTCGGTTTACTAGAAACGCTTTTATCTTCACAAGTAGTAGATGATTTAACCGATACGACAAGCGATAAAAAACGCGAAGCACGTGGACAAGGGATTGCAAATCTAATCACTGGATTTTTCGGTGGCATGGCAGGTTGTGCATTGATCGGCCAATCCATCATTAATATTCAATCAGGCGGACGAGGAAGACTTTCTACATTAACAGCAGGCGTATTTTTAATGCTTCTCATCGTCTTCTTAGGAGATTGGGTTGCACAAATTCCAATGCCCGTATTAGTCGGAGTAATGATAATGGTCAGCTTTACAACGTTCAATTGGCAATCCTTCCGTTTTCTGAAACAAGCTCCTCTTACAGAATCAATCGTCATGCTGTTAACAGTCGGGATTATTTTAATTACTCATAATTTAGCCATTGGAGTGGTTGTTGGTGTCATTGTCAGCTCACTCGTATTTGTGGCTAATATTTCTAAATTGACCATTCGAGAAGAGGAGAACGAATTCTTTATTGAAGGTCCACTTTTCTTTGCTTCGACCACCTCTTTTTTAACTTATTTCCAACAAAAAGAGATGCCGAAACAGATTATTCTCAATTTTGAAGAGAGTCAATTATGGGATGAATCAGCCATTGGTGCTCTCTTGAAAATAATAAATCAATGGGAACAGCAAGGAATGCATGTAGAGTTAAAAGGATTGAATCACACGAGCCAACAACTCTATCACAAATTTGTAAAAGGAGGCACAACTTGATGAAGATTGCTATTGCTTACGACGGTTCTACTCATGCTAATCGCGCAGTAGAAGTTGCCGTTTCAATGTTTCAACATGTTCCGGATTGCACAGTAGTCCTTCTTCATGTCGTCTCTTTTGAAGAAGTCAAAACGCAACGACTCATGCATCCTTCAAAGGAAAGCATTTGGTTAGCGAGGCAAACCATTTTTCAGCCCATAATTCATCTCATACAACAGGCAGGACTCCCCGTTCAAACTGTTGTATTGAAAGGAAAACCTACTGCCTCCATCTTGCACTATTTGCAGGATAATGACGTGCGACATCTTTTCGTAGGAAGCCATGGTTTAAACAGTATACAAGAATTCATCATCGGCAGTGTGAGTCATCACCTTCTTCACCATGCGCACTGTCCAGTAACTGTTGTAAAATAAGGAGGTTAAGTATGTTTAAGAAAAAAGAGCAACCTATCAATCGGTTTATTGTTGTGCATGAAGAACATGTGACAGGCATTGGTTTTGTCTCCATTTTAAAAGATCAAATCACTGGAGTTCAATATTTACACGTGTCTAATGGAGATGGGAATTCACTCACTCCACTCCTTTCAAGTCCACATTCCCCTACCTCAAACAGCTCATAGTAGCTGTTTTTTTATTTATTATAAAATGAGTAATTATACCTACTTATCAGTGCTAAAAATGGAATATTCCTCCCTTAACAGCCTTATTACACTCAATTGAATAGTGATAAATACCTTAATTTTATTTTTAAATTAAATATTATTATTATATAATTTTATATTTATGTTATATTAAAACGAGTTAACCGTTTTCAACACTTCAACGGTTATCAAAGAATGGGAGGAACAACATGATTACTTTTACAAATGTTTCAAAAGTTTATCCAAATGGTTTTGAAGCCGTCCAAACCATTGACTTCACCATCCAAACAGGAGAATTCATTGTATTAATTGGACCCAGTGGTTCTGGTAAATCCACTACAATGAAAATGATTAATCGCATGATTCCGCATACTTCTGGGGAGATTGAAATTAATGGCGAAAATATTCTTTCATATGAAGCTTCGCAATTAAGAAGAAATATCGGTTATGTGATTCAACAAGTAGGCTTATTCCCTCACTACACCATAGAGAAAAATATCGCCATCGTTCCTCAACTCAAAGGGTGGTCTAAAGAACAACAAAAAGAACGTGTCACCGAGTTATTAACATTAGTTGGTCTTGATCCTGAGACTTATCGAAATCGTTATCCGAAAGAATTATCTGGTGGGCAACAACAACGCGTAGGCATTGCACGTGCCCTAGCAGCAGACCCTGATATTTTATTGATGGATGAACCTTTCAGTGCATTGGATCCGATTACGAAAGAGCAATTACAGTCTGAACTGTTGTCGCTGCATCAAAAATTAAAAAAGACGATTGTTTTCGTTACACATGATATGGATGAGGCCATTCGTCTGGGTGACCGAATTGCCATTATGAAGGAAGGGCAATTGATTCAATTAGACACACCTGAACAAATTTTACACACCCCCGCAAATGCATTTGTTGAACAATTTATCGGTGCACACCGCATGTTCCAAAATCCTGAATTAGTGCCTGTCACTCAAATTATGGCTGCAACAGTAGCTACAGCTTATGCACATCGAACGCTCGCACGTGCACTCACCTTTATTCGACAAAGAAAGATGACCAACTTGTTAATTTTAGATGAACAAGAAGCACTTGCCGGAATTGTTTCAGGCCATGACATCGTTCAACAACTGAATGATGTAAAAACAGTCGGTGAACTGGTACAACCTATTGAACATGTACTGCGTGAATCGGCCAGTGCAAAAGACGCCATTATTATGATGGATGACTCCCCTTTTGGTTTAATTCCTATTTTAAAAGAGGAAACAGATGAAGTCTTAGGTGTAGTGACGAGAGGGTCATTATTATCAGCACTTTCTACACCATGGACGGAAGAAGAAACGGAGATGATCAAGGATGAATAATTTATCCATTTGGGAACAACTTATTCAACAAGCACAATTTAGGTGGCAAGAGGTATTAGCAGCGACTTCAATTCATATTCAATTGGTCTTTTTCTCCATGCTCATCGCTACTGTTCTTGCCGTTAGTTTAGGAATTTTTGTCACACGCGTTCCTCGTTTAAAAACGCTGATTTTAGGAGGCACGGGTATTTTACAAACGATTCCGAGCTTAGCCTTACTTGGCTTTATGATTCCTATTTTTGGAATCGGCGTTAAAACAGCGATTGCTGCACTTTTTTTGTATTCCTTATTGCCGATTATGCGTAACACTTACACTGGCATTACAGGTGTTGACCAGGCCACAATTGAAGCGGCTAAAGGCATGGGAATGACATCTACGCAAATCTTATTTAAAGTAGAACTACCTTTAGCGTTACCCACCATTATGGCCGGCATTCGAACCGCAGCCGTGATCAACGTTGGGAATGCCACATTAGCTGCATTTATTGGTGCAGGTGGGCTAGGTGATTTTATCTTTTTAGGCATTACACGAGGAATTGATGGATTAATTTTACTAGGTGCCATTCCTGCTGCACTCCTAGCACTCGTCATAGAATTTTTATTCGGAAAAATCGAGCAGTTGACGACACCAAAGGGGTTGCGTGAACATTGATGAAAAAAACAGTCCTACTCGCGAGTCTACTGAGTATGCTTCTCTTTCTCTCAGGCTGTATTTTTATTGAAAAAGAGGGCATTCGCTTAGGTTCTCGCAACAATACCGAGTCCATTATTTTATCTCATATTATGGGAGAATGGATTGCACACGAAACGGATTTAGAAATCATTTATAAAGAGAATCTCGGCGGTTCGTCTGTTGTTTGGAATGCAATGACCAATGGACATATTGATATTATTCCAGATTACACGGGAACAATCGTTGTTACTTATTATCATGAAGAACCAAGTGATGCTGAAGCTACATTCAAACGCACCCAAGAACTTGTCGCACAGGACGGTATCCGTGCATTCGAACCCTTTGGTTTTAACAATACCTACACACTTGCCTTAGACGAAAGTTTGGCAGAATCATTAGATGTTCACACATTCAGTGATATGCAACAACATGCAGGAGATTTGACTTTAGGGGCGGTTTTTGAATTCATTGACCGTCCAGACGGTTTACCAGGTTTTGAGAAGGCGTATGATTTATCATTTCAATCAGTGAAAGGCATGGACCACGGGATGATGTATCGTTCAATAGATGCGGGTGAAGTCGATGTCATCAACTCTTATACAACGGATGGACAACTTACAATTTATCCCTTACGTGTATTAGAAGATGATTTAAACTATTTCCCACCCTACCATGCACTTCCGTTAATTCGTGAAGAAGTGATTGAG
>JASLCF010000166.1 GCA_030146155.1 Savagea sp.
AGCAAAACCAAGTACTAATATATGTTTGCCTTGAAATTCAGTGAGTTGGTTCATAAAAATCCTCCTAACACAATAGCAAGTATTGCACTGACTAAAGAAACAGACCAAAATGTAAGAACAACTCTCCACTCAGACCATCCAGATAACTCAAAATGATGGTGAATCGGACTCATTTTGAATACCCTCTTCCCTGTCAGTTTAAAACTGATGACTTGGATAATTACAGAGAGTGTTTCAATAACATAAATGAGACCAATGAGTAACAACAAGATTTCAATCTTCAGCAGAATTGAAATCGCTGCAATTAGCCCCCCGAGTGCAAGTGATCCTGTATCTCCCATAAATACTTTTGCTGGCTTATGGTTAAAGTAAAGAAAACCGATCATTCCTGCAATGACAATGATTGATAAAAACAAGACAGTCGGCTCATTGACTTGATAAGCAATCCAAGCAAAAGCCATAAATGTAAAGGTTGTTGTTCCTCCCACTAAGCCATCCAATCCATCTGTTAAATTCACTGCATTTGAAAAACCAACCAACCAAAAAATTAAAAATAATAAGTAGAATACCCCTAAATCAATCGTAAATGTTGAAAAAGGAAGAGTAATTTCTGTACTAAAATAAACAGACGTCCGAAGCAAGAAATAAGCGACCACACCAACAACGATTTGGGCTATTAATTTTTGAATAGAAGTCAAGCCCTGATTGTTTTTCATTACAACAATAATAAAATCATCGACAAAGCCAATCAGTCCATATCCTATGAAGACGATAAGTAACACAGAAAGTTCTGTTGTCCACCAACCATAAAGGATTGAAAAGAGGATACTAGCCACAATGATAGAGGTAAAGAAAATCAACCCACCCATTGTAGGTGTACCTGCCTTTTTCTGATGACTTTGCGGGCCCTCTTCCCGAATCGATTGGCCAAACTTTAAACGTCTAAGTAACGGAATATATAAATATCCCGCAATAATTGTAAGTAGTAATGTCGATAGTCCAATAATTATTCCTTGCATTAACGTCATGATTCATTCTCCTAAGGTTCATTTTCTTCAGTTGATTCCTCTTCTTGAGATAAGGAATCGGCATAAATTTCTTGTGGTGTTTTTAACTGTAAGAGTATTGGCTCGAGCGGTGTAACTTCAGTGCCTTCTGATAAATTTTGGTCAACTACAAAACCATCACCCGTTATTTTAATCGTTAAGCCAGACATTTTTTGATAAGCGAATACCATTTTTTTAGACCAACGATCAAAGTTCGGTAATCGCGAGACCCCTTCCGTCTTTAATAAGACGTGAGAGCCCTTGTTTAAAGGTACATCTTTCGTTGGAAATTGCTCAATTACTTTCCCGCCTTCTCCGATAACTACAGGTGTAAGTCCTAAACTGATCAGTTCTTGTTCAGCTGTCTCACTAGCAGTTCCTTCAAATTGAGGAGTCTTCACAATTTCCTGCTCTGGCGATTCATTAGGTGCGATTTGTAAATGTTTCAATGTATTTTCCATGATTGGATTAAATAGTTTAGAAACTGCAATACTTCCATATTCACCTTTTAAATTTTTAGGATGCTGGACATTTGCATAAACAATGATTTCTGGATCATCTATGGGCGCCATTCCTAAAAATGAAAAGAGGTAGTTACTCCCGCCTCCTAAATATCCAGGTCGGTCAGGATGTGGAATTTCAGCAGTTCCTGTTTTCCCACCTACTTCATACCCTGGAATCGCATAAGCTTTTGCTGTTCCAACTTCTGATGTTACGGTAGAGGCAAGTATTTCTCTCACTTGTCGTGCTGTTTCTTGAGATATCGGAGTATTCACTTGCTTTGGCTCGTGATGTTCTATTTTTTCTCCAGTAGAAACATCCGTTACTTCTTTGACTAAGAAGGGTTGCATCATTTTTCCATCATTCGCTATCGCTGTCGCTGCCTGAATCATTTGAACAGCAGTGAATGTAGAACCTTGACCATATGAAGTGGTGAGTCTTTCAGCAGGATGGTTTGCTAGCAAGATACCTGGGGCTTCATTGGGTAGACCAATTCCCACAGGTTTACCAAATCCGAATGATTCCATGTATTCCATAAACCGTCTATCTCCAATACTTTCTAGTAAATAAGCCATAGACACGTTTGAAGAGCGTTGAAAACCTTCTAAGAAACTAATTCTTCCCCATCCTGGACGATAAACGTCTCGTATCGTTTTATCATAAATCTTATATTTTCCAGACACAAATGTAGCATTAGGACGCCACTTTCCTTCTTCGATAGCAGCGGCTAAAGTAAACATTTTGACTGTAGAACCTGGCTCAAATGTATTTTCTACTGATTCGTTCAGCCAGTTCTCCGATAGCCCTTCTCTCGTCGTTGGGTTAAATGTAGGTCGTTGACTCATGGCTAATATTTCTCCTGTTTTCGCATGAGCCACAACAAGTGTCATTTTATCTGGAGTATACTCTTTTTCTACTTTCGTCATTTCATCTTCAACAATATTTTGAATCGTATTGTCCAATGTTAACTTAATTTTGTTTCCATCTTTAGGGGGTGTTACCATTTTTTCAGAACGCGTTAAAGCAATTCCCCATGCATCCGATTCGAAATTAATTTTTCCAGGAGTCCCTAGAAGCTGACTGTTATAGTATTTTTCAATACCCATCATACCTTTTGTTTCGAAAATGCCTGGTTCTATTTCTTCTGGTGCTGCATAGCCTATTAAGTGAGAAGCAAAGATACCATTTGGATAATATCTCTTTCTCTCTTCAATAAAGGATAAACCTGAGATATCCTGTTCAAGGACTTCGCTTTTCATTTCTTCAACTAACACATAGTTTAGGCCACGTCCTGCTCGACCAAATTCAACCTGATAACGCGAACCACCATTTTCTCTTTCATCCAATGCACTTTGAATGATTTGATAAATTTCAGGTTCTCCTAAATCAAGATATTGGGCTAAAAATTGTGCTGTTTTCTTCGCATCACTTACATGATATTGTTTTTTCGAATGGTTTGGTGTTGCTTCTTCAGATACTACAGCGATTAATTTGTAACTTAAGGTGTCTGTTGCAATTAAAGAATTGTTGCGATCTACAATTTCTCCACGATGACTCTGCAGAATCGATTCTTGCGCGTATTTCTTCTGCGCTTTATTCGCTAAATCAACTCCTGATAACTGACCTGTCCACTGGATATAGAGAATTCGAAAGAATAATAAAAAAAAGAAGAGCAAAAAAAGTAATGACAACAAGGTTGCTCCCCAATTTTTCTTTAGAAACTTTTTCATTTACCAGGCACAACCTTCACGCTGCCTTCTCCAATGTTCAAACCTCTCTCTTGAGCCTTTTGAAAGATTCTTTCGTGTGAAGATTTTTCATTAATTAAAATCTTTAAGCCTTCATTTTCTTTGGTCACTTGATCAATTTGTTTATTCATTTGATGAATCTCTTTATTAGTAGCCTGAATAGATGAATGATTCATCAGTAAAACAGAACCAAAAAAAGTAACCGTTGCTAAAAATAATACAAATATTATTTTCTCGCCCCTTGAAAACATTCTTCTCACATGTTTCTTCATTGGGGATTGTTTTATTTCTTGTTGTTCTATAATATGTGGTTGTTTTAAAGGTTCATTGTATGTTTGTACTCTCTCTCTAAGCGCCAAAAGTCTCACCCCCGTGAATTCTTTCAATTACTCTTAATTTGGAAGAACGAGATCTTTTATTTTCACTCACTTCTTCTTGTGTAGGAATAATTGGCTTTCTCGTTACTAATCGATAATCAGGTTTTAATTCGTCCGGTATAATTGGTAAATTCGGTGGTAAATCAGGCAGTGACGATACTTCCTTGAACATCGTTTTAATCAAGCGATCCTCTAGCGAGTGGAATGTAATGACTGCAATCCTCCCCTGTTGGTTCAACATCGTCAGAGCGTCTTGAACAGATTGTTCAGCAACAGACAGCTCGTCATTCACTGCAATTCTCAAAGCTTGGAACACTCTCTTCGCTGGATGGCCACCTGTACGTCTAGCCGCAGCAGGAATACCCTCTTTAATCAGTTCAACAAGTTGACCCGTCGTCTCAATCGTTTCGACTTGTCTTGCTTGTTCAATTTTTCGAACGATTGGTTTAGAAAATTTTTCTTCACCATACCGGAAGAAAATTCGAACCAGGTCTTCGTAAGGCCATTCATTCACAATTTCTTTAGCAGTTAGTGTTGTCGATTGATCCATTCTCATATCTAGTGTTGCATCATAGCGATAACTAAAACCTCGCTCTGGATTATCAAACTGAGGAGATGATACTCCTAAATCGTAAAGAACACCATCTACTGAATGAACGCCTCGTGCTTCTAATTCTTTTTTTATATGTACGAAATTAGAATGAATAAACGTCACGCGGGCAGCAACGTGTTTTAATTTTTCTTTAGCATGCTCTATGGCAATCATGTCTTGATCAAAACAATATAAATGACCTTTTTCAGTGAGTTGTTCTGCAATGAGCAAACTATGCCCAGCTCCCCCTAATGTACAATCTACATAGATACCATCTGGTTGAATGGCTAATTGATCGACGGATTCTTGCAATAGTACGGTCGTATGTTCAAACATTAGAAACCGCCTCCTTTTCTATTCAAAATCAAAGATATTTTCAGCTATTTCGTTAAAAGACGCTTCACTTATTTCAAAATAATTTTCCCAACGCTCTTTTGACCAAACTTCGATGCGGTTTGAAACCCCAACAATCGTACATTCTTTGAGTAGTTCTGCATATTCTACGAGATGACTAGGAATATTAATCCTTCCCTGTTTGTCTATGGTCACTTCAGTCGCACCTGAAAAGAAGAATCGAGTAAATGCCCGTGCATCTTTCTTGGTCACAGATAAAGTTTTCAACTTCTCTTCAAATGACTTCCATTCATTCATAGGATAACCAAATAAACAGCCGTCCATCCCCCTCGTGACGATGAAGCTGCCTTCAAGACCTTCTCGAAACTTTACAGGTATAATAAGTCTACCTTTCGAATCGATGCTATGTGAATACTCGCCCATAAACATAGTAATCACCCCAATGTAATAATAGAGTACCACATCCCCCCACAATCCTCCACTTTTTTCAGGGGAATTATCCACATTTTTTTAAGAATGAAAAAGCTTATACACACTGAGGGGAACGTACATTTGCTATGTTATCAAAACATTCATATTTAAGATGCTTTTCACGAAATATATGTCACTTTTAGAGAGTAAAGCAAATAAAAAAAGAGTTAGGTCAAACTAACTCTTTTTCAAATCATTTATTTTGTTAAAGTAAAATAAGTAAATGACGACCATCCCACTTGACGTCCAACTGATGCAATAAATCGTGGACTAATCCAGGACCATATTCATTCAAAAAAGGATAAGGGGATAATACTCTTTCTTGCAATTGTCCCAGAGGGCGAATCTCATTCATTACTCGGTTTAAACGTTTCGTTTCTACTCCAAGACCACGCGTTATCCATTTTTCCTGTGCTTTTTTTAAATAAGCTAATTGTCTTAAATGGAAGGCTTTATTCTTCTCAAGGATAGGTAATAAAGACGGATCAATGACTTCATTTTTCAATTGTTCTAACTGCTGAACAATTTGTTGCTCTAGTGCGTGAATGCCCGCTTCAAACGCTGGGTTTTTATTTTCTTCTATCCAGATACTCAATTGTTGATTTGCATCTAAAATTAATGCATCTTCTGGTGAAAGTTGTAACTTACGACAGGCATTTTGAGTCGTTTGATTCATCAAAGTGATGGATTGTCTAGCAATCATTAAAGGAATCTTCACTTCAAACGCTTCAAATAGCTCTTTGTAAGTAGCCCAATATGCTAATTCCCCATACCCTCCGATAAATGCAAATGTCGGAAACATGAGTTCTTGCATTAAAGGCCTGGTTACTACATCATTACTAATCTTTTCTGGTTGTTGTTTTGCAATGCTTAACAATTGTTCTTTTGAAAAAGCCAATTGTAATGGCTCGTGAACAAATTGACCCTCCTTATAAGACAATAAATGACGACCTGTCTCATCCACATAAAATAAATGACTATTTTCTTCTTCAGCAAATAATGGACGTCTTTTGAAACGTTCTTCAAATGCGGCCTCTCCTTGAACCACTGACTTTCTAATCACTTCATTTTTTTCAATCATTTGTGAAAGTGCTTCGGATTGCAATTGTTTAAATGCAGGGTCTGCAGCATCTATTAACAACAGACCGTAATCCTTGAACCACTTATTCATCAAACGAGCAAAAAAGAGAGTCAAAGTTGTTGAGTGATTCGCTTCCATAACTAACTCTATGGTTAATTGTTTTGTGAATGAAGTTTCTGGATAAGTTTTCATAATGGAGTGAATATACTCAACCATTCGATCAGGCGTATACGTAAATTGAGATGCCATCCATTTATAAGGGGTTTCTTCCGTATATATTTTTTTCTTTAATTTGCCGTCCTTTTCAACAAAGGTATGATTAATCTCATCTAGGTCATGATCTTCTCCGGCCATCCAAAACACAGGAACAAAAGGACGATTCATTGTTGCTTGCATCTCTTTTGCATAAAGAATAACTGAAATTGCTTTATTCAGGCTATATAAAGGACCAGTCAACAATCCTACTTGCTGCCCCCCTATAATACAAACGCTATCTTCTCTTTCAAGGGCTTGTAAATTTTTTTCGACTGCTGAGGATAGGCCTATAGGTTGCATATAACTACGAATAACTGACGCCAATTCCTTACGTGGAAATTCACGGCTATCTATTTCTTCAAGTCTTTTTTCCATCGACTCTGTCGTCATCGGGTAGTGATAATATTGTTCATGAAAATCTGCTTCTTCATGAAATGCCTCTACAAATTTATCCGTAGGTTGAAACGGTTGTTGAATGACTCTCATGTTGCCACCTCTTTAATTAATTCTTAACGTAATCGATTGAATAAGTAAGTAGTGCAATCACTAGTAATAAGCTATGTAAAATCATCGAGAGTAAAAAAAACAATTTCCATAGTTTCGATAAAAAACGAAAGAAAGGGAATTCTACATTTTTTCGGTGCTCACGAATCGCGTACACAAACGCAATTCCCAAATAGATGATAGCTGTAACTAAAACGGCATATGTACTTGTTAGAAAATAAATTAAGGTTGCATTTGAGTACATATATACAAATGTCGTTAAATGACTGCTAAAATGAACAATTTTCTTTTTACGGCCAAAGACAGTAGAAAGCAATGCAACCAATAAGATAAAGAGAAGGATTGGAAACATGACCACTGTCGATACGATGATTTTAATAATCATTAATGATTCACCTACTTTAATCAAATATAACAATTGATAATGAACTAATCATACTGTTAATTCAAGATTTTAACAAGAGTTGCGTTTATCGAATTTCAATAGTAGTCACAACCTGCAACACATGCATCTTTTGCAGGTTGTGACTACTTTCGAACAAAGAGAGTTTCTATATAAAATGGTTTCTACGATGCTTCCCATTTAATGCTCATGTCGAAACAAGAAAAAAAGTTAACAAGAGCCATGGTCTCTCGTTAACTTTTTTATAGTGAATTACTCACCTAAAACCTCTTTACCTTTGTACTGACCACATGATTTACAAATGCGGTGAGCTAATTTCATTTCTCCACAGTTATCACATTCAGTCATACCCGGAACGCTTAATTTAATGTGTCCGCGGCGTTGGTTTTTTACCTTTTTAGATGTTCTTCTTTTTGGTACTGCCATGTTCGGCACCTCCTTTTCACAAAAGAAATTAATCTTCTTTGTTTAATAATTGAGCCAGTCCAGCTAAGCGCGGATCAATTTTAGGTTCATCAACAGTCTCTTCTTCTTCTGGGTCTTCTGCAGAGAATGACCAACCTTTCCCTTCTTGAATGGAAAAGTCTTCAGCATCCTCACTGTAAACCTGAAGAGGGATGGAAACGATGAGAATTTCTTCTAAAATAGGCTTTGCATCAACAATGTTTTGTTCCACCGCGATGACTGTTTCATCTTCTGATAAAAGATGTTCATCCCAACTAAATTGTTCGAATGTATCGAGTGCAAATGGCCATTTTGCATCTTCCCATGTACGTGCACAAGGCACTGTTACTTCTCCTTCAATACGAAGAAAGAAATCAATTCGATTTCGTTTCATTTCATAATAACCGGTTAAGTGCACAGGAGAAATTGCTCGAATTGACTCGTCTCTTTCCATGACTGAAGATAAATCAATCATTTCATCGATTTCAACTCGATTTTCTCGATTTTTTCTCAGTTGATGGATGGACCATTTCATGTCTATCACCTCAAGACAACAATTTTGATTATATAACGTCAATGTCAACATGTCAAGATTATTTCTTGTCACTTCCTACAATCAATATTATAATACAAATAATAGATGGGAAAAGGAGTGAAAGAATGATTTCGACAGGCGTTATTGTAGAGTATAATCCATTTCACAATGGACACCTCTATCATATCAAAGAGATTCGAAAAAAGGAATCCTCACAGACTATCGTCGCAGTCATGAGCGGCTCTTTTTTGCAAAGAGGAGAACCTGCATTGACAGACAAGTGGACACGAGCTGAGATGGCCATCCATGGAGGGGTGGATTTAGTGATTGAATTGCCTACTCGTTTCGCTACGGGTATTGCAAGTGAATTTGCTACTGGTGCCGTGCAATTGCTCCATCAGTTAAAAGTAAATGAAATCTGTTTTGGGAGCGAAGATGGAAAAATTGAACCTTTCCTTAAAACTGCTTCTACACTCATTCAAAAAGAGCAAATCATTCAAAAACAAATGCAATCGACAATTAATTTCAAACAACCTTTCGCACAACAATTCGCCTCGGAAGCAAACTCGCAAACCCAATCTACTTTAGCGATAGAACAGCCTAACAATAGTCTAGGTTTACAATATTGTTTAGCCAATCTAAGATTAGGCTCTCCTCTAAAAATGAGCACTATTGGTCGGACACAAGCTCAGTATCACGACGAAGAATGGGAGCGAGATATTGCTAGTGCTACTGCAATTCGAAAAGCATTATTTGAAGGTCAGTCGTTACAACACTTGTCCCGTACAATGCCTACACGGTCCGCTGAACTTTTAATCCAACAGCAACAACAAGGCATTCCTTTTGGCAATTGGGAACTTTTTTATCCCTTTGTGCGGTCACAACTCTTAACTACTCCTCTTGATGAACTCAGAAAAAGGTTTACAATTCGAGAAGGAATTGAACATCGACTAGTTGAAGCGGCAAGTTTTTGTTCTACTTTTCAAGCATTTATGCAATTTGTCAAGACCAAGCGTTATACATGGGCTTCTATTCAAAGAATGCTCACACATATCTTATTGCATCACAATTATGAAGAAATGGATGCTATTGATACACCTACTTATGGTAAAATATTGGCTTTCAATAATAGAGGACAACGTTATTTAAAGTTTTTACAACAAGAGACTTCATTTCCTCTATTCACTAATCGAGGACCACAGAATCATTTGGGGTGGCAACTAGATCAAAAAGCTACCGCACTCTATACCCTAATTACGGGCAATCAAAAAAAGAGTCGAACCGTCTTTACAGACCATTCAACTCCACCATACATCCTCTAATCTTTGGAAGGCAATTGATATAAAAAATCCAACGCATCTTGTAATGTACGGACAGGGATAATTTTCATCTCTGTCTTTATTTGTTCTGCTGTTTCTTTCGCTACTTCATAATTACTTTTAATACTTGGGTTTCTTTTTTTCATTTCTTCTGTAATCTCATCATCTGGTGCTAAAAAGTAAGCCATCCCCTCTTTAGCTGCTGCAATGACTTTAAAGTCCACACCACCAATACGGCCAATTTGACCATCCTCAAGCATTTCTCCTGTTCCAGCAATCAAATACCCTTTGGTTAAATCTTCCGCTAACAACTGGTCAATAATTTGAATCGTGAACATCATTCCTGCTGAAGGACCGCCGATGGATGAACTATCAATTTCAACTGGAGGATCGACGATTAATTCTACCTCTGTATCATAAGTAATCCCCATGCCGAAACGATTCGAATCCTCTCCCGGAAAAGGAGCTAATACTAGCTTTTTCGATTGTTCTTGTTCATCTCTCACAATCGAAAGAGTAAGCTCACTATGGTTTTCTAAAGGTTGAATAATCGCTACTAATTCCTCTGCATTTTGAACAGGCACATCATTTATTTTTGTAATGATATCTTGAACTTTTAATATGCCATCAGCAGCACTGCCTGGTAAAATACTTAAGATACGAACTCCTTTTTCTTCTCGAACTGGAGAGAGGTCGAGGGTGTTATAGGCCATATAAATTGCACTGTTTTTGGATTGCTCCATCATTCTTTTCTGCCTAAACTCGTAATCTTCATTCGACTCCCCCTCAAGTTGCATACTCTCAGCAGGTATGATTTCTTTTTCTGAAGAGAATAGCGCACCTACATAAGAAAGCACTGAAGCTTTCCTTACAGCTATTGTCATAAGGTGAAATGCACCTTTAGAGTCTGTTGTTTCATCATCCACCGTGACAATAGGCGAAAGATCATAAGCATGTCCAGGTTTAGAGATAAAATAATTAAGGGGGACAAGGGATAAAAGTAAGATGATACTCACCATAATTAAGGCATTTCTAATTGGATGTTTCATCTTTTCCTCCCTAGTTTCATTCTATATTCTTTGAAAACTTAGCAATTAAAGCATCATTTACATTGTCGGGTACTAGCGATGAAATATCGCCTTGATAACTAGCTAATTCTTTTACAATACTAGAACTCAAAAAAGAATATTGGCTTTTCGTCATCACAAAAAAGGTCTCTATAGATTCATCTAACACACGGTTGGCAGAAGTAATCTGCATTTCATACTCAAAATCTGACACTGCCCGCAATCCACGTACAATGACAGATGCACCTATACGATTCACATAATCAATTAACAAGCCTTGAGAGGATTCAACTACAACATTCGGTAAATGTGCCACCGCTTCTTGTATTAAATGAATTCGTTCATCTGTAGAAAACAAGCCTTTCTTTGATGAATTCGTCATTACTACAACACGAACTTCTTCAAAGATTTTAGACGCCCTTCTAATAATATCTAAATGTCCATTGGTAATTGGATCAAAACTTCCTGGCACAACTGCAATTTTTGACATATTCTCACTCCATATAAATCGATAGTGTTATCGTGCCATAGCTTGCTCGTTTATGCAATGGAAATTGACCCATTTGATCAGGTAAATGCACACTTGTTAAGTGTTCACAAACAATAATGGCTTGTTGACTTAAAATATTCGCTTCCGCTAACTGCTCTGCTAACGCATAATAAGAGACTTGATCATAAGGAGGGTCTAAAAAAAGTAAGTCAATCGTCAGTCCTTTTTGAGCGAAATAGTTAAGGCTTTGATTCGCAGTTTTAGGGATAATCGTTAAAGCGTCAGTCTTACATTTCTCTTTATTTTTACGAATCGCGCTTAATGCTTCTCGGTTTGTTTCAAAAACATAAGCATGCGTCGCTCCTCTTGAAATACTTTCTAACGCTAGTCCGCCGCTTCCTCCAAAAAGATCAGCTACTACGACTCCATCAAGATAAGGAGCTATTCGATTGAATAAAGATTCTTTCACCTTATCTGTCGTTGGCCTTGTATGCTCCCCTTTTGGTGTAACTAAAGGAATTCCTCTAAACTCTCCTGCGACGATTCTCATCTTCTTCACTCACTTTCTAATAACGATTGCAACGTTTGAACTTCAATTTGTTCTTCTGAATAAGTAATAATTAATTGGAAAACTTTACGTAACGTGGCTTCATCCATATACCAAATGTCGTTCCATTGTTGATAAGAACCTACTCCCAAATCAACTCGTCTTTCTTTCATCACCACAAAAGGATCAATTTTCGAAAAACGATAATGCTCATCACTACGTGTTAAATAAATCGAATGCTCGTTTTCAGACCATTCATACCCCAATTGTTCTGTAAATTTTTTCATTTCAAAAAACAATTGTCCGTTCTTTAATAACGTTTCGTGATCTTCTATGATTTCATCCCCAAAAACAAGCGGTTCTTTAATTAACAATTGCAGTCCTGGAATCTTTTTAGTGGTGGCTATTTTTTCAAAGTAAGTCGTTCTCGAAGCAGTAACAGCTCCGAGGATTTGATCCAGTTTTTTAGCATTTAAAGGTTGCGCTTCTTTCATTTTTAAACGTTCGGATAACGCATGCATTTCATTTGCACTCAATGCTTGAATTAATTTCAAATAACCTTGCTGTCCTATGTCACTACCGACTGGCTCCTCTAGTAAAATAGACGAAACGACTTCACTGATTAATCGCTCTTCAAAAGGAATACCATATGCCGTTTGAACACTTTTAATAAATAGCATATGTTCAATTTCATCTTTTTTTGATTTAGGTAAGGCTAGAATACGTTCGGATTGTACTTCGTGCGTTCCTTCATGTAACACTACTGTCATATGTTTAGATTTAAATTGTTGCAGTAAATCTTCAATGCTTTTAGCAAAATCTTTACTGCCCTCGCCATACACTGTCAAACGGTCACTCTGATGAGTTAAAGCTACTTTTTCCTTTTGCCAAACTAACTCTTCTACAGGTCCAATCCCCGCAAACAACAAATAATCCATTTCCTCAGTTGTGTTATTCCCAATCAATTCATATCCTGTTAGCCACATGCCACCCTGTTTCTGACGATCAATCAATTGGAGGGTCGTCACATCAGGTACACCTTGCTTCAACCTTACAAAAGGCTTTTTCCATTGCTTCAGTCCTGCTTCATTCATTGTCGGACTTAAAATGTATGTAAATGTTAAATTGGACTGCTCCCCCTCTGATGCTGTAATGGCTAAAGTAGAGGAATTAAATCGCTCACAAGTCGACTGGGTTGTTTCTATGCATTTAAAGTCGGATACTGTTGGAGGGACAATTAATTGATTAGTCATAGTTGGAATTTCTTTCATTCGATGTTTGACTAAAAGACCCGCTTTCGTTACTTCGACCTCGATTTCCTCTTGGTAAGCTTCATTTTCAGACCCATTAACTACCGTCGAGTTTGAATAGTGTACATAGAGAAGTGCTCCATTAATAATGAGTAACAGAAAAAGAATTCTACTCACAATTTTCAATTTGCACACCTCTACTTTTCTGTTTATAGTTAGATAAAGAATATTAAAAAAAGGATGATACTTATGTTAAATGAACAATTTATAGTACTGGGCAGGGGCTATTCAGATGTGTTTGAATTAATCGAGCTCATGCAAACGAATAAACATCGCTTACATCAACCCCTCCTCATTCGCAGTAAGAAAAAAGGTCAAGACGATGTATATTCTCTCGCCGTTGCCTTTTCTCCTGCTCAAAATAGTCAATTTATGCCGATCTATATTTCACTTGAAGGAATCACCGCTCAAGAAGGGCAATCCTCTAAAAGACTTGAGCTCTTTCAAGTAGTATGTAAAGAACTGGAGTGCACTCCAGTAGAAATTGAAGTTAAACATTCTTCTCTATTCGAAGAACAAGCATTGTTTTTTCAATATGTCATTGGTGTGTTAAGATTAAATCACTTAATTCCACCACTATCTTAACAACTTTAGAGTCCAATTTTATAGTCATATTCTTTGGCCTTATCCGGACGAATTGTTTCATATTCAGTCGCCACAGATGGACGGTGTGATACGACTATTTTTTTTACAAATGGTAATTTTTTAATTCTTTTGGTTAAATGGTCTGTTTCATCCATGTTACAATACAGATGGACATACTTCATTCGCTTCGAGATATAGTGTACATGCCCATATTTTCTTAATGATTTTGCATGTTTTAAATGGCGAATGTAAACAAATATTCCTTGTCTTTCATTCAAAACGATCCCCTCACTTCTTATGTCCTAGAATACCATAGATTCGTTTTTTTGTTCAACTAAGTTCACTGATTCATTTTATGAAAAGCTTTATTCAAGGAGGATGAATGATGAAAAGAAAAGCAAGAATCGCGATTGGAATAGGAGCAGCAAGTGTTGCAGCTTGGGCAACTTCCAAAGCAATAATAAAAAAAGAACCCCGTGCCGATTTACCCATTTTCAAGAAATACACTTGGGTCAAGTTAACTAATCGTCAAAATTCTGACCATTCGGAAGGGCAGCTTTTGTCTGTCGCACTCTCCGCTGATGAAAAAGTAATTGCATTCTTCTCTACGACTCAAGAAGAAAAGGAACAACTTTTACAAAAGATTCATGGTCAGACGAAAGAACAGTTATTGAATGAGCAACTTTCATCAATCATTTGCCTAGAACAAATCGCTCAAAGTCCAACAGAACAACTGCTCATACTCTCTATTGCTGAGCAGCCTGTATCTCTAGAAGGAAGCTTAATTCCCTCCAAACTTTGGGCACTTATCGAATCGCTAGGTATAGAAAATCGAGTAGTTGTTCAGTCAGACTACTCAGAACAAATTAATCGATTCAATTTATACGCTCAAAATAAAGTCGCTATCGCTGCGCCAAGTGATGAGAGTATCAAAGCGATTTCAGCCTATACGAGTACGCTTGGCCATTTATACAAACCCACTGCAGATGTGATTCATATGAAAGCACCTAGTGGCCCGCTCCAAATTGTACAGTTTGGATTTATTCATTTCTTGCAAAAATTAAATGTCAATGTGATAATCAGTGGGTTAGATGAGAAAAAGAGAGAACAGTTACAGCAAAGAAATATTGATGTTTTTGCTTATTTAGACGACTCAGAATAATCATCCTACTTAAGATTTCAACTTATATGACTCAAAAAAGACATCTGTCATCGAATGTTTATATTCGACGCCAGATGTCTTTTTAGTCATTTTATTCCTCTAGGTTTATGCTGAGCAACTGCAACTGCCTCCTGTGCCACAGCCAGACCCGCAACCTTCTGTAATAAAGAAAGGATTAGATGTATCCACTGTAATCGCTTGGGAAATATGCTGTGCTAACGTATAGCCTATTTCATCCAAAAGATGTTGTAGCTCATTTTCTGCTAAGCGATAAGCTGCTACTTTCTCAGAAAGATCGAGCTCTTTTTTTAATAAGCGAATTTCTTTCATTACCGTTCGATAATCAGGGTGATATTTTCCAAATCTTTGAACTTCATCGTATCTTTCTTTCATTTGATTGAAAGTCACCATTTGATCAAACAACCCTGGGTGTTGATACACCTCTTTTTTCGCTTCTCTATATTGGACTACGATTTCACTTTGTAAAATCATAGCAATCAAGTCATCATTTGCATCTAGAATGTCTAGCCATTCTTCTGTCATATTAAAAAATCGCCTCATTTCGAATGTCATTGAGAAATGTCTTTATCCGCTCTCGTGATATATTCTACCACATAGATCCCTGCATGTGTGCCTGTACCGATGTGAGTAAATTGAGGATGCAGGAAAACTTCTCTATGTGTATCTGATGTTAGAAAACTATGAACAACTTCGATTGGGTCTACAAAAGAGGATGCAACCGTTTCTCCCGCTTGTTGGTGTTTAATTGCTTCTTCAACTAATCTTTCCTTCAATGTTCCCTGTTGTTCTTGAATGTGCTTAGGTAATGCTAGCTGTTCACTAACTTTTCGAGCAAAGACAGTTAACTGATAATCAGAAGCTAAAGAACGCTGACCGTGAGCAATCCGCATCCAGTTGGTTAAATCAACTAACTGTCTTTCCACTGCCCGATTATTTTCAACCCATTCTTTCGTTGTAAATAGAGGTGCACGAATTAATTTCCCCTCGTAAAACATATCATAGGGCTGGTGCAATACTAAGGTTTCGTTATTAATGAATCGAACCGCTTGAATCTCTTTATCTTTTGTATCAATGTAGACTTGTGCTTGTACTTGATTAAACGGAATTAAAAACTTCGAGGTCACTTCCTCTTGATTTAAAGAAAAGGTATAACGACTTTCCCCAATAGGTATAGTAATTTCGCTCTCAATAGGCTGAGTAGTCAATATCGATTCTATACTTTCATTCATTTGAAAAGGTGAAATATCCATTTGTTCATTCATGGTAAAGATTTGATTCACTTTCCCATCTTGATCAACGCCAACCATCGTTTTTAGTTGTTTATATACATACCAATCATAACCATACATTGAAGGTTCTATTCGATCTTGTTTACCAAATTGAGCAGTCCAATTGGTGATGGATTGATTAATAAATAAAGAGATTCCCTTCTTAGGACGTGGCGCATGTTGAGTAATTTGTTGATTAGTCATTTCAATCACTGGACTACTTTCTTTGACTCCAGATTCAATCATCTCAGTCTCAGCAATCTTATCTTTCATAATTTCCATAAATACTATTAATAGAACAATCACGACAAATGGATAAACAAATTTCTTCAAATCAATCACCTTCTTTCTTTCTCTATCATAACCATTTCTTTATAATTTGTGAACAGTATCGCAATTGTCTACAAAATACATTGCAACCTCAAGCAATTTGTTCTATCATTAAATAGTATAAGCGGACGATTGTGTCATTAAAAGGAGGATTTTTCATGTATATTGAAAATACAGGGTTGGAGTCAATGGTAGTAGACTTAAAATTACTTACCGAAGTAATGGAAAAGTATGACTTAGTGACAGGAGAACATTGGGATTATGAAAGAATCACTTACGACAAAAAATATGTAATTAAAGAAGGAACATATTATTTACGTGTATTTGGTTTCACTCCAACTGGTGACATCGGTTCTGGTCGTGCAGAAATCCATCTTAAAAAGCCAGTAATCGGAAAATACTACTATCCACATGGTGTAGAGTATGGAGAAGATGAGGTTTTCCCAGATAACCTTGTCAAAGATTGCGAAAAAACATTACAAAAAGTCTACGATGAATTAAAACCTTTTGCTATTGAAAAATAAGACAAAGATAAGTTTTACCTTTTCTTTGAACCCAGAGACATTTTACTTTATGTAAATGTCTCTTTTTCTATGTCGTTTCAATACAAACAAGCAGCCATGTTTTACTGCTTTAGTGCTTCTAATAAAAATGGATGAATAGACTAGTGAAATCATTCATCCTTGACCACCCAAAACAAGTTTCTTTTTTTATTTTTATAAACTTGCAACTTTTTGATATTTTTCATAGTCTTTTAAACATCTCTTCTCTATAATAGAAGTATCACTAGGTACTATCGGAGGCGTTACGTTTGTCTAAAATAATCAACAAAAGAAATTTACTTATCATTTTAACAATCGCAGTACTCATCGCTACACTCTATTTCATTGTCCCAGTCTCTATTCCGATTATTTTAGCATTGTTAACAGCAACGATGATCGAACCGTTGGTCAGACTATTTGAACGAAAAATGAAATTATCTCGTAAACTGTCAGTTATTTCCGTCTATATTATCGTGCTCGGTTTTATCATTATGAGTCTCTATTTTATTACGAACACACTCATCGGAAAAATTGTCGAGTTTGTCAAGAATGCACCGGCACATATCAATACCATTACCCACGCATGGAATGAAGCACAAACGTTCATCTTCAACTTCTCAGCAGGGATGCCTGAAGAATTTTTAAAGGCATTACAGGTGGAATTAAACAAAATCATTATCAATATGCGAGACTCACTCATCAATCTATTAAGCTATGATCGCTTAACTACAATTGCAGCTGAAATACCGAACTTACTCGTTAGTTTAATTGTCTTTATGATTGCACTGTTCTTATTCATGCTAGAACTGCCGCAATTAAAACAAACAGTTTTCAATCATTTGAAAGAAAGCACCGCACAAAAAGTTTCATATATGAATACCAAATTAAAATTAGTGCTTGTAGGATTTATTAAAGCTCAACTTATGGTCAGTATTATTATTTTTATAGTAGCATTCATTGGACTACTGCTCATCATACCGAAATATGCATTAGTTATGGCCATTGTAATTTGGATAATTGATATCATTCCTATTCTTGGATCAATTATCGTCCTAGCTCCCTGGGCTATGTACGCATTTATCATGGGAGATACGGCACTAGGTACCCAGCTATCTATTCTGGCAATCATTTTATTAGTTATCAGAAGAACAGTAGAGCCTAAAGTAATGGGATCTCAGATTGGACTATCTCCACTCCCAACACTCATCGCAATGTTTATTGGACTAAAACTTTTTGGTTTCCTCGGATTCTTTATTGGACCTTTAATCGTTATTTTATTTACCACGGCACGAGAAGCTGAAATAATCAAAATTAACTTTAAGGTATAGAAAAAGCACATTGAACCGAGTTCAATGTGCTTTTTAAATCTTTATTCAAACATCAAAAACCAAAAATCGCTTTAATGACAGAAGTTGTTTCGCCTGCTTCGTAAAAAATATACAATAAACAATATACAGTTACTCCTGTAATTGCAGTAAAGAACCAAATAATACTTGTAAATGGACCCAATTTTCTATGTTTCTTCAAATTGTCTTTCCATCCCGTGTAAAGTGTCATTAATCCAAAAACTGCACTCGTTGTTGCTAATGTAATATGGAAAATTAAGAAGATCGTGTAATAAATCTTCAACTCATCTGGACCACCGAATTGGCTGTTCCCGACGAACACAGTGCGTGAAATATAAATAATAAAGAACAATACTGCCGCAACTGCTGCTGCAAACATTGTTTTCTTATGTGCCTCGATTTTTCCACGACTCACTAGAATCCATCCAATAGCTACAAGAATAGCTGATAAAGCAATAAAAAAAGTACTGATTGTTGGGAGTAATGGTGCATTATTCATCATTGATTATTAACTCCTTTATCTTTGAAGAAGCTCGTCTCGCTTTCTTCTTTCTTCTAAATCTCTTTGTGTAATCTCATCTGCATCTCTTTGTTCGTGGCGATACCACACAATAAATACTCGTCCGATAACCACTACATAGATTAACTCTTGCATGATTTTCATAATAATACCGCCTAATTGTTGATCATATAAGGCAGGCATGTTTGTAAATAGTTGTGGGCCTGTAATTGAAGGGGGTAATGATGCTAACGTTCCTGCAGGAACACAAAGTGCCATTGCTTGAATCCACGCTTCACCTGTCATATAGGTTTCATAAACAGGTACATCTACGAAAATAATTAAGGTACAAGCTGGTGTGATTAATAAAGCACTTAGAACAACATAACCAATTTTTTTCAACCCATGCAGTTTAGGTTGTCCTTCCAAAGTATTAAGGATTGGCCACCATAAAAATAGAGCCGAGATGAATAATGTAATTGTAAACACTGCATGTAAAATTAAGCTTAACTTTACTGTGTCTAATATAATCGGATAGTGATAAAGTGAAAACATTAAACTAAATATTAGTAAACTAATAATTGGCTTCGTCATTAACATTAAAAACTTACCTAAGAGTTTTCGATCAAATACTTTTCTCCAAATCCAATTAGGTATTCCTAAAATTAAAAAAGGTGCAACGATTAATAGTAACAAAGCCATTTGAACCATGTGAACTGAGAATAAAATATGTCCTAATAAATCGACGGGTGAACCTTTTACAATATAAAGCATAATCATTGATGCTAAAAAGTAGTTACGCTCCTTTTTCGTCAAAGGCTCAGAATCTTTAAATTGATCTCTCCACTTGACTGTAATTAAAAAATACAGAATTACAAGTGCAATTAAAGATGCTAAAAAATAAGGACTGTACATTGCTGTCTTACCAAAAATACTTAATGGTAGCATTTGTTCGCCTCCATGAAAATCAATCTGTACATAATTATAAAGCTAAAAAAAGTTGAACACAATAGTATTCGCTTATTTAGTGAGGGCCTCTAGTATTTTTTTGAATTTTGTTCTTAATTTGTTCAATTATGAAGTTTAAAACAAGTTTCTGTGAACTCTATCTCCTTTTCTTTTCTGCATATTGCAAAACACATCGTCTTCAAACTTAAGCAGTGCAGCCAAATGTGTTTTCAATTTAATACGATAAGCTTCTATCGTCCCCGCAGCTCCTTACTGAAAATAGGATACACACGTAATATTTATCAGTAATTAAAAAAGAGCCTACATAAAGTAGACTCTTTTTTTAAAATTAATTCCACCAAACAATTGTTACAAAAGCTAATGGAACTAATCCACCTAAAATCATTCCCATATACATAAAGTACTGTGGAATACCGTGCTCTTCTTCAGCCATATGCATGAAGTAGTAGAGTTGTAATCCTACTTGAACTGCCGCAATTAACAATACCATTGGTAATGCGAACAAGCGTGAAATGCCTGCTACACCATTCTGATAAGCAACTACTACACCAAAGGATACGACCATTAAGAAAATCATCAGAGAGAACATCGTTACTTGAGCACGCATAGCCTCACGACCGCGACGCTCGAACAATTCCTGCTCAGCAGGCGTACGTTTCGTAATTTGAACTTCTGCCATCTTAACCAATCACTCCCATCAAGTATACTACTGTGAAAATGAATACCCAAACAACGTCAATGAAGTGCCAGTACAATGAGAATGTATAGTACTTTGTAGCGTTATAAAGGTTCAATCCGCGTTTTGCGTTACGGAAGATTAATAAAGTGATCCAAACTAATCCAACAGCTACGTGAAGTCCGTGAGTACCTACTAGTGTAAAGAATGCTGATGCGAAAGCAGAGCTTCCGAATGTGAATCCTAAATCAACATAGTGTACGAACTCATATACTTCAATCATTAAAAACCCTAAACCTAAGATTGCAGTTAAAGACATCCAAATCTGCATTTTCTTGAAGTTGTAGTTTCTCATATGATGAACTGCATAAACAGATGTTAATGAAGATGTAAGTAGCAATAAAGTCATTGCTAATACTAAATCTAAACTGTAAAGATTTTGAGTAGTGAATTCAAAACCAGCTGGTCCACTATTCTTTAAAGCTAAATATGTTGCGAAAAGTGTAGCGAAAAGAATTGTCTCTCCACCTAGGAATAACCAGAAACCGATAAACTTATTTTTAGCTTCTAAAGTTGCACGCTCTGGATGCTCCGGCCATGTCTCAGGGGTAAACTTCTGATTTAAAAGATCCATTAATTATGCCCCCTCTTTGCAATTTCTTTTTCAGTCTCAAGGATTTCTTTTTTCGTTACGTAGAAACCTAAGTCATCTTGTACAGAACGAGCTGCCATTGATGCGAATGTGAATACGAGTCCGAATACTAATACTGGAAGTCCCCATGCATGTTCTTGACGGAACATTGCACCAAAACCTGCAATAAATAATCCAAGAGTCATCAAGAATGGAATGATTGAACCGTATGGCATATGAATGTCTGTAACTTCTTCAGCTGCCGTCCAGCCTTTTTCATTACCTTCAGATTTCTCTAAATACACACAGTCTAAACCACGAACAAGTGGTGTTTGTGGGAAGTTGTAGAATGGTGGTGGTGAAGGGATTGCCCACTCCAACGTACGACCATCTCCCCATGGGTCATTACCAATACGTTTGTTTTTCACAGTTGCCATAATCGCATTAATGACTAGGATAATTACACCAATTGCCATTAATACTGCACCGATTGTAGAAATTTTGTTAGCTAGGTTCCAGCCTTGTCCGTCCATATATGTCCATACACGACGTGGCATTCCCCAGAATCCTAACCAGTGTTGAATTAAGAATGTCATGTGGAAACCAATGAAGAAAAACACAAATGTAATTTTTCCTAATGTTTCGTTTAACATTACACCAAACATTTTTGGCCACCAGTAGTGTGTTCCTGCTAAAATCGCAAGTACTACTCCACCTACGATTACGTAGTGGAAGTGAGCTACGATGAAGTAAGAATCATGTAACTGATAGTCAAGAGGTGCTGAACCTTGCATAACACCTGTTACTCCACCCATTACGAATGAAGGAATGAAACCTAATGCATAAAGCATTGGTGTAGTTACTTTGATACTTCCGCCCCACATTGTTAAGAGCCAGTTAAAGATCTTAACCCCTGTTGGAACAGCGATTGCCATTGTTGCAACAGCGAAAATTGCGTTTGCTGTTGGTCCAAGCCCTACTGTAAACATATGGTGAGCCCAAACCATGAATCCTAAGAATCCGATAAGAACTGTAGCGAATACCATTGATGGGTATCCAAACAGACGTTTTCTTGAGAATGTAGAGAAAATCTCAGAGAATATACCGAATGCAGGCAAAATTAAAATATAAACTTCAGGGTGACCGAAAATCCAGAAAATATGTTCCCAAATAATCGTGTTACCACCCATTAAGTGGTTAAAGAATTGTCCACCAAACATACGGTCAAATGTTAAGAAGAAAAGACCAACTGTTAATGGTGGGAAAGCGAATAAAATCATTGCTGATGCGATGAATGTTGTCCAAGTGAACAACGGCATACGCATGTAAGTCATACCTGGTGCACGCATGTTAATAATAGTAACTAAGAAGTTAATCCCAGCCATTAACGTACCCGCCCCTGCAATTTGAAGTCCTATTGCATAGAAATCAATACCATGTCCTGGAGAAGCAAGTGAAAGCGATGCATATGATGTCCAACCAGCATCTGGAACTTCACCATAAATCCAAGAGATGTTTAAGAAAATACCACCAAGCATAAACATCCAGAAACCTAATGAGTTAATGAATGGGAACGCTACGTCACGTGCACCAATTTGTAAAGGCACGATTGCGTTCATAAATCCAAATAATATTGGCATAGCTGCAAGGAAGATCATCGTTGTACCGTGCATTGTAATTAAATCGTTAAACATTCCTGCTGTAACGAAATCATTTTGAGGCGTTAGTAATTGCCAACGAATGAAAAGAGCTTCAATTCCACCTAGTACGAAGAAAAACGCTCCTCCGAGGAGATAAAGAATCCCGATCTTCTTATGGTCGACTGTAGTCATCCAGTCCCATACTGTTGCGCCAAAGCCTTTCTTTTGAGCAACTGAACTCACTGTGTTACCTCCTATTCAAAATCAAGTTATTATTCTACTTTTAAGCCCATTAAATATTCAGCTAATGCATCAAGTTCATCATCAGAAATTTGCTCTTCTGAGAATGAAGGCATCTTGTTACCTGGTTTATGTTTTTGTGTATCGCGAATCCAAGATTTTAATTTCTCTTCATTGTGATCCATAAATCCTGCTACTCGGTTACGTTCACCGAATGTTGTTAAGTTAGGACCTTGTGTAATAGATTCTCCAATTCCACCTGATGTACCTACAGCATCGTTCGCGTGACACATGATACAGCTGTTATTGAATACCTCTTCACCTTGTGCGTTTGCAACTGGTTTATTTTCATCAGATGCTTGCATTTTTGCAACCCACTGATCAAAATCTGCACGTGGTAAAGTTTTTACTTTGAAGTCCATTAATGCGTGAGATGGTCCACATAACTCAGCACATTTTCCATAGAATACGCCATCGCGTAAATCTTTAGATTCTTTTTCGAATTTTAGATAGAATTTATTGACGTTCTCAACGTTTGTATCTAATTTACCACCTACTGCTGGAATCCAGAACGAGTGTTTTACGTCTGCAGCGATTAAGTTAAAGTAAACTTTCTCGTCTGTAGGAACAACTAATTCTTGAGCTGTTGTAATCCCTAAATCTGGGTATTCAAACTCCCACCAGTATAATTTTGCTGTAACGTCTACCACTAAGTTCTCTGGGTTACCTTCATCATCTGTTGCACCCATCGCAGAGACATCACCTAATTTGTATGTGTAGTAAACAGTTACTACTGCGAAGATTAATACAAGAATAATCGGAATAATTGTCCATACTAATTCAAGAGTATGACTTCCTTCAACTTGTTTAGGGACAAAATCATCACCTAATTTTGAACGTCTAAATTTCACAAGTGCTACTGTGTAAATTGCAACAACTACAAAAATAACAAACAACATAATCGCTGCAGCAATCATCAGTAAGTTAAACTGATCTTGTCCTACCTGTCCTGCTGGACGTAATGTAGAGATTTCTTCTTGTCCACATCCTGCCAGGAAAATAGCTAGAACTGTCAGAAGTGAAAAGAGACGCCACTTTTTGAGTCCTTTTTTCATCGCTTATGAATACCTCTCTTTCCAAATAAAATAATAAATGTTGAGGACTACTGACCTCTCTATAATGAATTCTATAGTGAGAAAGAATTCCGTAGTTAGCTAAAGATGGAGAAGATTATAATTGACACGAATAAAATGGTCATATAATTAATCGAGTAAACGAACATAGTCGTTGCCCACTTCATATCATCTTTCGCTTTAAAACCTTTGACTGCTAAATACAGCCATCCGATGTTTAACAGTGTAGCAAACCCTATAAACCAAGGACCTAATTGACTTAAAAGGAATGGCAATGGGAACAGTAGTAATACCCACGCTAACATCGATTTTTTTGTACGTGTAAATCCTTTAACTACTGGCAACATCGGGATACTTGCTGCACGATACTCTTCCGTCCGTCTCATTGCAAGTGCATAGAAATGAGGGGGTTGCCACACAAACATAATTAAGAATAAGGCAAGTGCTCCCATTCCTAACTGTGGTTCGATTGCTGCATACCCGACGAGCGGCGGTATTGCTCCAGAAATACTTCCTACAACCGTGTTGCTTACATGTTTTCGTTTTGACCACATTGAGTAAACGACCACATAGCTAATCACGCCTGCTAATCCTAACAATCCTGCTGATGTATTAACTGCAAAGAGTAAGACTTCTCCGAGAACGATGAATGACATCGCTAAGACAAATACAAATCTGCCACTGAACCTGCCAGAAACAGTCGGTCTAGCTTTTGTCCGCTCCATCAATGGATCAATGTCTCGGTCAATCCAGTTGTTCATCGCAGCTGATCCCGCAATAATGAATGCAGTACCGGCGAGCGTAAGAATTAACAAGTCTATGCTTTGTAGAAAACTTCGATTGGTGAATTGTAATGCCAAGAATAGACCTGTGAATGTAGTAATCAAATTAGAGTTCACAATTCCAATTTTAATTAGTGCTGTAAATTCTTGAACAACCGACTTCACTTCTACCTCACGCTTCCCGGATACTGGTGTTACAGTACGGGTCTTTGACATTCGAATCCTCCTTTCAAAGTAATCTTGAAGCTTGACTACTCTACTTAACTATATCGAAAAACCGAAGAAATTTCTACACTATTTCACAATTATCTTGGTTTTCCAATACTTTGACGTCAAAACGATACGTCACTTATCTATAGTAAAGCATTTCAGGCTAAGATTTGTGAAGTAAAATCGTCTTTTTTATGAACAAATTGTGAAGTTGAGTCATTTCTTAGGAACGTGCTCTTTATTTCATTGTATTTCATGTCTTTTTTCGTTATCATCTTTCATGTAGAGTGTTTTCTGCATTCGTCAACTATTACATAAAGTAGGTGTACCTCTTTTGAAATACAATAAAAATTTAAAATGGTTTGGACTCGTTTCTACAATAGGAATGCTACTTATTTTACTAGGTGGCGCTCTAGTTACTAAAACCGATTCAGGGATGGGATGTGGCCGCCACTGGCCAGGTTGTAATGGTAAATTAATCCCTGATGAAATTACCCAAGAAGTTTTGATTGAGTTTTCTCACCGTGTAGTGACTGCTGTTGTGGGTATTGCTATCGTTTTACTTGCGATATGGTCTTGGAAGCAATTAGGGCATATTCGAGAAACAAAATTTTTGGCAATTTCTGCAGTATTCTTCCTAGTTTTACAGGCTCTCATTGGGGCTGCCCAAGTTTTATGGGGGCAAGGTGATTTTATTTTAGCATTACACTTTGGAATCTCATTACTTTCTTTTGCCTCTGTTTTTTTACTCACACTCATTATCTTTGAAGTAGACCGAAAATTTGATGCCGATCGAGTCAGAATGGATAAAAAATTACGTTTCCATACAATCGGAGTGACAGCCTATTCTTATTTGGTCATTTACACAGGTGCATTAGTCAGACATACAGAATCAGAAATGGTTTGTCCATCTTGGCCACTCTGTCACTCTGCCGAATCTAAAGGTTTTTTACCTACTTATTTTGAAGAATGGGTTCAAATGGGACATCGTTTAGCAGCAGGGCTTCTCTTTTTATGGATTATTTATATTATGATTTATGCGATAAAACATTATAAAAATCAACGGGTGATTTATTGGGGCTGGATTTTTGCAGGAATACTTGTTTCATTACAAGTAATCGCTGGAGCAATTGTCATTTTTACAAAAATAAACGTGATTGTCGCTCTATTCCACTCTCTATTCATTACATTACTCTTTGGATTACTCACCTATTTCATACTGCTTCTTTTCCGCTCAACCGATACTTCTCATTTATAATTTCAAAAGCTGTTAGAACATTCATTGTTCTAACAGCTTTTTTGATTGTGTTCTTATCTTTTTCTATAGATATCTTGCCATTCTTCACGAATGAAATCCAATTCTATATTTTCATCAGATACTTCTACTTCATTGAGTAACACAAGTGCTAATCCAAGTAACTGCGTAATCGACTTTTTAGGTCGATCGATACAAACAGTCACTCCTTCGATTGAACCTCCAAAGGTTAATAGGGTCACTTCCCTACAATTTGAAGCTTTCTTTGCCATCAATTGTGACTCAAGTTCTGTATTCAGAATAGCTACTCCATATTCATTTAATGCTTGAGTTTGTAATAGATAGCGAGTATCCATACTTGTAATTTTTCTAGCTAACAAATAAATATTGTTTTCTTTTGATTTCCCGTCTAAAGGAATCCAAACATGAAATTGATTATTATAAAAAAATACAAGTGGTTTTTTATAAAAACGTTTTAATTTTTCCTCACTATTTTTTATGAGCTGTTTATACTGCAAATAAATGGACATTAAAGTATCTTCAATAAAATATTGAACAGACTCTGGTGAATGTGATAATTCATTACCACGTAAAACAAGTGTTCCTTCTTTTTTATAACCTACAATCATGTATAGGTCATCTGACATCGTTGCAGTTGCTTTTGGATATTTTTTCTTCCCCATACAATCCCCCTATGAAAGATTAATTGACCTATAAATGATCAATTTCAATCAACAAGTCCCCACTTGCAATTGCATCTCCATTTGATACATGGATCTTTTTGATAACTCCATCAAATGGCGCCTGAATCGTTGTCTCCATTTTCATCGCCTCTGTAATCAATAAATGATCACCACGTCTCACTTTATTCCCCTCTGCAGTCGCCACTTGCAAGACCGTACCTGGCATTGTTGCTCCAATGTGAGCATCATTACCAACTTCTGCTTGCATTCGTTTTTCAACAGTACGTTCTGCATGCATGTCTTGAATAATTACTTCTCTTGGTTGTCCATTCATCTCAAAATAAATCACTCGAGAACCATCGGATTTCGGTTCACCGATAGATACTAATTTAATGATTAGTGTTTTCCCTTTTTCAATTTCTACTTCAATCTCTTCTCCTAATCTCATTCCATATAAAAACTCTGGTGTTTGTATGACAGATACATCACCGAACAATTGATACATCTCCACATACTCAGTAAATACTTTCGGATAAAGTGCATAAGCCAGTACGTCCTTTTGTGTGACTGGACGAGAAAATTGAGGTTGCAACTGTTTTTCAATTTCTTTAAAGTCGGCATCCTCGAGAAGCTCACCTGGACGAACATTAATCGGTTGTCTTCCTTTTAAAATCACTTGTTGTAACTCTTTAGGGAATCCGCCATAAGGCTGCCCTAAATAACCTTCAAACAGTTCAATAACAGATTCAGGAAAATCTATCGTTTCCCCTTTTTCAATGACAGATTGTTCATCTAATTCATTTTGAACCATGAATAAGGCCATATCTCCGACTACTTTGGAAGAAGGAGTTACTTTTACTAAATCTCCGAACAGTAAGTTAACTCGGGCATACATTTCCTTCACTTCATCCCAGCGATTTCCTAAGCCAACAGCCCTTGCTTGCTGTTGCAAATTCGAATACTGGCCACCTGGCATTTCATGGACATATACTTCTGAATGTGGACTATTCATCCCACTTTCAAAGTGTTGGTAATATTTGCGAACATCTTCCCAATAATAAGAAAGCTGCTCCATATTCTTTACATTACCTATAACCTGGCGTTGACTATTCTCCAAAGCGTAAGCTAGTGATGTGGACGAAGGTTGTGAAGTCAAGCCTGCCATTGATCCAAGAGCTGTATCTAAAATATCTACTCCTGCATCAATTGCACGTTTATACATGTAAATCCCATTACCACTTGTATCATGTGAATGTAAGTGGATAGGTAAATCAATCGTATCTTTCAATTCAGAAATCAGACGATATGCCGCTTCTGGCTTCAAAAGTCCGGCCATATCTTTAATAGATAATATATGAGCGCCTGTTTCTTCTAAAGCTTTGGCCATTTCTTTATAGTAAGCTACTGTATATTTATCGCGTCCATCATTTAAGATATCTCCTGTATAACATAAGGCTGCTTCTGCTATTTTATTATTTTTAACGACTTCATCAATCGCTACTTCCATTCCTTTAATCCAATTCAAACTATCAAAAATTCGGAAAACATCTATTCCAGAGGATGCTGATTCTTGAATGAATGAACGGATGACATTGTCAGGGTAATTTTTATACCCAACCGCATTCGCTCCTCTAAACAGCATTTGGAAAAGTACATTTGGAATCTTTTCTCGCAGTTGACTTAAGCGTTCCCAAGGATCTTCCTTCAAAAAGCGATAGGCGACATCAAATGTTGCACCGCCCCACATTTCTAATGAAAATAAATCTGGCATAAGCTTCGCCGTTTCTTCAGCAATTCCCATCATATCTGCAGTACGTATTCTAGTTGCTAAGAGTGATTGATGGGCGTCCCTAAACGTCGTATCTGTAAGCAATACGTTATTTTGTTCTTTTACCCATTTTACTACTCCTTGAGGACCTTGTGCTTCTAAAATTTGTTTCGTACCTTCTGGTATAACCAGTTCATTTGCCCCTTTTGGCGTCCTTGGATGTTGAAATATAGGTTTAGAAACATGACCAATTTCAGGAAACCCATTCACGGTAATCGTTCCTAGATAATTTAATATCTTTGTTCCACGATCTTTTTTCTGCTTGAATTCAAATAATTCAGGTGTCTTATCGATGAAAGCGGTATCATAATCACCCTTTAAAAAATCCGGATGTCGGACTACATTTTCTAAAAACGGAATATTGGTTTTAATTCCTCTTATTCTAAATTCCTGTAAGTTACGGTCCATTTTATTGGCCGCTTCCGCAAAAGTCATTCCCCATGTAGAAACTTTTACGAGGAGTGAATCATAGTACGGTGTAATTTCTGCTCCCTGAAAGCCATTACCCGCATCTAGCCGAACTCCGAAGCCTCCACCTGAACGATAGACCATTAATTTTCCTGTATCAGGCATAAAATCATTTAACGGATCTTCCGTAGTCACTCGAGATTGGATAGCATAACCAAACAATGGCATATCTTTTTGTTGGGGTACTTGCGCAACTTCATCATGCAACTGCTGCCCATTTGCCACATGAATTTGCGTATGCACAATATCAACACCTGTAATCATTTCTGTAATCGTATGCTCTACTTGAATCCGTGGATTGACTTCAATGAAATAAAATTCGTCATTGGCTACGAGAAATTCAACAGTTCCGGCATTCACATATTGAATATTTTTCATCAAATGAACAGCAGCCTCACAGATTGACTGTCTTAATTCGTCCGATAAAGAAATAGAAGGTGCGATTTCAACTACTTTTTGATGCCTTCTTTGAATACTACAATCTCTCTCATATAAATGAACGACATTACCATGTGTATCGCCAATGATTTGGACTTCAATATGTTTAGGGTTTTGAATAAATTTCTCCACGTAGACCTCATCAGACCCAAAGGCAGACTTGGCTTCTGACTTTGCTCTTTCATAGGACTCCTTCACATCTTCTTCCCGTTCTACAATTCGCATGCCGCGTCCCCCACCACCTAGTGAGGCTTTTACGATAATAGGATAACCATACTTTGCTCCAAACTGTTCAACTTCTTCGACAGATTCAACTGGACCATCTGTTCCTGGAATAACAGGAATATTTGCTTGAATAGCTTGTGTACGCGCTTTCACTTTATCCCCAAACATCTCTAAATGTTTAGATGTTGGACCGATAAAGATAATTCCTTCTTCTTCGAGTCTTTTCGCAAATTGTTCATTTTCTGCTAAGAAGCCATAACCTGGGTGAATTGCATTGGCTCCACTATCTTTTGCAATCGCAATAATTCCTTCAATATCCAGATAAGCATCGATTGGCTTTTTTCCTTCTCCAACTAAATATGACTCATCTGCTTTGTAGCGATGAAAAGAACCACGATCTTCTGCTGAATAAATACCAACCGTGGGAATTTTTAGCTCCGTACATGCTCTAAAAATACGGATTGCAATTTCTCCACGGTTAGCGACTAAAATTTTTTGAATAGACATAACTACGCCCCCTCTTTCATCTCTTGATGCTTCGTAAACATAATGATATTCATTAATATGCCTAATGCGATGGATTTCAAGACGAAACTAGTTCCCCCAAAACTAATAAATGGTAATGTTACACCTGTAAGTGGGATTAATCCTGTTAAGCCACCGACGTTAATGAATGTCTGAATAGCAAATAAACTTCCAATACCCACAGCAAGCATCCTCGAATGAGGATCCTTCGAAACAAAAGCAACTTTCATTGCTTTATAGACAATAAGGAAGAGTCCTCCTAATACAATAGTTGTTCCAAATAGTCCCAACTCTTCACTTATAATAGCTATGATAACATCCGTATGGGGTTCTGGTAAATACCCCATTTTTTGGACAGAATTTCCTAAACCTAATCCTTTTAAGCCGCCACTTCCAATTGCAATGAAGCCATTAACGATTTGTTTGCCTGAACCACTCTCATACTTGAATGGGTCAGCATAAGCTGTAAAACGACCTAAACGACTTTCCGTCATAATCGTGTCTTTTTTCCACAAAATAAATAAAAGCATAGGAATGATTGTGATAAAAAAGACTGAAAACATTTTTTTATACATTTCTTTCGTCACACCACTCACGACTAATACGGCAAGTGATACAAAAACGATAATCATCGTTGCTCCTAAATCAGGCTCAGTTAATACTAAAAATGCAACTGCCAGCATGACAATCATGGGTGGAACAATATCTTGAGTAAATGTATTGTTTTTCTCTTCCACAAATTTATTCGCAAACACTGCAGATAAATACAATATCATTGTTAATTTCGCCAATTCTGACGGTTGAATATTGATAAAACCTAGACGAATCCAACTTTGAGCCCCTACAGAAGAACCTGCTCCTATAAAATGAACTAAAATTAAGAAGCCAAACATCGTCCCTAACATTAACACGATAACAGGTTTGAGTTTAAATAATTTATAAGGGATAAATGACATCATAAAAAATAATGGGACGCCTAATAAGACATATTTTAACTGTTGCATAAAAAAGTAATTGGGTGGTCGAGGAGGGTCGAACCGGTTCATTGCGATGAGCATGCTCGAACTGTAAATCATGAGTAACCCAAATAAAGCCAGTACTAAATATGTGATAAATAAACCATAATCAAAATGTTTAAAAAGTGTTTTTACATATTTTTTCATAATGCGTCCTTCCTATATAAACAAAAAACTCAAACCACGTAAGTAACAGTTTGAGTTTCTATGTTATCCTTTGATATATAATTCGTGCAAAGTGTTCATTTCTTGCTCTAAACGAGTCAAAATTTCTTTTCCTATTTCGCGATCCACTAAATCTAACTTGACCGCAAAATCAATTTGCCGTGACAAGCCATACATTTGTGTGTCTAAAACTTCTTCATACAAGGGACACTGTGGCATCGTTAAATGATCCATTTGCACTTTAATTAATTGAGCAATCTTCTCTGCATCCGCATGCAACTGACTCAACGCTCGTTCTTTATATGTCTCTTCTATCTTCATATCCATGAGGACGCCCCCAATACCTTTATAACGTCAATGTTATAGCTAAATTGTATCTTTTCAAGAATTAAATTGCAAGTATTATATGTTTGTTGTCACAAGTAGTGGCTCTTTCTAAACTTTCCAGAAAGAGCTATACTAAAGAGAGTTATAAATTGAAGGAGGAAGAAAAATGGACGGAATGGTAATTATCAAAGGAAATGTCAAATTTCCAATCACCCTTGATCCAACGGTTTGGATTTTTGATGACCGACGAGTAGATCTTGATGAATTTTTAGAAACAGAATATATTGAGATTGATGAAGATGAAAAATATAAAGAAGGAATGGGTAAGCATTGGTCACGTGAAATAATGGAAGGTGCTACATTTCCACCTACTTTAAAAAGTGAAAGTAAATTTGAAAAAACAAAAGCACTGGAAAAAACATATGCTATTTTGCTAGAACATTTCTTCAACAATGCCGAACCTCACGCAGAGGCCACGCATATTATCTTTGAACGTACTGAAGGTGACGAAGTAAAAATAGCAATGGATGACCTCTCAAATGTGTTGCTTCAATTTAGTTTCGAAGGTAAACCTTTAAAAGAAGATGGCCCTGTGTACTTACTATGGAAAGATGGTTCTAACGCTAATGAACCTATCCGTTTCGTTACAGGCATTCGAGTAGAGTAGGTGCATACAATGAGAGTAAAGTGTGTGATTTGTGAATCGATTGAAACCATTGATGGGTATTCACCCGAAGCAAAAAAATTGTTAAATAAACCAATTAAAACTTATCTCTGCCCTACTTGTAACCAGAGAATTACTGATAGAACGAATGAGCGTATGGCGACTGGGAAATTTAAGTTATATAAATCTTCTCATCCTACTGAAGAAGAATTTTAAAAGAATAGCAAATGCAAAAAAAGTTAGTGACCTCACTCAAAGTAGAGTAGATCACTAACTTTTTTATTCTTGAATTGGTGCTGCCTTGTCATCTCTTAAACGACGAATTTTGTATAAAATCAAAATGGCTGCCGTTACAAGTAAACCTTCAACAACAGGCAAGTAAATAGCAAGGAACATTAAAATTAAACAACCTAGTGCAAGTGATAAATAAACAATCACATTTTGCCACCATTTAATTTTACGAGCAAATCCTAACTTGTAGACAAATGCCGATAGTAGTAGTACAACTACATATAAAATTAATCCGCCCGCATCAAAGTTAGGCGCATTTTCATAAATGAGTCTAGAAATCCCCGTCATTTTTTCATATGCACGTTCTAAATCCTTGGCATCGTCTGCTAAATATAACATTCGACCGTCCTCCTACTCCAACATATTTTATTTATTTTTTTTCGTCGCTTTTTCACGTTCATTTTTATCCAGTATTTTTTTACGCATACGAATAGAATCAGGTGTTACTTCACAGTACTCATCATCACCAATATATTGTAAAGCTTCTTCGAGTGTTAATATTCTTGGTTTTTTAGTTGAAACTGTTTGGTCTTTCGTTGCTGAACGAACGTTCGTAGCATGCTTTGCTTTTGTTAAGTTTATACTGAGATCATTTTCACGTGTGTTTTCTCCAACAAGCATCCCCGCATAAATCGGTGTGCCCGCTTCAACAAACATTGTACCACGGTCTTCTAATTGCATCACACTATATGCTGTGACCGTTCCATTTTCCATTGAAACAAGCGCACCATTTCGACGACCACCGATTTTAGCATTAATGTATGGTTTATAACAATCAAATGTATGGTTTAAAATACCATAGCCACGAGTTAATGTTAAGAATTCAGTAGAATACCCAATCATTCCACGAGCAGGCACCAAGAACACGATTCGAACTTGGCCATTTCCGTTATTAATCATATCGACCATTTCACCTTTACGTTCACCTAGAGACTCGATAACTCCACCCGCATATTCTTCGGGTACATCAATTTGTACTCTTTCAAAAGGTTCATGTTTCTTTCCATCAATTTCACGAATGATTACTTCTGGTTTAGAAACCTGTAGTTCAAAGCCCTCACGTCGCATATTTTCAATTAAAATGGATAGATGTAGTTCTCCACGACCCGAAACTACCCATGCATCCGGTGAATCTGTCGGTTCTACACGTAAAGAAACATCTGTTTCTAATTGCTGTTCTAAACGCTCTTCAATCTTACGTGCAGTTACCCACTTCCCTTCTTTACCTGCAAATGGGCTGTTATTTACTAAGAATGTCATTTGCAAAGTAGGTTCGTCAATGTGAAGCTCTGGTAATGCCTCTGGATGATTAACCGGACAAATCGTTTCACCAACATCTAAATTATCTAAACCAGAAACAGCGATTAAATCTCCCGCAAAAGCTTCTTGAATTTCGACTCGCTTCAATCCTAAGAAACCATACATTTTCGTAATTCTAAACTGTTTTTTTGAACCGTCGCGTTTTAATACAACGACTTGTTCTCCAACACGCATAGTTCCTCTGAAAACACGACCAATACCAATTCTTCCAACATAATCATTGTAATCTAGTAAAGAAACTTGGAATTGTAAAGGTTCTTCACGATTGTCTTTTGGTGCTGGAATATATTTAATAATCGCATCAAATAGCTCTTTTAAATTATCTTGTTGTGTAGCTGGATCTGGCTCTAAACTTGCCGTTCCATTAAATCCTGATGCATAAACAACTGGAAACTCTAATTGTTCATCATTTGCATCTAGTTCTATAAACAGTTCTAACACTTCATCCACAACTTCTTCTGGACGTGCGAACTCTCTATCAATCTTATTCACAACCACAATTGGTTGTAGATTCGTTTCTAAAGCTTTCTTCAACACAAAGCGAGTTTGAGGCATACAACCTTCGAATGCATCGACTACTAGAACAACGCCATCTACCATTTTTAAAATACGTTCTACTTCTCCACCAAAATCAGCGTGACCTGGTGTGTCCAATATGTTGATTTTAGTATCTTCATAGTGAACTCCTGTATTTTTTGCAAGGATTGTTATTCCTCTTTCTTTTTCGATAGCGTCTGAATCCATTGCTCGTTCTTCTACTACTTCATTCGTACGGAAAATCCCTGATTGCTTTAATAATTGGTCTACTAAAGTTGTTTTACCATGGTCAACGTGGGCAATAATTGCTATGTTTCTTACATCTGAACGTTCAGTCATTTTATTTTCACTTCTCTTTTCTGTTATCATCTATTTAACTGTGATATTATAACACATGAATGAACAATAAAAAAAGAATGAATCACGTTTGGAGGAAAAAAATTGAAAAACTTAAAATGGATTTTCGTTCTTTACTCTTTTTTAGCAGTGACGTCTATGATGGCAATTGGCGTAGGTGTAGCGGAAAAATCAATTCCTACTATTATTATTGCAGCGATTTTAGTTGTTGTATTTATGGGAATGGGATTTACAAAGAAAAAAGAAATGCGAGAAAAAGGCTTACTTTAATTTCTACTCTCTAGCAAAGCTGCTAGAGAGTTTTTTTATTCTAATACATCAACTAAACAGGTTGTGACATTTTACAAACATTTAATTGAGTCTATTTTCTTATGTTAAGAATTAGCGTAAAATAGAAGATGTTTGAAAGAAAGCAATAGAAAGGAAGTGAAACCGATGATCGAACTGATTGCAACAGCCGAGTCGGTGGAACAAAGTAAGCAAT
>JASLCF010000172.1 GCA_030146155.1 Savagea sp.
ATGCAGGAATTGGATTTCATGGGATTACCTGCTCGTGCACTCAATGCTGCCCTTGCCTTCAAAGAAACAATTGAACAATTGACGGCCATGCAAGAATACTTGTCTTTATCAGAATTAGTTGAAGAAATTCTAGAACGCACAGGCTATAAAGAAATGCTTCAAGCAGAGAAAACGATAGAAGCGCAAAGTCGCTTAGAAAATATTGAAGAGTTTCTATCAGTCACTAAGGCCTTTGAACAAGAAGAAGTTACTGATGAAGATATGGAAGAACAAACAGAACTTGTTGCCTTTTTGACAGACTTAGCATTAATTGCTGATATTGATTCGTTAGATGAAGAAGAAGAGGAACAAGAGAAAGTGATTCTGATGACGCTTCACTCAGCGAAGGGCTTAGAATTTCCAGTTGTCTTTTTAATTGGGATGGAAGAGAATATTTTCCCTCATATCCGTTCAATTCACGACGAAGAGGAAATGGAAGAAGAACGTCGACTGGCTTACGTCGGCATTACACGTGCAGAAAAAGAGTTGTACTTAACTCATGCGACTTCTCGTATGCTATTTGGACGTTCAAGTTATAATATGCCTTCCCGTTTCATCGCTGAGATTTCTGAGGATTTAATTGAAATAATTCCTGGAAAAGGCTTTGAAATGCAACAGAAAGTTCCTTTTGGTACACAGAGAAGAGCATCAGTTCAATCAGCTTCTAGAAAAAAACCACTCCAAAAAAGTGGCGGAGAAAAATTAGGCTGGTCAGCAGGAGATAAAGCAAAACATAAAAAATGGGGTACAGGCACAGTAGTTAGCCTTAAAGGAAATGGCGACGATTTGGAACTCGATATTGCATTTCCAGCACCCGTAGGAATTAAACGTCTACTCGCAAAATTTGCACCGATTGAAAAAGAATAAGGGGTGGAATAATGAACGACATCCAACAAAAAATCGAAAAGCTGCAAAAGCAATTGACTCAATATGGCTATGAATATTATGTCCTTGATCAACCGACAGTGCCTGATGCAACTTATGATGAACTGATGCAAGAGCTCATTACTTTAGAGACACAATATCCTGCTTTTCAAACCCCTAACTCACCTACTGTTAGGGTAGGGGGTACAGTTCTTGATAAGTTTGAAAAAGTGCAGCATACCACACCTATGCTTAGCTTATCGAATGCATTTTCAGCAGAAGATATCCGTGAATTTGATCGGAAAATCGTTGAAGAATTAGGCTATCGCCCGACGTATGTAGCAGAATTGAAAATTGATGGACTAGCCATCTCTTTACATTATGAGGATGGCCAATTTGTACGTGGGGCCACACGAGGAGATGGAATGGTAGGTGAAGATATTACATCTAATTTACGCACCATTCATTCTATCCCGTTACAATTGCCTGAAAAAGAAACATTCGAAGTACGTGGAGAAGCCTATATGCCCCATGCCTCTTTTGAACAATTAAATAAAAAGAGAGCTGAGGCAGACCAACAGTTATTTGCAAATCCTAGAAATGCAGCGGCAGGTTCTTTAAGACAGTTAGACCCTAAAATCGCAGCAGATCGTCAGTTATCCGTCTTTATGTATGCGTTAGGTGAAATGGGTACATTAACGGGGTTAGATTCTCATGAAGAGGCTCTCCAACGATTAAGTTCCCTTTCAATTCGTACAAACGAAGAACGTAAGGTGTGTCAAACAATTGAAGAAGTAATTGAATATACAACGTATTGGACAGCTCATCGACATGACCTTCCTTATGAAATTGATGGCATTGTGATCAAAGTCAATCGTTTTGAAGACCAGGAACAATTAGGTTATACAGCTAAAAGTCCAAAATGGGCAACGGCTTTCAAGTTTCCAGCAACAGAAAAAACAAGTGAATTAATAGGGATTGAATTGAGCGTCGGTAGAACGGGCGTTGTTACACCAACTGCGATATTAAAGCCTGTGTTGATAGATGGTTCAACCGTTCAACGTGCTTCTCTTCACAATGAAGATTATCTTATTGAAAGAGACATTCGGATTGGCGACACAGTCATCGTTAGAAAAGCAGGCGATATCATTCCGGAAATCGTAGGTCCTGTTTTAGCAGAAAGACCAGCCGATGCAGCAGTTTTTGAAATGCCATCTCATTGTCCATCCTGTGATGAACCACTAGTTAAATTGGATGAAGAAGTCGCTTTACGGTGTATCAATCCAACCTGTCCAGCTCAGATGAAAGAAGCCATTATTCATTTTGCATCTCGACAAGCAATGAATATTGAAGGGTTGGGTGAGCGAGTTTCTGAGCAACTTTATGAAACAGGTCTTGTCCAATCAGTGAGCGATCTTTATCAATTAGAAGAAGAACAATTGTTGCCTTTAGAGCGAATGGGTAAGAAATCCGTTGAGAACTTATTAGAGGCGATTGAACAGTCCAAGCAAAATTCTTTAGAAAAATTGCTGTTCGGTTTAGGTATTCGTCATGTAGGGGCTAAAGTAGCCACTATACTCGCGCAACACTTTGGCTCACTAGAACGTCTAGTAGACGCAAGTAAAGAAGAATTAATCACGATCGATGAAATTGGTGACAAAGTAGCGGATGCATTAATCCATTACTTTGCGCAAGATGCCGTCATTGAATTGATAGAGCAGTTCAAATTGAAAGGTCTGAATATGAATTACTTAGGGGCACTTCCTTCAGCCAATAAGAGTGAGACATTATTATCTGGACAAACTGTTGTACTTACAGGGAAATTAGAGCTCCTGACGCGTAACGAAGCTAAAGCTTATCTAGAACAACTGGGAGCGAATGTGACAGGAAGCGTGAGTAAGAAAACAGACTTGGTCATTGCAGGGGAAGCTGCGGGTTCTAAGTATACAAAAGCAGTCTCATTAGAAATACCAATTTGGGATGAACAACAATTTGTCGACGTGTTAAAGAAAGAAGAGTTGTGGAATGAATCATAAAACAAAAGGACTTGTTCTTTGTTCAGCACTTGCTATCTTTTTAGCTTCTTGTGCACCACTTAGCCCTAAAAAAGAAGAAACGATAGCAGATACGGAAGAGCAACAGGAGGAAGTTGTTGAAATTCCTGCGATGCAGATTGAGGACAAGTATTATAAAACACTTTTACCGTTTAAACAGAGTGAAACTCATGGTTTAGTCGTGGATAATCTAGGCACAAAATACGATATGGAAGAAGTGGAAGACGGGCTTTTAAGAATTTCTTCTCAGTATTTTCCTACGAAAGATTATTTTTTTAGAGGCGGGCAGTATCTCCCGAAAGATGTTGTGATTTCATGGTTGAGTCGTGTGGATAAAAATGAAGCAGGACTAAATCAAGCTTCATCCAATACGGGAGATGATGAACAAAACCCCATTATTTTGGCACATATTACTGAGCAAAATTATTTAAAACGTTCTGCTGACAATAAGGTAAGTGTCGAAGGAATCTCGATTGGACTAGCTTTAAATTCAGTTTTTTATAACCGAGCTGGGGCCGAGATTCAATTAAGTGATGCGACATTAAAAGCTGAAGGTGAACGGTTAGCTAATGAAGTCGTGAAGCGGATGCGTGAGGAATTAGACGTTACACTTCCAATTGTCGTAGGTGTTTTCAAACAAGAAGAACGAAATTCTATTGTTCCTGGTACTTATTTTATGCAAGGGAAAGCAGATAAAGGGAAAAATAGTATTGGTTCATGGACAATGATTAATGAAGAATATGTCATTTTCCCAAAAAGTAATACGGAAGAAAAATATCGTGATTTAAATATGAAAATGAACAATTTTAAGCAAGATGTCGATAAATTTTTCCCGAGTTTCGTCAACGTTATAGGTAAAGGATTTTATGTAGATGGAGATTTACAGAAATTAACGATTGAGATGCCTATTCAGTTTTTTGGAACGAGTGAAACGGTTGGCTTTACTCAGCATGTGACAGGTTTAATTGTGCAACATTTCTCATCGAGTAATGTAGAAGTGAACATTCATACCATTAATGGACCAGAAGCATTAATTTTAAAGAAACCGAATGAAGAAGAACCATTTGTTCATTTATACCGCTATTAATCAATAGCAACAAGGGAATGCTAACTTTTCAATCAATTGATAGGATGGTATGATAGAACAAGAATGAAGGAGGGGCAACATGACAAAATTAACGAATGAAGATGTGCTTTATTATGCGAATTTTGCTAGAGTCGCACTAAAAGAGCAAGAAGTAGAAACACTGAAAGAAGAATTAACAAAGATGATTGATTATGCTTCTGTACTCAAAGAAGCTAACGTAGAAGGAATTTCACCGATGACGCACCCACTTCAACGTGTGAATGTAATGAGAGAAGACGTTGTACAAGATGTCCTCGACCGTGATGAAATGCTGAAAAATGTAGAATTACATGAAGCAGGTATGATTAAAGTACCGAATACATTTGAATAAGGAGGAGCTTGCACAATGAGCGTACTAAAGGGAACAATTGCAGAGTTACAAGAACTCTACAAACAAAAACAAATCAGTGTAAAAGAAGTAGCAGAGCAAACACTACAACAAATCAAAGCAGTAGAACCTAGCATTCAAGCTTTTTTAACGGTAACAGAAGAGCAAGCTTTACAACAAGCGACGTTAAAAGATGGACAAGATGCAGCAGGTTCATTATTTGGTATTCCAGTAGCGATTAAAGATAATATTGTGACAAAAGATATCAAAACAACAGCAGCGAGTAAAATGCTTGAGAATTTTGTACCTGTGTATAGTGCAACCGCAGTAGAAAAATTAGAGCAAGCAGGTGCAATTTCGTTTGGTAAATTAAATTTAGATGAATTTGCGATGGGATCTACAACAGAGAACTCAGCTTTCCAAGCAACTACTAATCCTTGGGACATCACAAAAGTACCAGGTGGTTCATCAGGCGGTTCTGCAGCAGCAGTCGCAGCTAATGAAGTTTTATTAACGTTAGGAACAGATACGGGTGGGTCGATTCGTCAACCAGCTGCTTTTTGTGGCGTAGTGGGTATGAAACCTACATATGGTCGCGTATCTAGACATGGTTTAATTGCTTTCGCCTCTTCGTTAGACCAAATCGGACCAATTACAAAAACTGTAAAAGATAATGCGATTGCACTTGAAGCGATTGCTGGAGAAGATTTATACGATTCATCCTCTGCAGAACAGTCAGTGCCACACTTTGTAGAGTCTTTAGAGGGGAACTTACAAGGCTTAAAAGTTGCCGTTCCGAAAGAATACTTTGGAGAAGGTGTCGATCAAGGCGTGAAAGAGCAAGTTCATGCAGCCATTCGTCAACTTGAAGCACTAGGTGCAACAGTCGATGAAGTTTCACTCCCACATTCTAAGTATGCATCAGAAACGTATTACGTAATCGCATCAGCTGAAGCATCCTCTAATCTAGCGCGTTATGATGGAATCCACTATGGTTACCGTACAAAACACTATACGAACTTGGATGAAATTTATTTCAATACGCGTGGAGAAGCATTTGGAGATGAAGTGAAAAAACGTCTACTTTTCGGAACGTATGCATTAAGTGGTCAGCATCATGAAGACATTTATGTGCATGCTCAAAAAGTCCGTCATTTAATTGCTCAAGACTTTAAGCAAGTGTTTGAACAATATGATGTGATTGTAGGTCCATCAGCTGCAACGCCAGCCTATGACTTAGGAAAAGCTGTTCAGCACCCACTTACAGTGTATGCAAACGATGTGTTAACAACACCAGTTAACTTAGCAGGCGTCCCAGCAATGAGTGTACCTTGTGGATTTGTTGACGGTTTACCAGTAGGTCTTCAGTTGATTGGTAAACATTTTGATGAAGCGACTCTCTATCGCGTTGCTTACGCTTTTGAGCAAGCAACCGATTTTCATAAGCAACAACCAAGTCTTGCAGGAGGTGTGAAGGAATGAACTTTGAAACGATTATTGGATTAGAAATTCACGTAGAATTAAAAACAGATACTAAAATTTTCTCACCTGCTCCTTCTCACTTTGGTGCAGAGCCGAATACTAACATTCATATTACAGATTTAGCATATCCAGGTGTCTTACCTGTATTAAATAAACAAGCGATTGAATATGGAATGAAAGCTTCACTTGCATTAAATTGCGACATTTCACGTCATCAACATTTTGAAAGAAAACATTATTACTATCCAGATAACCCGAAAGCTTATCAAATTACACAAGATGAGCGTCCAGTAGGCGTGGGCGGTTGGGTAGACATTGAAGTCGATGGACAACCGAAGCGTATTCGTTTACATCACATCCATTTAGAAGAAGACGCAGGCAAACTTACACACTCTAAAGATGGTTCTTTAGTCGACTTAAATCGTCAAGGTACGCCACTCATTGAAATTGTTACAGAAGCAGATATTCGTTCTGCTGATGAAGCTTATGCTTTCCTTGAGAAGTTAAAAGCGATTATTCAATATACAGGTGTATCTGATGTGCGTATGGAAGAAGGTTCGCTTCGTTGTGACGCTAATATTTCTATTCGCCCATACGGACAAGAAGCATTCGGTACTAAAACTGAACTTAAAAACTTGAACTCATTTAACTTTATTCGTCGTGGAATTGAGAAAGAGGTTGCACGCCAGAAAGCTATTCTGTTAAATGGTGGTGAAATTCAACAGGAAACACGTAGATACGATGAATCTACAGGTGAAACAATTTTAATGCGTATTAAAGGGAGCGCAGATGACTATCGCTTCATTAATGATCCAGACCTTCCTGAAGTATTCGTGAGTGAAGAATGGATTGAACGCGTTCAATCAGAAATTCCTGAATTACCGGATGCTCGTAAAGCTCGTTATATGGATGAGTGGGGATTACCTTCTTATGATGCGATGGTATTGACTTTAACAAAAGAAATGTCTGACTTTTTTGAAGCAACAGTAGCTGCAGGAGCAGATCCTAAATTGGCTTCGAATTGGTTAATGGGTGAAGTTTCAGCCTATTTAAATAAAGAACAATTAGAGTTGCATGATACAAAATTAACACCAACGAATTTAGCAGGTATGATTCAACTCATCGAAGATGGTACGATTTCATCGAAAATCGCTAAAAAACTATTTGCAGAATTAATTAAAAACGGTGGAGAAGCAGAAAAGATTGTGAAAGAAAAAGGCATGATTCAAATTTCTGACCCAGCGATTCTCTTGGGCTTCGTTACAGAGGTACTCGACAATAATGAGCAGTCTATTGCTGACTTTAAAGAAGGAAAAGACCGAGCGATTGGTTTCCTTGTCGGACAAATTATGAAAGCCTCTAAAGGCCAAGCCAACCCACCATTAGTGAATAAACTATTGATGGAAGAAATCAAAAAACGATAAAATGAGATATGAACTACAAGTGATTCCATCTAATTTGATGATGGAATCAACGACTTGTAGTTTTTGTCCATTCAATAGATAAAGGAGAGAAGCTACATGACAGTAGAGCTCGATTTTTTCAATAAAGGAATTTCTCTTGATCAGTATATGGATGAAATGACGGAGAAAAAAGAAGAATCTTTTGCAGTTTACGAGGGATTTCAGTGTCCACAAACAGCTTCATTTTATGCACAGTTACAACCTAAAGCTACAAAAGTTCTTATCATTACAGAAGATTGGTGCGGAGATGCCATGATGAACAACCCCATTTTAAGAAAAATCGGGGAGTTGGCACACTTAGATATGAGAGTAGCTTATCGTGATGCAGATCCAACACTAATCGATCGACATCTCACAAATGGCGGCCGTTCCATTCCAGTCTATTTATTATTAGATGAAGCGGGTGAAGTTGTTGCCAAGTGGGGACCACGTGCACAACTCGTGCAACAAGATGTCACAGAAAAAATGGCTGCTTTACCAGAACAAACGGCTCCTGATTTTGAAGAAAAAAAGAAAGAAACCATTCAACAGCTAACACAAGCCTATGTAACTAATATTAAGTATTGGGAAGCCGTGCATGATGAATTAGTAGCATTGATAACGAAGTAAGTAGGACAATAAAAAGTAAAAGTCATTTGAAAGAAGGTCCGTTCAATGAAGAAAGCTAGAATTATTTACAACCCGACTGCTGGGAGAGAGGCTTTTAAAAAGCATTTGCCAGAAGTGTTAGAACGTTTAGAAATCGCTGGTTATGAAACTTCTGCTCATGCGACAACTTGTGAGGGAGATGCAAGGAATGCCGCTACACTTGCAGTTGAAAGAGGGTTTGATTTAATTATTGCAGCTGGTGGTGACGGGACATTAAATGAAGTGGTCGCAGGAATTGCCCACTTTGAACAACGTCCCAAAATTGGTCTAATCCCAATGGGTACAACAAATGATTTTGCACGAGCCCTACATATCCCGCGTGATATTAATGAAGCTTTATCCATCATTATAGACGGTAAGCCAGTTCCTGTTGATGTTGGTTTAATGAATGAAGAACGTTATTTTATCAATATTGCAGGTGGCGGTCGAGTGACAGAATTAACGTACGAAGTGCCTATCAAATTAAAAACCATGCTTGGTCAATTGGCTTATTATTTGAAAGGGATTGAAATGTTACCCTCCATTCATGCAAGTCATGTCCATTTGGAATATGATGGAGAAGTTTTTGATGGAGAAGTGATGATGTTTTTAATTGGGTTAACCAATTCTGTCGGTGGATTTGAAAAATTAGCACCTGGAGCAAGTATTAATGATGGTAAATTCACATTATTAATCCTAAAAAAATGTAATATCGCAGAATTTATACGTGTTGTCACTGCGGCACTAAGAGGGGATCATTTAAATGACCCGTTAGTAGTTGCCGCTCGAGCGTCAGAAATTAAAGTAACAACGAATGATGATGTGCTTGTAAATTTAGATGGTGAATATGGTGGCCGTTTACCTGCTACTTTTATCAATTTAGAGCGTCATATTGAAATTTATGCACCACTTGATTTTGAAGAATCAAACAAGAGCCTTATTGTATAAAGGCTCTTTACTATTTCCCAGGAAATATGATGAGAAAGTAGAGGATAGAAATGGCATTTCAAGTACAAAAAAATGAGAAGTATACCGTAGAAATTGTCGATGTGAATTCAATGGGGAATGGCGTCGCTAAAATTGAACAGTATCCTTTATTCATCCCGAATGCATTGAAGGGTGAAACAGTAGAAGTAAAAGTGGTTAAGACATTAAAGAAGTATGGCTTCGCAAAAATATTGAATTGGATTGAAAAAAGTCCTCATCGTGTTGTACCTCCTTGTGACGTATACCATCAGTGCGGGGGATGTCAGTTACAACACATGAGTTATGAAGCTCAATTGCAACAAAAATGGCAAACAGTTCGGTCAGCGATTGATCGAATTGGTGGTTTACCAGACGTGCCTGTGCACCCTGTAAAAGGGATGGAAAATCCATGGCATTATCGAAATAAGACACAAGTTCCTTTTCAAGTACAAGACGGTCGTGTGGTTTGGGGTTTCTATAGACCCAGAACACATGAGGTCGTACCTACCACAAATTGTCTGATTCAATCAGAGGCTTCAAATCATATACTACAAGAGTTTTCAAAAGTTGCTTCGACCCTAGGTTTGACGATTTATGATGAAGTAAAACATTCAGGAATATTACGTCATTTAATTGTCAGAACGGGAGATGCTACCGGAGAAATTATGGTTGTTTTGGTGGTCAATGCAAAGGAACTCAAACAACAAGACCAAATCGTCGCAGCTTTAGTAGAGATTGAGCCCCGAATCACATCTATTGTAATCAATGAAAATCGGGAAAATACAAATGTGATTTTAGGCAGACATTCTTATCCGATTTATGGTCCTTCTGTTATCCGTGATGAATTAAAAGGACTCCAGTTCGAAATTTCAGCGAATTCTTTTTATCAAGTGAATCATCAACAAACAGAAGTTCTTTATTCACAAGCCCTTGAATATGCTCAATTGACAGGAAAAGAAACTGTCATCGATGCTTACTGTGGAATCGGAACAATCTCATTATTTTTAGCTCCGCATGCGAAAGAAGTATACGGCGTTGAAATTGTTGAACAAGCGATTGTGGACGCTAAGAGAAACGCAGCGTTAAATGAAATTACAAATGCTCACTTCACAACAGGAAAAACAGAAGAGGTTGTACCCGCGTGGTATGCTGAGGGCAAGACATTTGATGTATTAGTTGTTGATCCACCACGTAAAGGCTGTGATCCACAGTTGTTAGAAACCATTTTAACTCATCAACCAGAACGAGTCGTTTATGTTTCATGTGATCCTGCAACTCTTGCAAGAGATTTAAAGATTTTACATGAAGGTGGCTATCAAGTGAAAGAAATTCAGCCAGTGGATATGTTTGGTCATAGTACACATGTGGAGTCTGTGGCGTTACTGTCTAAGGTGTAAAAATAAGTGTAGTTAAAGTTTGATCGAATAAGATTTTCCAGTGGTTTTAAAGAATGTCCACGCTGGGAAATCTTATTTTTATTTGGAGAAAAATAAGATTCCGTTCCATGGCCCGTTTCTACACGAGACTGGGTGAAGGCTATATAATTATGCAGAGAGCGTCATGTCCCTAACGAAAAAAAGCTTAGGTTTTCCAATTTACAGTTGGAACTGGCGAATTGATAATCCTCCTCAGAAATTAAATGAGATGTATCGTAGTGCGTTGAATACCTATTATCCTGCTCAACTTTAGATAATCGAAGCGTACAATTATATTTAACGAAGAATGAATGTTACAAAGCTGGAAGGAAAATCAAGCCAAAAGGAATTATGATCCATAGCACAGGGGCAAACAATCCGAATTTAAAGCGTTACGTTGGTCCAGATGATGGTTTATTAGGAAAGAATCAATACAACAATCACTGGAATCAGCCACGACCAGATGGCAGACAGGTGTGTGTTCATGCTTTCATCGGAAAATTAAAAGATGGGTCGATTGCAACTTACCAAACGTTACCCTGGAATCACCGCGGATGGCATGCGGGTGGAGATGCGAATAATACACATATTGGTTTTGAAATCTGTGAAGATAATTTAACCGACAAAACTTACTTTAATAAAGTTTATAAAGAGGCGGTGGAACTTGCTGCTTATCTTTGTAAACAATACAAATTGACGGAGAAAAATATCATCGGCCATTATGAAGGCTATCAAAAGAGGATTGCTAGTAATCATGGCGACCCGCGTCATTGGTTTTCAAAGCATGGTAAATCAATGGATACGTTCAGAGCAGATGTGAAGAAAGAATTAGCGAAAGGTAACTCAACATCTAAACCATCAACAGGCGGTAAGAAATTATATCGTGTGCAGATTGGTGCTTATAGTGTGAAAAAGAATGCTGATAAGCAGTTAGAAAAAGCAAAGAAAGCTGGCTTTAAAGATGCCTTTGTGAAATATGAGTAAATAAAAACAACCGAGGAGTAGTTAAACTTTTCGGTTGTAACTTAAATGACTATTTGATCTTCCACAATCGCGCCCGTTTGTGGAAAGAAAAAAAGCCACCTTTTAGCTAAAGAAGTTTTTATATAGAGATATAACAACTCCACATATAAGAGCTATTCCCAAAAAAGTAAAAACTAAAAAAAGGGAGAACCAACCATTCCAAATGCTACTTCATTCTGGAGGTAGTCGACTTTCTCCCATTCACCTGA
>JASLCF010000193.1 GCA_030146155.1 Savagea sp.
CTCCTCATTATGCATAAGAATTAATGCTTCGCCATCATAAACAAGTTTTCGAATTGCCTTGTTGAAAAAGTAAGTAGCGTTTTCATTTTTATTTGGCTGCACGTTTAATAAGTAATACATATTCGATCGAATGTTTTTTCCTTTGTGATACGTTTTAATTTCGCATCTAGATATCGCATTTGCGATTAGGCCCACCGATACTTCAATCGCTAATCTTTTGTAATAAACTTCAGCTGATGCCTCAAACATACATTCTTTTAATTCAATCGTCTTTTTATTTCCAAACCATTTTTTTACCCAGTTAAACAAGTACTCACCCCTTTAAAAAGAAAAAGAACGGAAGGCACGCTTCACGTTCTCTTTGGTAATTGTATTCGTATTTTTAATTAATTGCTCATATTGCATTGCATGTCTTAATGCTGAAAATCCATCCGTCTTTCTCAGCTGTGGGTCTATCTTTTCATAAGTAATATTTCCTTTTCCATCTCTTTTAATATAAATATTACTCGTATACCAAACCATTAAATTATCATCGCCCCAGGCAATCTTTTCTTTCGCAAACATTTCATCAATAATCGGTTCTTGCTGAGTGTCTGTTCGAGTTCCACTTCTAGCGATTTCAATTTTTGGGAAACCGTAGGACTCAAATGTTTCTCTCAAGTAATTGATACGAAATAAGTCACCAGCTAATCCTTTAATAGAATAAATTTTTGATTGTTCAATTAACCAATCTGCTAAATAGGTTGGATCGTTTACTTCATCTTCAATAATTGTTACAAGCCCTTTATCCACCGCCATATCAATATCTACCTTATAATCATGCATTCTTAATGACGCTCGATTGATAAAAGTATGTTGCTTCCAATATCTCATATCTCCCACTTTGAATAGGAGTCCAATCGATGCAAAATCTCGAATGTCTGAATAGTCAATCCCAACAACACATTCGTGACCAGTTAAATCAGGTAATGGTTTGAGTCTTGCAGCTTTAATTTTATCTGGATCAGCGACAGAATTATATTGAATCATTCGTGGCATGTTCATTCGTTTAGTCATAAACTCTACTTTGACAGACGGACGATACTCCATTTTTTCATATTCTTCTAACATTTCTTTTTTCAAATGAGGTAAATAATTAATACCAGGATTCGCTTTTTCCCAATTCTCAACATCATGTACTTCCTCAACATCATCTAACATCGCCAAGAAAGGAAACATCCTTGTATTTTTTATTTCTCCATCTAAAATTCGCATAGCTTCTTCTTTTAAATCATCTAAGACACCATTTCTCAAATAGCCATCTGTTGTTAAATAAAATGTACGTGGATTCGGAACTTTACCCTGAGCCGATGTAAATACTTTAATATTGTCATACGAATCATATTCGTGAATTTCGTCAAAAACAACAGCACCTGGTCGTAACCCGTCTTTTGTTTTAGCGTTGTTTGTATAGTAGCTAATTTTAGAACGACTTCTTTTTGCCATAATGACTTTCAATGTCCATTTGAAGAATTTCTTCATTTTCTTCTCAAACTTTGAAAGCATATCGTGCACATCCATAAAAGAAGTTTTTGCTTGTTCTTCTGACAATGCAACAATATCAACGTTGTATCTTTCAATTCCTTGCTTTTCAATCAACCACGTTGCAAGCGTAGCAATGAAGCCATTTTTACCAGCTCCACGACCCCATAACAATAAAAATTCGTTAAACACTAACGATTCATCTTCATAAAATACCCCTACTACAAAAGCTAAAATAAATAATTGAGCAGGATACAATTGAAATGGATAGTATCTTTCGATAAATTCCTTTGCTTCTGTAATCTCCTCTTCATCAATGATAACTTTTCTTTCTGGATCATTTAACTTGCCTTCAACATACGCAATTAATTTCTTAACCCATTTAGATGTTTTATAAGTACCATCATTTACCTTTTCAATGTAATCATCAATGTAAGGATGATATTTATAATTCTTCATCTGGATCATCCTCTTCTACTAACACATCTGCAGCTCTTAAACCTAGCTCAGCTAATATCTTTAACATTTGAGCGTTTGTTTTAATTAAGTCTCCAACAGAATCGTTTCTTCGATGTCCCATTTGATTTTTTCCATTTTGATAGGGTACGGAAACTCCTCGAATACGAATATCATTAATGAGCTCGTTTTTGACTTCCCACATTTTCATGTAGTCGTCTACTAAATCGAAATAATGTTTCTGTGTCGCTCCTAAATTTTTTAACTGTAGAATTAAATCATCTCTAATTTTTTCTTTCGTACTTTTATCAATGGTTGTTTTAAGTGGAGTAGTTTTTTGTGTGCGTTTCGTTGTTGTTTGCACACTTTTTTGTTCATTTAAAATTATTTCCCGACTCCATTTGTGTCGCTGTTGCCAACTTTTAACTGTATTTAAAGTAACATCATATTTCTCAGCAATATCCTTATATTTCATGCCTTTTTGATAATCAATTAAAGCTTGTTCATGTTTCTTTTGCACACAAAAATTCCCCCTTTCAAAAAATAGAAAAAGAGTGCATACGAACATGCACCCCCCTCATACGAAAAAAACAATATTTTTACGGATATATGGCCCCTCCCCGTTGAACGGTTCCCCAAGGAAACATCAAAACTTTTTACTGGGGGGTGTCACCATAATTCTTCTGGAATAAAGACAGGATCTTTCTTAATCATCTTGTCCTTACCGTCTGCAATATTATGACAATCTATACATAGATACTCTAAGTTAGATAGTGTTAAACACAGGTCTGGTCTGAGTTTCACAGGCTTAATGTGATTTACTTCCATCTTCGTAGGTTTACCTAACGTATTAATTGTCTTACGAGTTGTAACCAATCCTTTTAACTTACAATGCTGGCACTCGTTGTTATCTCTCTTGATGGCAAGTAAACGAAGTGTCCGCCATTCTTTCGACTTGTAAAATTTCATCAATTGATTGGATTGAATGAAACTAATCAATTGATTCATTCTCTCATCACTTACTTGCATCAGTAATCTTTCCTTTCAAGCGATTAGAACGCTTGTATAACTCTTTTTGTATTGAATAGAACTTATCCCTTAACTTGTTCATCTCTGCTTGTAATTGACGTGCTTTGACGTCTGTAACGAATGAAATATACTTCTCTTTACAATGAGGACAATTAAAATAAGTTTCAATAATACCTTTGGGATGTTTACGTTCTTTTAATTTAATTTCGAATTCTTCTTCACAGTAATCACAGATTACTAAATTTTCTTTTTGCGTTTCCATTCAATCATTCCTTTCTTCAATAAAAAACGACGCTCATTCAATTGTTTGAGCGTCGTTCCAGCTAAAGGAGGTAGGCTGTGGTTTCTATGCCACACTACTATTATTACATCTTAATTAGCGTATGAACTGCCAAGCTACTGCCATCTGTCTGCCATTTATGAATAAATTCTTTTCTTATTTGAATTGAATGCCTTCTTGGCTAATTCATGTAATGGATCAGCTGGCTTTGCTTTAATAACGTTCGTAACATCTTTACCTACTAACTTACGTCTACCCATTCTAAATCCTCTTTCACTTAATTCCTTGGCCACTGCATTTACATTTCGATTCTGTACATACAAATGAATCATCTGCTGCTCCATTGTTTCCGGTTCATACTGATCAACTAATTCAATATATTCTTTTAACTTTTCAATTTCTTTCCTTGCTTCATCTGCTGTCATTCTACATCTTCCTCTCTGAGTGCAACGTAATATATAGAGTGTTTCACTCGCCTATTCTCATAAAGCCATATCTATCATAGGTTCTTCTCTACTTCTCTTTTGAGTGCACGATACTATAAAAAAGGTTGCACTGTATGGTTTTAAAAAAATTAAAGACGGAACTTCTCCATCGCATCATCTAATTTATCTTGATTGATTCCGATATACCTTAACGTTGTTTCTGGATGGCTGTGGTTAAATAACGTCTGTAAAGTAGCTACATCTTTTGTTTGATTATAGAAATGGTAGCCAAATGTTTTTCTTAATGCATGCGTACCAAACTCATCCACGTTACAAGCTTCTGCTGCTCTTCTTAACAAGCGATACGCTGTGCTCCTATGAATAGGTTGATTAACTCCTTCTCTACTTTGAAAGAGGTATTCATGGTCCTCTAATCGATCAATATATGCTTTCACTTCTCTTCTAGCGTATGGCGGAATAATAACTCGTTTCATCTTCTCTGTCTTTATTTCTTTGACGTGTATATACTTCCCCATCACATCTTCTTTTTTTAATTGCAGAATATCTGAAATCCTTAAACCAACTGCTGTGCCTAATAGAAACAACATATAATTTCTCTCGCTATCTTCTTTTAAATATGTTTTCATTCGTTGTATCTTCTCAGGTTCTCGAATCGGTTGCATTGTACTCATATCGCTTCATCTCCTTCATAAGCCACTATTCCAAGAGCAGTAGCAAATAAATTAATTGCTCTCGTTTTCTTTCT
>JASLCF010000214.1 GCA_030146155.1 Savagea sp.
ACAATTGCAGCAATGGGAAAAAATGAATTCGGGATTTCAGGATTAGCACCTGAAGTAGAACTCTATGCATACCGTGTATTAGGAGCTTATGGTAGTGGTTCAAACGCAGGCGTTATTGCCGGAATTAACAAAGCGGTAGAAGATGGAATGGATATTATCAACCTTTCATTAGGTGGAGGAGCTAACGTTTCAACAACAGCTGATTCGATTGCAATTAATAACGCAATGTTAGCAGGCGTAGTTTCAGTTGTAGCAACAGGAAACTCAGGACCAAAACGTGGAACGATTGGTACACCAGCAGCTGCAGCACTAGGAATTGCGGTAGGCAATACAACAAATCCAGAAGCGATGTATGCAGCCAATGTAGCATTGAAAGCTGGCGATTATACAAAAGAATCAACACTAGCGTTAATGGCTACGACGTATGGAGTAGATTTGAAGAAACAGCTAAATGGCGAGTTTGAAGTAGTTGCTGTACCAGGAGTTGGAAGCGCTTCCGACGTTGCGAAAGTAGATGTAGCGGGTAAAGTAGCTTTAATGGCTCGTGGAGAAATTGCATTTGTAGAAAAAATTGCAGCAGCTAAAGAAGCAGGGGCAGTCGCTGCAATGATTCATAACTTTGCGGGAGGATCAGGTGCACCAGGAATTTCAGACGTATTCTTAGGGGATGACTTTGATTTTATTCCAACGTTTGATATGTCTCAAACAGAGGGTGACGCATTAAGAAAATCACTAGAGACAAATAAAGGTACTGTATCCTTCTCTTCCGTTGAAGTGAATTATACGTCTGGTGACGAAGTTAATGATTCGAGTTCACGTGGGCCAACAACGCCACATTTCGATATTAAGCCCGATGTGTCAGCACCAGGTACAAACATTATGTCTACGATCCCAATGTACGGTAAAGAACAGCCGGATGCAGATTATTCAAAAGCGTATACACGTAAAACAGGGACATCTATGGCGACACCACATATTGCAGGAATTGCAGCTTTAATGATGAATGCTAATCCTGATTGGACGCCATTTGATATTAAAGTAGCGTTATCTAACACAGCAAAAGTATTAGATACGAAGAAATTTGACGTCTTCGCACAAGGTCCAGGACGAGTGATGCCTTATGATGCAGCATTCCCTAAGGCACTTGCTTACGCGTTAGATACAGTTGTATCTGATGGTGTAGAGGTGGACAATCATAAAGGCACAGTTACATTCGGACACCACCCAGAAGTGGCTGAAGAAGATGTAACGGTTGAAAAACAAATTAAAGTCAAGAATTTATCAGGCCAAGCAAGTGACTATCAAGTGTCTGTAGAAGTGACAAAAGCTTTCGGTAACGCAAAAGTGACAGTTGATCAAACAGCATTCAATTTAAAAGATGAGCAATTATTGACCGTGACATTGCATGCTCCGAAGTCTGCAGCGCCTGCAGGTAGTGAATTATTAGGATATATTCATTTAACGAATGGGGAAACGAATTTATCTTTACCATTTGCTACAGATTTCTCAGAGGCATCAGATGAGCCGATTACAGATTACCAATTGACAGAAACTGATTTATCATTCAATGGGGACGGCGTACAAGATGAAGGCCGTTTAGAGTTTACATTGAATACAGATGTCACAACGAACTACGTTGAGTTATGGGATGTCTTAAACCCAGACAGTGGGAAATATGGTGATGGAAAAATTGGATACTTGCATGCAAGCAATAGTTTAGCGGCGGGTAGCTACTTCTTACCAATCAATGGGAAGTATACGAATTGGGAAAGTCAGAAAGCTGAACAAATTCCTGATGGGATTTATACAGTTGATTTAACTGCTCTTGCGACAAGCGGCAATGTCATTAGTGCATGGGACGGCCCACTCTTTGTGAAGAGTACGCCGGCTAACATTCAAGTAGCAGAAGAGCATGTGACACAAGAAGCGACGTATCAATTGGAAGGTACAGTAGCAGATGCCTACATTGAATTCCAAAAAGAACTTGAACAACAAGGCTTAAAATTTGATGTGAATACGAAGCTTCAAACAACTTATGAAGTGAAAGATAGCAATGACAAGGTACTCACAAAAGGAGCAGTTCAACTGGCTCAAGACGGTACATTTACAGTTGGATTAACAGGACTTGTTCCAGGTGAACAAACCGTTACATTCACAGTGAATGACGCAGCAGGTAATCAGTCAGAGAAGCGTGTTGTGGTGGTATATGAATCTGACGAAGAGGTTCCAGAAGTACCAGAAGAAGCAGGTCAGCATGTTGTGACACCTGAAGAAGTTCAGTCACAGTTGAAAAAGAACACGAAACAAATTGTTCTTGCAATTCCTGCAGTAGAAGATCAAGTCAATGTTGAAATAGACCAAGCGATTGTGAAAAGAATTGTTCAGTCAAAAGCAAACGCCCTTGTAACGACTCAAGATGGGTTTGCAATTGAATTATCAAGAAAAGCCTTCGAAAAGTTAGCAGCACAAACGAAAGATACATTAACAATTGTCTTCACGCATGAAGCAGCAACTCAACAAGGAGCCATTTCTGATGTGTATGGATTCCATTTCTTAGCAGATGGGCAAGTTGTGAATTTAGGGAAAGAGTTTATGGATGTGACGATTCCAGTAGATGTGTCTGGTATTGCTAAAACAAATAAACTGACAGTTACAGATCTTGAGCATCAGCAGACGTACAAACTAAAGTATAAAAATGGTACAGCAACATTTAAAGCAGATGGTGCAGGTACGTTTGTGGCAATTGATTAATTTTTCATTATTTAATCCTACCCAAATCACAAGGGTAGGATTTTTTTGAGTTAACTTTCTTCCAAGGATGATTTGACCAAAGGACGACGACTTTTTAGAATGTTATCGAATGAAGTACGGATAATGGTATGAAATTACAGTAGAAACACGTTATAATAGAAGCTAATGAGTGAGAGTAAGGAAGGAGTTTTCGTATTGAAATGGTTTCAC
>JASLCF010000027.1 GCA_030146155.1 Savagea sp.
AGTTCAGGCCCAACTTTATTTTTCATTTCTGATATTCATAAACGAAAAGTATCTCAGAGAATCATTAAGGAGTTAGAACAAATGGCTGTCGATGCGGTTGTGATTGGTGGAGATAGTGTAGAAGCTGGCGTTTCAATGGAAAAATTCAACTTGAACCTTAGTCGTTTATCTGCTATAGGGCCAACATTTATCGTTACTGGAAACAATGATTATGAAGTCAACCAAGAACAATTCAAGCGAAACATCGATGAAAATCATGTTATACTGTTACAGAATGAAGTTCGTCCAATGCCTGGTTTTCCGAACTGGGCAATCGCAGGGATACCAGACCCAGCTTCTAAAGTGACAGACCTTCCTCAAACATTGCAAAAAGCCTCCGATTTTCAACATTGTGTGTTAGTGAGTCACCAACCTAAGTTTGCTGAACAAGCGCTGCAACTACCACAAACAAGACTTGTATTAACGGGGCACACGCACGGGGGACAAATTCGTTTTTGGAAATGGGGTATTCACCCAAGAGGTTGTTGGACGGAAACTAAAAATGGCGTACATTTGGTGAGTAACGGTTATGGAACAACCAAAATTCCTTTACGGTTAGGTGCACCAGCAGAAACCCATTTAATCACAATAAAAAAGGAGAACGAACATGGAACAATTTGACGTACTCGTAATTGGTGGCGGTCCATGTGGATTGTCCGCTGCAATTGAAATAGAAAAAGAAGGCTTTGATGTCGTCACAATCGAACGAGGTAATGTAGTCAATTCAATTTACCATTATCCTACACATCAAACTTTTTTCAGTTCAAGTTTAAAATTATCAATAGGGGATATTCCGTTTATTACAGCTAAAGAAAAGCCTAAACGAAATGATGCCCTTGTGTATTACCGTAATGTCGTTCAAATGAAAGGGCTCAACGTTCGTACGTATGAAGAAGTTGTAGATGTACAGCGGAATGAAAACGGCCGCTTTACCGTGATGACTTCAAAACAGACGTATGATGTTCGCTATGTGGTCTTGGCTACTGGTTATTATGACAACCCTAACCAATTAGAAGCTAAGGGAGCCGATTTGCCACATGTGCATCACTACTTTAAAGAAGCTCATCCTTATTTTGGAGAAGATGTTGTCATTATTGGAGGGAAAAACTCTGCAATTGACGCTGCGATTGAACTCACACGTGCTGGTGCGAATGTAACAGTCGTCTACCGTGGTTCATCCTATTCGCCAAGTATCAAACCATGGGTACTCCCAGGTTTTGAGAGTCTTGTCAGACATCAAGAAGCTTCCATTTATTTTGATTCAGAAGTCAAAGAGATTACCGTAGACAAGGTCATCATTGAACAGCAAGGAAAGGAAATTGAACTCTCTGCTTCCACTGTTTTTGCAATGATTGGTTACCATCCAGATTTTCACTTTTTTAACCGTTTAGGAATTGATGTGAATGAGGAAACGGGTTGTCCACTATTTGATCAAGAAACGATGGAGTCCTCCATTCCAGGTATCTATGTGGCTGGTGTGATTGCTGCTGGTAACGATGCGAATACAATCTTTATTGAAAACGGAAAGTTTCATGGGTGTCAGATTGCTTCGGCTTTAGCGCAACAATTCGATGAATAAATCAAGAATGTGAGGGATCGGGAATGTTTACATTAATAACAGTAGCGATAGCGCCAGCATTGGCATTATTTAGTTATTTTTATTTGCGTAGACAAATTCGTGAAGAACCTTCTCGAACTATTTTTCAAACATTTGTATATGGGATGGTGATGACTTTCCCGATTCTATTTATTCAACATGTGTTTAAAGAAGAGCAAATTTTTGAAACTGCATTTATGCAAAATGTAGCTTTTACAGGTTTGCTTGAAGAGTTTTTTAAGTGGTTTGTTTTATTAATTGCGATTTATCATCATGTAGAATTTGATGATGCTTATGATGGGATATTATACGGAGCAAGTGTGTCTCTAGGCTTCGCTACGGTTGAGAACATCCTCTACTTATTTACTTTTGGATTAGACACAGCATTTTTAAGAGCACTTCTCCCTGTTTCAAGTCATGCATTATTTGGTGTAGTCATGGGCTATTATTTTGGACAAGCCAAATTTGCCCACGAGAAGGCAGTGAATCGCTATTTATTATATGCATTTATTTTCCCTTTCGTTTTACATATTGTGTATAATTCAATCTTATCGATTCATGACTTATGGGTCTATTTGATTATCCCTTTCATGCTATTTTTATGGTGGTTTGGTTTAACAAAAGTGAAACACGCGCACACTTTAGCTATGTTTCAGTATAGTAAAAAGTTAAAATAAGACGTATAATAGCTTTTAGTACAATCAAGATGATAATACTGCCAGGTTGAAGGGGGATAATAAAACATGCTATTAGGTGTAGGTCTAAATATACAGCTTGAAAAACAGCCAAATGGAGAAGAAGAAACTGTTCTTTACAAAAGTCGGGTGGTTGATATTCAATCAGAAGAAGCTGTATTGATTGATTATCCAATAAATTTAACAACAGGAAAAACAGTCTTTTTATTAGAGGATACTGAGTTGTCTGTTGTTTTTGTAGATGAAAAACAAAATGCGTATGCATTTCGATCAAAAATTGAAGCGAGAGTTCGAGACCAGATTCCAATGATTCAAATTTCTTATCCTGGAGATGAATCTTTAAAAAAGATTCAACGTAGAGAGTACGTACGTGTAGAAACATCTGTAGATATATCTTTAGAAAAAGAAGATGGTAAAAACTTCAACTTAGTAACCCATGATATTAGTGCCGGTGGTGTATCTATCTATATGAAAGAGTACTCTGATGAAATCGAAGTTGGTGAGTTAGTAGACTTGGCATTTGTTTTAGTCTCACATAATGAACCCATTCAATATGGCATTTCAGATGCTAAAGTAGTTCGTAAATGGGAAGATGAAGGCCGAAAAATCGCTTCATTTGTCTTTGTTGATATTGAAGATAAATTACGTCAACAGATTGTCAAGTTCTGTTTTGAGCGTCAGCTGATTCAACGGAATGAACGCTTAGGAATTATTTGAGTTCTTAAAAAAACAATTAAAAAGACCAGAAAGGTTGATGGAGTTTGACCCAAATTAGTATTGCAATTGATGGACCTGCCGCAGCTGGTAAAAGTACAATTGCTAAAATTGTTGCTGAACAACTGAACTATACTTATATCGATACGGGTGCGATGTACCGAGCAGTCACTCTATATTTTATACACCAAGCGATTGACTTAGCCGATGAGATTGCCATTAGTGAGGCACTGCGACATTTTGAAATTGAATTAGTGCCAGCTGAAAAAGGGCAGCTCGTTTTATTAAATGGGCAAGATGTAACAGAAATCATTCGTTCTTCTGAAGTAACAGCACAAGTTTCACAAGTGGCTGCTTTAGCACAAGTACGAGAAACGCTAATGGATAAACAGCGAGAAATGGGTAAACAAGGTGGTGTTGTAATGGATGGACGTGATATCGGTTCTGCAGTTTTACCGTTTGCCCAACTTAAAATATTTATGACGGCCTCTGCTGAAGAACGAGCAAGTCGCCGTTTCAAAGAAAATAGTACACGTGGGATCCATACCCCATTGGCCCAATTAAAAGAAGAGATTATTGAAAGAGATCGACTAGATTCAGAACGAGAAATTTCACCGTTAGTTCAAGCGGATGACGCAATCTTGATTGATACAACAGCATTGAAGATTGATGAGATCGTCAACCGAATTGTGGTATTGGCGAAAGAGAGGTTAGCCGGATGAATTTATACCCGCTTGGAAAATTTTTAGTGTCAACGATCTTTTATCCGCTTTATCGAATTGAAGTCATTGGAAAAGAGCATATTCCTAAAGAAGGCGGTGTCTTAATTTGTTCCAATCATATTGATAATTTAGACCCTCCGACAGTAGGAATTACTTTCCCAAGACAAGTTCATTTTATGGCCAAAGAAGAATTGTTTGAAGCGCCTATTTTTAAAAGTCTCTTGCCTAAGCTACAAGCGTTTCCTGTCAAACGTGGTGAAAGTGACCGCAAAGCATTTCGAACCGCTTTAAAGCTATTAAAAGAGGGACAAGTTGTCGGACTATTTCCAGAAGGGACAAGAAATACGACAGGACAATTAGGGAAAGGGATGGCTGGTGCTGGCTTTTTTGCTTTGCGTGGGAATGCAACGGTCATTCCTTGTGCGATTGTCGGACCTTACCGGCCATTTAAGAAATTAAAAGTTATTTATGGTCCTCCTATTGTGATGGCCCCTTATATTGAACAAAAATCCACTCCTGAAGAAGTAACGGAAGTGATTATGTCGCATATCCAATCCTTACTTGATCAACATAAAAAAGTTGAAAATAAGGGTTAATTTTTGTTTTTCAATGGTTTTTCTTATAAGATAGAGATAAAGCTATTGAAGGAGGAGTACATCATGACAGAAGAAATGAATGAAGTGATGAATGAACAAGGTTTGAATGAAGGCGATATCGTAACAGGCGTCGTCACAAAAATAGAGGAAAAAGCTGTAATTGTAGAGATTGCAGGTGCACCACTTGATGGGATTATTCCAATTAGTGAGTTATCTAGCTTACATATCGAAAAAGCAGAAGATGCTGTACAGGTTGGCGAAGAGCTACAACTGAAAATTACAAAAGTAGAAGAAGACAATTATGTCCTCTCTAAAAGTGCTGTCGATGCAGAGAAGGCTTGGGATGGTTTAATCCAATCGTTTGAAGCGGGTGAAATCCTTGAAACAGAAGTAAAAGAAGTTGTTAAAGGTGGACTAGTGCTTGATTTAGGCGTACGTGGATTCGTTCCAGCTTCATTAGTGGAGGATCACTTTGTGGAATCTTTCGACGACTATCAAGGCAAAACAATGACATTTAAAATTGTTGAGCTCGACCGTGATGAGAACCGCTTGATTTTATCTCACCGTGCTGTGGTAGAAGCAGAGAAGGCAGAGCAAAAAGGCAAGTTACTCGACCGTCTAGAGACTGGACAAGTATTAACGGGTACAGTTCAACGTATCGCTGCGTTCGGTGCTTTCGTTGATTTAGGTGGCATTGACGGATTGGTGCATATATCTCAATTATCACATGACCATGTTTCGAATGTTTCAGATGTTGTCACAGAAGGACAAGAGGTCAAAGTGAAAGTATTAGCTGTTGATCCTGAAACAGAGCGCATTTCGCTTTCTATCAAAGAAACACAACCAGGTCCATGGGAACAATTGGCTGACCGTATTCAAGAAGGCGATGTTTTAGAAGGAACAGTTAAACGCTTAGTTTCTTATGGTGCTTTTGTCGAAGTTTTCCCTCATATTGAAGGATTAGTGCACATTTCACGTATCTCTCATGATCATATTTCAACACCAAGTGATGTATTAGAAGAAGGACAGACGGTACAAGTGAAAGTGTTAGACTTAAATACAGCTGAGCAACGTTTATCTTTAAGCATTCGTGATTTGATTGAAAAAGAAGACGATTATAAACCAGAAGATTTACCAGAAGAAGCAACAGGATTCTCATTTGGAGACGTCATTGGTGACCAATTAAAGAAATTGACTGAATAATTTCGTCACAATTGAATGAAAGTTGGTGATGCTAGTTGAGTATCACCTTCTTTTTTTTGTATAATGTGTAAGGAAAGATAGGAGGGTTAAAATGAATAAACCTACAGTGGCAATTGTTGGACGACCAAATGTTGGGAAGTCTACAATTTTTAACCGCATCGTTGGGGAGCGTATTTCCATCGTTGAAGACGTAGCGGGTGTAACGAGAGACAGGATTTATAGTCATGCAGAATGGCTAAACTATGAGTTCAATATGATTGATACGGGTGGAATTGATATTGGGGATGAACCTATCCTTGAAAAAATCAAAGCACAAGCAGAGGTTGCAATTGATGAAGCCGATGTCATCATCTTTTTAACAAATGGAAGAGATGGTGTGACGGATGCAGATGAACATGTTGCACGCTTGCTTTATAAAACGAAAAAGCCAGTGGTATTGGCAGTGAATAAAATCGATAACTTTGAAATGCGTGATGCGATTTATGATTTCTACTCACTTGGATTTGGCGATCCGCATCCGATTTCAGGTTCACATGGCTTAGGACTAGGTGATTTGCTCGATGCAGTCGTTGCTGAATTCCCTGCCGGAGAATCAGAAGAGATTGAAGAAGATGTGATTCGTTTCTCATTAATTGGTCGACCGAATGTTGGGAAATCGTCTTTAGTCAATGCTTTAGTAGGTGAAGAGCGTGCGATTGTAAGTAATGTCGCTGGAACAACTACTGACGCTACCGATACGCCTTATGAATACGAAGGTCAAAAATACAAAATTATTGATACGGCAGGTATGCGTAAAAAAGGGAAAGTCTATGAAAAAACAGAGAAATACAGTGTGCTACGTGCGTTACGTGCAATTGATCGCTCGGATGTAGTTTTAATTGTGTTAAATGCAGAAGAAGGAATCCGTGAACAAGATAAGCGAATTGCCGGTTATGCAGAAGAAGCGGGTAAAGGTGTGATGTTCGTCGTTAATAAATGGGATGCCATCGAAAAAGATACGAAAACGATGGATGAATTTACAAAATCAGTTCGTCATCACTTTTTATTCTTAGACTATGCACCTATTGTTTATGTATCAGCAAAAACAAAGCAACGTGTAACTACTTTATTTGACATGATACGTTTAATCAGTGACAACCACTCATTACGTATTCAATCGAGTATCTTAAATGAAGTAATCGAGGATAGTATAGCGAGAAACCCTGCGCCACAAGAAAAAGGCAAAAGATTGCGTTTATACTATACGACACAAGTGGCTACTAAGCCGCCTACCTTTGTCGTATTTGTAAATGAACCAGAAATGATGCACTTTTCATACATTCGCTTTTTGAAAAATCGTTTACGAGAAGCTTTTGGCTTTGAAGGTACGCCAATTCGTATTATTGCACGAGCACGAACTTAATGACGAGGAGGGATCATCATGAGTAAAGTCGCTGTTTTAGGAGCGGGAAGTTGGGGAACAGCCATTGCTTATGTTCTTGCTAAGAATGGTCATGAAACGACGATTTGGGCAAG
>JASLCF010000032.1 GCA_030146155.1 Savagea sp.
AGGAGGCAAAACGAACGCCCTCAGGAAAGCAAAGTCTGCAACGGAAAGCAAATTCATCTACAAACACCCCATTCACAACTAATATAAGAATTACCACCCACCCAACATGTGAAAAATATGTTACAATTGAAAATCATTATCACAACACAAGGGGGACATCCATTTGGTTAAACGTTTTTTCACCTACTACAAACCACACCGACGACTCTTCATCATCGACTTCTTTAGTGCAATCGTCGTCGCCTTACTCGACTTAGCATTCCCAATCGCCGTCAAATGGTTCATTGACGTACTCCTCCCCGAAGGAGACTGGGGCAAAATCACAACAATCAGTATCTTACTCCTCTTCACATACGTACTCAGCACATTCCTCAACTTTATCGTCGCCTACTTTGGACATAAACTAGGAACAAACATTGAAACCGACATGCGTGAAGAATTATTCGGACATGTCCAGAAGCAATCTTTCCGCTTCTTCGACAACAACAAAACAGGCCACATCATGAGCCGTATTACCAACGATTTATTTGAAATCGGCGAACTCGCTCACCACGGCCCGGAAGACATATTCATTGCAATCATGACCATCATTGGTGCAAGCATACTCATGTTTAATATCAATGCTGAACTCGCACTCATAGCCATTATTATGGTTCCAGTCCTTGCGATACTCGTTTCATATAGTAACAAAAAAATGAACACAGCCTGGCGAAATATTTATGGTGACATCGCAGAAATCAACTCACGTGTCGAAGACTCTGTTGCAGGCTCCCGTGTTGTTCAATCTTTTACCAACGAAACTTACGAAATGGAACGCTTCCGAAAAAATAACTATCAATTCCGTTCAGCTAAGCTACGTGCCTATAAAGTAATGGCTTGGGCGACTTCGACTATTTTTATGACAACTCGCTTATCTACACTAGTCATTCTAGTTGTTGGCTCATGGTTCGTCTTCCAAGGCAATTTAACCAACGGAGAACTGGTCAGCTTTGTACTCTTCACTAACGTACTGGTCAGACCCGTTGATAAAATTAGTGCCTTGCTCGAACTTTACCCGAAAGGAATGGCTGGCTTCAAACGCTTTACAGAAATGTTAGATGAGCAGCCTGATGTAGAAGATAAAGAAAATGCATTAGCCGTTGATCACCTTTCCGGTAATATTGCTTTCCATGATGTCTCTTTTGCTTATGAAGATGGCAGAAAAGTATTAAACCGAATCAACTTAACGATTCATGCTGGAGAAACCGTTGCGTTTGTAGGACCTAGTGGAGCTGGTAAAACGACCATCTGTACCTTAATTCCACGCTTTTATGACGTGACAGAAGGTTCGATTACCATCGACAACCATGATCTCCGTGACCTTACACAGCAGTCATTACGTTCACAAATTGGGACCGTTCAACAAGACGTCTTTCTATTTACTGGAACGATTCGTGAAAACATCGCTTATGGTAATTTGCAAGCAACCAATCAGGAAATTGAACGTGCTGCCCAACAAGCTCATTTAACAGATATGATTGCTAATTTACCAGAAGGACTTGAAACCCAAATAGGTGAGCGTGGCTTAAAATTATCTGGAGGGCAAAAACAACGACTCGCAATTGCTCGTATGTTTTTAAAGAATCCACCCATTTTAATATTGGATGAAGCGACAAGTGCATTAGATACAGCGACAGAGCAAATCATTCAACAATCGCTTGATGAACTTGCTGAAAACCGTACAACCCTTGTGATTGCCCATCGCTTGGCAACCATTCGAAATGCCGATCGCGTCATTGTAGTGACAGAAAACGGTATAGAAGAACAGGGAACTTATGAAGAATTATTAGAAAATAAAGGACTTTTTGCTCATTTACATGAAATTCAATTTAGAAATGTTTAAAAAAAAAGAGAAAGTGGTAAAGATTACTTCCCCACTCCCCCTTTTTTATAAACGGGTAGTATTTACCGTACAGTCGACTCAGTCACTGTACGGGCTTTTTTTATTCTACAACATATGACGCAAGTTGCTTCGCCAATCGTTCTGACCATTCTACAACTAGTTTCGTTCCTTCTTCAACATACTCCGTTGCAATGACATGCGCTTCTTCATTAAGCAAAGCGACATACTCACCCTCATCATAAGGAATACAAACAGTTGCCTTATGATAGTCGCTGAACACGACCTCAGTAACCTTTTGAACCAATTCGTCTAACCCTTCACCGGTTTTCGCTGACAACCAAATTTCTTCACCCTTTACATAAGGGTACGGCATATCTGTACGATCGGCCTTATTATAAACATACAACGTTTCAATGTTTTCAACACCGACTTCTACTAACGTTTCATTGGTCACATCCATCATGTATCTAAATTCAGGGTGAGACGCATCCACCACATGTAATAATAAATCTGCCTCTCTCGCCTCTTCTAAGGTTGAACGGAATGCCTTCACAAGATGGTGAGGCAACTTAGAGACAAAGCCAACCGTATCCGTTAAAATGAAATTCTTGTTATTCTCCAACTCAATCATCCGGACAGATGTATCAAGCGTCGCAAATAACATATCTTTTTCAAACACTTCTTTCTCTGTCTGCTCATCAAATTTACGCAGTAACCCATTCATCAATGTCGATTTTCCTGCGTTTGTATAACCTACAATCGATACAACTGGAAGACCGCTTCGATTTCTTTGTTTTCTTTGCGTTTGTCTTTGTTTCTCCGCCTTTTCAAGTTCTCGATTTAATTTGGCAATTTGATCTTCAATTACACGTCGATCGAGTTCAAGTTTTGTCTCTCCTGCCCCTTTGTTTTTAAATCCACCACCTGTTCCACCGCCTTGACGACTCAATGAAGATCGCAATCCGACGAGACGTGGTAAAAAGTATTGCAACTGGGCAATCTCAACTTGCATTCGCGCTTCATGTGTTCGTGCTCGTCTTGAAAAGATATCTAAAATCAGCATCGTTCGGTCAATGACTTTACAGGCTAACGACTCCTCTAGATTTCGAATCTGTGAGGGAGATAATTCATCATTAATAATAATTAAATTAGCATCTAACTGTTCATACATGACACGAATTTCATCAATTTTTCCTTTCCCAACATAAAATGTAGGATGAACGCGCGGCAAATTTTGTGTGACCGTGCCTACGACTTCTACATCTAATGCTTCTGCTAAACTCGCTAGCTCTTCCAGTTCGTAAGCAAAATGTAAATCAGCTGCTTCTTGAACGGCAACAAGCAGAGCTCTTTCTTCTAGTAATTCTAATTCTTCCATGATTTTCATCCTTTACCTTCCTGACTTATAAGTAAGTATAGCCGATAAAGGCTTGTTCAAACAAAGAAAGAGACATCCTCTATTTTAGTCAAATAGAAAATGTCTCTCTTTTTTTATTCGTTACGGCTTCTTTCTAGCAATTCTAGAGAAGCATCAAATTCTTTTTCAATTTCTGGATTTTTCTTATAGGTCATGTTACTTACAATCACAGTGACTAATAAGTTTAAGATGAATGCAGGCACGATTTCATATAACATACCTGACAATGAGTCAATGCTACCCCAAGTGAATGCAGTAATCGCACCGACAAGCATACCTGCAATGGCACCTTTAGCTGTGATTTTTCTCCAGTAAAGGGATAACAAGATGATCGGACCGAACGCACCACCGAAGCCTGCCCAAGCAAATGCGACGAGTGATAAAATAGATTCACTATTCGGCCAAGCTAATGCCATCGCTACAACAGATACTAATAATACTGCCATACGACCTAAAAATACATAATGCTTATCATCTTTATCTGATTTCAGAACTGCTTTATATAAGTCTTCTACCAGAGCAGATGAAGTAACGATCAATTGAGAAGAAATCGTACTCATTACCGCTGCTAATACTGCTGCTAATACAATCCCTGCAATCAATGGGTGGAATAACACTTGTCCCATTGTAATAAATACAGTTTCAGGGTCAATTGCTCCGATATCGCCACCATTTTTAGCATAGTGTGCTAATCCTACAATTGCAGTTGCACTTGCACCGAGTAAGCTTAAAATCATCCAACCGATTCCGATACGACGTGCATTCTTCGTTTCTTTAATCGATTCAATTGCCATAAAACGAACGATGATATGTGGTTGCCCGAAATAACCCAGTCCCCAAGCTACAGATGAAATGACACCCGCTAAAGTGAGGGCCTTCATCTTATCAATACTCGTGAGATATTCGGCTAATGGCGAGCCTTCTGCTACACCATTCACTAAGCTGAAATGATTCGGGTTCAATGAAAGAATGATTTCTTTTAATTCGCCAAATCCACCTAATGTAAATACACCGATAATAGGTACTAAAATTAAAGCGAAGAACATAATTAAACCTTGTACAAAGTCTGTATAACTTACTGCTAAAAAGCCACCAAATAACGTATAAGCAATCACAACAACAGAAACAAGAATCAATCCTTTATGGTAATCTAATCCAAATGAACTTTCAAAGAATTTTCCTCCTGCAACCATTCCTGAAGATACATAGAATGTGAAGAATACCAGAATAACAATCCCTGATACCACACGTAAAATTCTAGAACTATCTTTCAGACGATTTTCCAAGAAACTTGGCACTGTGATTGAATCGTTCACCTCTGTGTACGTACGTAAACGTGGGGCTACGAACATCCAGTTCAAGTAAGCTCCTGTTGTGAGTCCAATTGCAATCCATAACTCACCAAATCCAAATAAATAAATGGCCCCTGGTAATCCCATGAGCAACCAACCAGACATATCCGCCGCTCCCGCACTTAAAGCGGTTACAGCTGGTCCAAGCGAACGGCCGCCTAACATATAATCTGTAAGGTTAGAAGTCTTCTTAAATGAATACCAGCCAATCCAAAGTAAGACAAGCATATAAATAATAATAGCAATCAATTGATACATTTGATCTGACATGACTTACATCTCTCCTTTTTCAATTTGTTCAGCTTATCAACAGTGTTGAGTTGATTATTATAAATTCTATACTATTCTAAAAAATAAATCTGTTAGATAGGCTTGTATTTATTAAATAGTAAATCGATAAAAAAATCAAGGTGCTTTTGCTAATAACTATTGAATTGACTAGAATGACACCGTTTTATTTGTGTTGTTTTTCACAATCTTTCCCTTCGTTTTCCATTCATTACAATCAGAGAATTTTAATAGAATGCTATTTCAAACTACCTTTTCATCGTACTTTCTCCTTTATATTCTGATTGAGGCACCTGTTATGCTGTTTGAAATATCATTTTCTTGATAGCTAACTGGCTCTTTCTTTTACTGGTCACCGATTGAAAACAAAAACCCTTACACTCAGAACTGGCGTAGGGCTGCGAGATAGAATCCCCACAACATAAAAAAACTCTTAGCAGAAAAAATCCTTTAAAGGGATTCATTTTCTGCTAAGAGATAGCTGTTCACACTTATTCTACTGGGAATACACGGCCACGCTCATCTTTAAAGACCACATGTTCACGTGTTAATTCTTTTGGAGATTTTAAGCCTGCCGCAGCTGCTACACGATACAATCCTTCACGCATCGTCAATACATAGTTCGTTACACGGTATTGTTTTTCATCTACTACTAGACCTTGTTGTAATTTTGCATCTGTCGTCGCAACTCCTGCTGGACAATCATTCGTATGACAGCTTCCTGCCATGATACATCCGACAGAAATCATGAATGAACGAGCTCCCTGTACTAAGTCTGCGCCTAATGCTAATGCAATAGCTGCAGAGTCAGGTGTTGTGATTTTACCTGAAGCAATAATTTTTAATTTATCACGTACTCCAAATTCTTTTAATGAGTTGTCAAGAATCGGAAGTGCAGAACGTAATGGTAAGCCTAATGTATCTGCTAGGTCTTGGTAAGTCGCACCTGACCCACCTTCTCCACCATCAATTGAAATGAAGTCTGGGTGACGACCTGTTTCACCCATATATCTACATAATTCATCTGCATCCATCTTACTTCCAATAACAATTTTAATTCCAACTGGTTTTCCACTATTGTTTCGAACCATTTCAATGAAATCAAACATTGTATCTAAATCATGGAACTGACGGAAACGGTTTGGACTATTAATTGTTGTATGAGGTACTACGTTACGGATTGCTGCAATTTCTTCTGATACTTTACTGCCTTCAACGTGCCCACCACGCATTTTAGAACCTTGTGCAATTTTAATTTCAAATGCTTTGATTTGTGGCATCGCTGCTTTTTCTTTTAACAGTTCAATACTGAAGTCTCCTTCTTTCGTACGGAAACCATATAAACCTGAACCGATTTGAGCGATTAAATCTGCGCCGCCTTTAATATGGTAAGGAGATACGCCACCTTCACCTGTATTCATCCATGAACCTGGTACTCTTGCAATCCCGCTAGACAACGCTGTAATCGCATTTTGACCAAGACCCCCATAACTCATCGCTGCTTGACCAATAAATCCACGCACACGGAATGGGTGCTCAAGATCTGGACCTAATACAATTGCGTCTTCCTCTGGGAGTAACCATGGAAGTGCTTCTACCTCTTCACGATGCTCTTTACGAGAAAGCAAGTTATCTTCATCAATGACGTATTTCATTGTGTCTACAAGTTGAGAATTATCAACCGAAAGCTCTTCTACTTGCGTTGTAAACATCGCATTTCTTAAATAGTATCCTGGTTTTGTAAAATCTTTTTTAGAACCAAATCCAATGACATTACTTAAATACTTCCCTGGCATTACCATATTCAAGTACTGTTCACGACTGAAAGGACGTCCTTCGTTGTCTCCATCAAACAAATATTGACGGAACTCAGGTCCTGTCTTTTCTAAAATATAACGTACTCTTCCTAGTAATGGGAAGTTTCTTAAAATTGCGTGTTGTTTTTGTTTTCTGTCGAAACGGTACAGGTAAAAGATTGTCCCGAGTGGAATGACAATTAAAAACAGCACAAGTAGCGTTACCGTAATGTTAATACCTTCTAACCAAGCCATTTTTGTTTGCACCTTCTTTAAAATTAATATTTTCTATTTTAGACGCTATTTTCTGTCTCTCTAGTAGTTTATCATGTATCCTAGAATTATTATATGCAAAATTTTTTACCAGTTGAAAGGGGTTTTTTACATGATTGATTTACTGACTTCACATGCTTCTGTTCGCAAGTATACAGACGAACAAATTCCAACAGAAGTTCTCCATGAAATGATTCAAGCAGGACAACATGCTGCTAGTTCTCACTTCGTACAAGCTTATTCTATTCTTCACATCACAGATGATGCTTTAAAAGAACGTCTCGCCGAATTTTCTAGCAACCCCGTACAAATTTTAGGGGCACCTGTTGTATTACTATTCTGTTCAGACTACTTTCGCCTAGAACAGGCAGCTGCTTTACACGATGAACAAATCACTTATGCTTATGCAGAGAATACGCTTGTCGGAGCGATCGATGTTGCACTTTGCGCCCAAAACGTAGCCATCGCAGCCGAATCAAAAGGATACGGCATTTGTTACATCGGAGGCGTGCGGAATGCACCTGAGGATATCAGTGAACTCTTCCACTTACCCAAAGGTGTAATGCCTCTATTCGCGATGACAATCGGTGTTCCAGTTTATCGGAACGAAGTGAAACCTCGCTTACCGCTTGAAGCCGTTTTACATGAAAACACATATGACGACAAAAAATATAGTCAATTGTTACCTCAATATGATGAAACGATGAACAATTATTATGCGAATCGCAGTTCAAATCGCAAAGTCAGCTCTTGGACAGAACAAATGACAGATTTCTTAAAGGAACCTAAACGTACTTTTATGAAACAGTCCCTCGAAAAACAAGGATACACCCATCGTTAATTATTTTCACCTTGCATGCTCACACAATCGTGTGAGTTTTTTTCTTCTTACTGTCAGTTGGTATAGATGACAAACCTTTCATAAGGATCTGTTACCGATACTTCAACTTCTTGTATGATGGATAATGTCGTATAACGTTCAATCCAGTCGCGGTACTCTTTTGTTTCATAAAATAAAATCAAATAAATCGGTCGTGGATGTTCTTCAAATGATTTAAAAATATTCATCACTACTTGTGAAAAAATACTTAATGAAAATGGATTAAAGAAATAAAAAATACAATCTTCTTTCCTGATTTCATACTCTTCTGCTTGTCCACGAATCCAATCCAACTTCCTGTTGTTGACACGATGCTTCTTTTGGTAATTAGCCGTATTCGTTAATGCCTGTTCATAAAGACTTTGATTTCGTTCGATTCCACAGACTTGATTTGGAAAATGGTGATGCAAATAAATAGGAATACGTCCTTTGCCTGAACCAAAATCAATAATGCGACCTTTATGGGGTAAATCAAACATGGTAAACAATAAATCAAGCGCTGAATAAGGCGTCGCTTCATACCGATTAAAATGAGGTGTCGACTCACTCCAATCCTGTATTCCACCTGTAGAAATATTAAATAACTGATCATAGTATTGCTCGGTTTTCATATCTACCTCCGCCAACATTTGTCACCTATCGCCTTTATGATAACAGTCTATTTCCAATTGTAAAGTTCTATTCTTGAACTTTTTTAGAACGTTTCAATTATTCGCATTCAGGGAAGAGTTTTACTATGATAAAGAGGTACAACTAAACACATTTAAAGGAGAGATCGCGATGTTAAGTGAAAAATTAGCAAATGCACTCAATCAACAAATGAATGAAGAATTCGCTGCAGCCCATTACTATTTATCAGTGGCTTCATACTGCGAAGACAAAGATTACTCTGGTTTTGCTAACTTCTATTTAGAACAAGCTAAAGAAGAGCGTTTCCATGGAATGAAAATTTACAATTATTTAAATGACCGAGGTGTTCGTGCAATTTTCACAGGACTACAAGCACCTGAAACAGAATTCTCCTCTTTACTTCAAACGTTCGAACGCTCACTTGCACAGGAGAAGAAAGTAACTAAACAGTACTATGCATTATCAGACATTGCGTGGGAAGAAAAAGAATATGCAACTATTTCCTTCCTCCAATGGTTCTTAGATGAACAAGTAGAAGAAGAGTCTATGTTTGATACACATATTCAGTATCTCACTCGAATTGCGGATGATAAAAACGCCCTCTTTATTTACGAGAAAGAGTTAGCAAGCCGTCAATTTTCAGAAGAAGAATGAACGTCTTATTTCGTAGCTCCTTAGAAATTAAAATCGATGAGCAGTGGCAACCTTTTGATGGTGTCCCTGCTTTTTCTACAAGCAATCCAGCTATTTTGCAAGCCCTTGGGCAAATGTACTGCTTGCCAAAAGAAGAATTACCTGCTTTCAAACCGATACATAACGGCCTCCCAAATGATGCAACTTCTTCCTCACTCCAACAACTTGCCCTTTTTACGTTCGGACAAACGACAGCCTCTTTATGTGATTGGTTATCCTATCCTTTCGAGCGTACAAAAACGATACATTATCACCGGGCCCAACCAATGGATACGTCTTCCTTCTCAACCTATACTGTGTCAGAACAAGATGGCTTATGGAGTTATACCGCACAAGTTGCTGCGCATGTGATTTTTTCGGAATTATACAATTGGCTCCTCGAAGTCCAAGCGACTGTTTCAACTTGCCAACATTTGCGCATTCTTTATGGCTTTCAACTTCATCCTTAACGTATAAAACGGATACACTCCAAGTCTTCCCTTGGATTGCATCCGTTTTTAATTTTTCTTCCCTTAGGATTTGATCGGTTTGAGAATGGTTTTGTTTAAAATGACGTTTAAAATCGCCATTAGAATAGCAATGAGTAAAGCTTGACCAAAACCTGTGATTTCAAAACCCGTTCCCGTCATTTTATTCACAAGGAGCAACATCAATGCATTTAAAATAAATGAAAATAAACCTAATGTTAAAAGAGTTGCTGGTAGCGTCAAAATATAAAGAATCGGTCGTACTAAAATATTGACTAAAGCTAATACAAAACTAGCAATCAATGCTGCTCCAAAGTCTTCTACATGAAAGCTTGGCATTAACCAAGATAAAAATAAAAATAAAACTGAATTTAATAAAATTGTTCCTAGCCATTTCATTTGCCATCATTCCTTTTTTATATGTATATTCCCTATTTTATACCCATTTTCTTTAGAGTCAAACACGGAGTCTAAACAAATGGATAGGCTACTTGTGGGATAAGGCAGTTACTCCCTCCTCAAAAACATGAACGTTTCTGCCCCTTCTTTTCTATGGTAAACTACACATACTACAGATTGTAAAAGGAGTGTCTACATGACGAACGAATGGATCCAAACACTAACTGACACCTTAGCTTCTCCCTCTTTTATACAGGCTACTTTTAGTCAACCACGTTTGAAGTCTCAAGACGTTCAAAAAGTAAAAGCGAAACAAATTCATTTAAAAAACCAACCCATTGTTCAATTTGAATTTCAACAAGAACATGTCTTACATCATGAAAATAAAGAACCGACGCTCATCGCTTCAACCGTTCAACAACTCTTTGAGCAATTTCGACAAATTCACATTGAAACGACAACAGAACGGAGCCATTACCAAATCTCTAAAAAGTTTAAAGTGCTTGTGAAACATACACCTAAGCGTGAGGAAAGCAAAGTGGACTTCTCTCATAACCGCCAAAAAAATTACCTCTTACAAGAAGGGACAATCTACCCTTTTCTTGTCGCTTTAGGGGTGCAAACGAGCGAGGGTAAAATCAAAGCAGCCAAACGAGATAAATTTAAACAAATTAATCGTTTTGTAGAAATGGTAGAGGATACACTTTCTCATCTACCGAATGATCGGCCAATTAAAATTATCGATTTCGGTAGCGGTAAATCTTACTTAACTTTTGCTCTCTATCATTATTTAACTGTGGAGAAACAAAAACAAGTACAAATCACAGGGTTGGATTTAAAGAAAGAAGTGATTGCTCATTGCGACGCACTTGCTAAACAATTGAACTATGAACAGTTACAATTCAAGGTAGGGGATATTAGTGACTATACAGGTGAATCTGTAGATATGGTCATTACTTTACATGCATGTGATGTAGCGACAGATATGGCGTTGTCTAAAGCCGTACAATGGGGCGCTAAGGTCATTTTGAGCGTCCCTTGCTGTCAGCACGAGTTAGCGAATCAAATCGATTCAGCCCCTCTTCAAACACTCTTGAAGCACGGCTTAATGAAAGAACGCTTTAGTTCGCTTGCTACAGATGCAATTCGTGCACAACTGTTAACCATCGTTGGCTATGATACACAGTTACTCGAATTTATAGATGCTGCACATACACCTAAAAACATTTTAATTCGTGCGTATTTAACGAAACAAGCCGCTTCTTCACAAATCATTGAAGAATACTTGACGTTTAAGAATCTGTTACATGCACAACCTTTCTTAGAGAATGAATTGCGTAAACAAAACAAATTGCCTTTTTAGAAAGGGGCTCACTCGTGAAAACATTTAAAATGGTGTCGATTCAATTGATTCAGGAAAACAGCTATTGGGAAGTCCCGTTAATTGACGGAATTATGATGAACCTAGAAAACGAAGAGCGGATCTGGCTGATGGAATTATACCTTTCTCGTGAGCACCGTCCTTATTTTGAAACGCTCAGTTTAGCAGAACAAAACTTTGAGGCGAGAGTCATCATTTCTTATCCAGATAATGAACCTGCTGCTTTCTATGTCAACGTCCTCGATATGAAAAATATCGGAGAGGATCAATACGCTGTACTCCTTCGTGGACAGCTCAAACGTATGAGGTCTCAATATGCAGAACAGCTCTTAGCTGAATTGATTGCAGAAGGGATAGAGGGCGAGGACTTAGTCGAACGTTTCGAAAAAGACATGAAACAACGACCACGTCTTAAAAATGATCAATAAAAAATACTCCTCTTTCAAAAGTGAACAGGTAATGTGCACTTCAAAAGAGGAGTATTTTATTGATTTGACTTCAGTAAATCTTCTACGAATTGAGCCTCTGCTTTACAACTATACGTATATTTTTTCTTCTTGCCTTTTTGTAAAGCTTCGATGCGTTGAATTTGTTCTTCTGTAGCAGGCTCGGTTAACATTCGCTCAATGACTTCATTAATTTTGGTAGCCACTTCTGCATGAAACTGAGGACTATTGATGACATACTCTGGCAGTTTTTTATACCACAGTGTCTTTTCTTTTATATATGATTCCCACATGAAAACAAAGTGTCTAATATCAAAGCGCTTTTCATCCCATTCAATTTCTTTCATGTATCTTTCGAATGTTTGTGAGATGGAGCGCGTAATGCTGCCTTTAATATTGGGTGATAATTGTTTAAACATTGTACAACCTCCTACACTTTCATAGC
>JASLCF010000039.1 GCA_030146155.1 Savagea sp.
AAGCGGCAGCTGACACGATTTAGTTCAAGCCACGCCCCTAGGCAAGCAAGGTCTGTTTGTGTAGCGATTGTACAGCCCTTGCTCGATTTCTGCCCTTATAACCGAACCTAAATGATTGCAAGTTAACCCCAGTACAATTCAAAATCTTATCTCGTAAGATAGGTTAATCATTTGGTTTGGGTTTGGACTTTTTAAAAAACGTACGATTAAAAGGGGGAGTTGTTGTATACTATATTGTAATAAGAAGATGGAGTGGAGGGGGAAGGTTATGCAATTACCTGTTATGGATTGGATTCGATTGACGGATTTATTGAATGAACAGTTGACGCAACAATTTTTAAGGGCTTGGGATGAGAAGCCGCATGTGACAGGTTTTCATGTGTTGGATGTATTGCATCGGCATGGCCCGATGAAAGCTTCTGATATTGCTTTATATTACAATTACTCCAAAGCCACTTTGTCTAATGTAACGACACAACTTGTGGAAGAAGGTTGGGTGCAAAGGTTGGAGTCTCCTTCTGATGGTCGTGTATTTTTATTGATGATTACACCTGATGGGTTGAAGGCGTGGCATCGTGGAAAAGATGCTGAGCGACAAGTGCAAAAGGAGATTGAAAAAATGTTAACACCTCGAGAGTGGCTCAGGTTTCAGGAATTACAAATCAAGTTATTGGCACAGGATAAGTAGGGGGAACGAGATGAAAAATTCAGTGCGTTTTATTCAAACTTTTCAAGCCTTAGAAAAATATATGGCAGATCATGTAGAAACGAACCGGAGAGTGGGGTTTAGTGAATCTGTCCGTTTATTAGAGCGAACGGATAAGGTAGTCGCTAGACATGCGAAAGATTTGTTAGAACTAGCAGAACTTCGGAATGCGATTGTGCATGATCCGACCCCTGATCAAAGAGTGATTGCTGAACCGCACGACTTTACGGTCGCTTTAATCGAAGAAATCGCTGATGATTTATTGCATCCGATTAAAGTGCAAAGTCATTTTCTAAGTGATGTGGTGACTTTTGAGGAAGACGTTCATATGTTAGAAGTGTTAAAAATCATTGTCGATAAAGGTTTTTATCAATTTCCGGTGTATCGTAATGGACAATTTGTAGGTTGCCTAACAGAGCATGGTTTAACCAAATGGTTCGCGTACTGTACGGTGAAGCAATTGAATATCGAAGAACAAACCTTGAAGCAAGCACTCAAGTTTGAAGAAAAGAAACGCTATCTTTTTATTCATCGACGGATGTCTTTAATTGAGTTAGAAGATCGATTTGCCGAAGAAGCTAAAAAGGGAAGAGCGTTGGCGAGTGCGTTAATTACTCAACATGGCAAAGAGACGGAAACGATTATTGGTATTATCACGTTATCAGATGTGGCGCGTTTTCGAAAAAACCATCGTTAAGCAGTGTGTAGAGACTATTTTATGAAGCAAAATAAAATCAAAAAGAGTAGAGAGAAGAGCATTGTTCTCCTTACTCTTTTTTGAATGAACTTACTGTTATGAAGGCTGACCGATTGAGCGGATAATCATCCCGAATATAAAACTACTACCTATTCCAAAAATAAGAATAGAAGCCCAATTGTCAAAGGAATAGTAACCCACAAAGGTCATTGTCAAGATCGTTGTTACGAAGACATCACAAAATGGTGTTGAAATTCATCTTTAAACTTGCTACACTTTAAGGACCGTAATTTTTGAAGGAGAGAGCAAAATATGCAGTTGTTAAAAGATAAAATTGTTGCTGAAGGTCGCGTATTAAGCGACACTGTACTAAAAGTAGATACTTTTTTAAATCATCAAATTGATCCAAAGTTAATGGTTGAAATTGGAAAAGAATTTGCACGTCTTTTTGAAAATGAAGGCATTACTAAAGTTGTGACGATTGAGTCATCAGGTATTGCACCAGCTGTTATGACAGGATTAAAGTTAGAAGTTCCTGTTGTTTTTGCACGTAAACACCAATCGTTGACTTTAACGGATAATTTGTATAAAGCTTCTGTTTATTCATTTACGAAACAAGTATCAAGCGATATTGCAGTAAGTGGCGATTTTGTAACTGCTGAAGATAAAGTATTATTAATTGATGATTTCTTAGCAAATGGTCAAGCCGTTTTAGGGTTATTAGACATTTGTAAAGAAGCAGGCGCTGAAGTAGCGGGTGTGGGCATCGTTATTGAAAAAGGCTTCCAAAATGGGGGGGCTTTAATTCGTGATAAAGGCATTCGTGTGGAATCTTTAGCGATTATTGGTGAAATGACGAATCAAGAGATTACGTTTTTATAACACACAAACGAACAAATAATGAATTAAATGGTTGAGGAGGTAGTTGAATTGAAGAAGAATCTATCGCGTGCAAGTTGGTTATCCATCGGATTCGGTACAATTTCAATACTTTTCGCAATTATTATCTTTTTAATTCAAGACAAAAGGTGGTCAGAAACCGCGATCTATGCAGCGGTAACTGGCCCTCTTTTTTTTATTGGAGGAATAGCTGGCCTTATTCATTTTCGAGCTGTTGAACAAGCTGAGCAACAGAATCAAAGGGTACAACAATTACCTCTACTCGCTGATACGTCAGAATTGATTGTTCAGCCAGTTGTAGGTTGGATGCCAGCGCATATCTTTGTGACCTCTACAGGAGAAGAATGGTTGAGCGTTCGTCCGCAAAAACAACAAGGACTAGTAGCGCGATTACTCTTATTCATCATGGGCAGACAAGCCTTGACGTTTCCTTGGGTGCGTTATTCATTTGAAGCAGTGACACCGGATGGAAGTTTACTGGGTAGGTATACCACACAGTTTACATTAAAAGAAATCCGCTATGCGATTAATGATGAAAGCAACAATAGAATAGCTGAAATTTTGTTTCCGACTCAGAAAAACTTGTTACGTTCAACGGGTGTTATCTTAAAGGAAGAGCCGCAAGTAATGATTGAATTTCAAGCAGATAATCTATCGGGGGATATCGATATCTATACAGAGACGAATCTTTTACTTTTATCCTATCGATTTGGTCGCTTTCCTTATGCAACCTCACCACTTTTTCAATTCCAAGCGGTCGTTCCCTATGCCAAACTGGCCAAAGAATTATCCCAAGAAGAAAAATGGGTATCAGCCGTATTATTATTATCTTTATACCGACAATAAATGAGGGTTACATATATATATTATGTAAACTTAAAAAGCAATCAGCTTGAAAAAATGATTGAACTTCTCCATTTAAGGGAATCTTAAGAAATTGAATGAAACTTACAGCGTCCTTCATACGTTGAATAGAAGGATCTTTAGAAAGAAGGCGTTATTGATGAAACAAATCTCGTTTATTATTCCCTCATTTAATGAAGCGGATAATGTGTCGCTTGTCGTAGCAGCAATTCAACAACAGATGCAAGTGCTACCTTATACGTATGAACTCGTTTTTATTGATGATGGTAGTTCAGATCAAACATTAGCTCGTTTAAGAGAACTTCATGCGAAAGATGCGCATGTAGAGTATGTTTCCTTTTCAAGAAATTTTGGGAAAGAAGCAGCATTAATTGCAGGACTTCAATATGCATCAGGGGATGCCGTCATACTGATGGATGGAGATTTACAACATCCACCATCACTCATTCCCGAATTATTAGCCGGTTATGAAGAAGGATATGACCAAGTAATTGCCAAACGCAATCGTACAGGTGATTCATTTTTACGTTCTAAACTGAGTTCATTCTACTATCAATTAGTGAATCGAATGGTTGAAGTAGATTTAGCTGATGGGGAAGGGGATTTCCGTTGTTTAAGTCGAAAAGCCGTCGATGAATTAGTGGCACTGGGTGAAACGAATCGTTTTTCAAAAGGGTTGTATGCTTGGATTGGTTTGAATCAATTAGTGATTCCTTATGAAAATGAGCAACGTGCACATGGAGAGACGAAATGGAGTTTGAAGCAACTCATTAATTATGGCGTCGATGGCATATTATCTTTTAACTCAAAGCCGCTTCGTATCTTTTTCTATCTTGGGGCAATTACTTTCTCAGTGTCGCTTCTTTATATTATTCTTACCTTTTTCCAAATTATTCGTCATGGCATTGATGTCCCTGGTTATTTTACAGTCATTTCAGCCGTCCTATTCATGGGAAGTATTCAATTAATCGGGATGGGTGTCATTGGTGAATACATTGGGCGTATTTATAATGAAACTAAAAAAAGGCCTCACTATATTGTGAAGGAACGTTCTAAAAAGAAAGGAGTTCACCATGAAGAAACTATTTCAAAATGAGTTTATTCGTTTTGGCATCATTGGTGTATTGAATACGGGCATTTATTATGGCATTTATTTAATCGCATTACTTCTTCTTCAAATTCCTTATGTATTCTCACACTGGATTGGCATTATATTAAGTGTCATCGCTTCATTTTTTCTGAATTCATACTTTACTTACCGTGTGAAGCCGACGTGGAAGAAATTTTTACAATTTCCGATTACACAAGTAGTGAATGTGATTTGTTCGACTACTTTTTTATATGTTTTTGTGAACTGGCTTCAAATGAGTAGTATTTATGCGCCGATTTTTGCAATGTTTTTAACCGTTCCAATTACATTTATCATTACAGGAAAGATTATGAAGAAATGAAGTGGACGATACAACTGAATCGCTGGTCACATGTCGTCATTCTAAGTATTGTACTCGCATTGTTGGCGCACTTGTTTTTTATTTCAGAATGGCTGGACGGGCGATATATGGTAGGAATTGGCGATGGGGTTTCTCAAATGTTGCCATTCAAACAATTATTATATGAAATGTACCAATCCGGCGAATTCTTTTATTCAGAACGCTTTGGTATTGGTGGCGGTACTTATTCACAGCTTGGTTATTATTACGCGACCTCTATTCTTTTTTTACTATCGTTTTTATTCACTTTTGTATTAGAAAGTATCGGTCTTATTCAAACACCAGACGTACAATACTGGGCAGATGCGATTTTGGTCATCAGTGTGTTACGTATGACAGGCATCCTGGTCGCTACCACCTATTTATTAAGAAAATTACGATTAAATGAGTGGGCATCTTTAGTAGGTGCGGTTGTCTATGCGACAAGTGTCATCTATTTCCGTCATGTCACCTACTGGGAATTTTTTGCGGATGCGATGCTGTGGCTTCCTTTACTTTTAATTGCCATTGAACGGTTAATTCAAAAAGGAAAAGTCGATGCATTCATCGTGATGATCGCCATTCAATTAGTTGATAATTTTTATTTTGCCTATATTAATTTCATTTTGGCTTTCATTTATATTGTAGCTCGTCAATTTGTTCAAATTAGAGAGGGAGAGCTTGTTTGGTGGAAGCAAGGGATCTATTACATTGCTGGTGGTTTGTTTGGTTTATTGTTAGCTGCGGTTTCATTTATTCCCTCTGCTTACGGCTTTTTGAACAATTACCGCCCAGCTTATACTGACCCAATTCCTTGGTATCAATGGAAAGATGGATTAATTATTGGTAGTACGACGATGACCATGCATACAGTCGGCTTATTTGCATTGTTTTTATTTCCCTTATATCGCAATAAATATTTCCGAGTCACAGCGATTACCTTGCTCATCATGGTTGTGTTACATGGCAGCCCTAAAGTTGGCAGTCTTTTTAATGGTTTTTCAGCCCCACAATTTCGTTGGGAATATTTCATTGGTTTATTAAGTGCGATTTTAGTCGGTATTATGGTTCAAACGTTTGAACGGTTACCTAAACGATCGATTCGTATGGCATTTTACTTACTCATTGTCGCTTATATCGTCGCATTTCAATTGTACTTTGGTTGGTCTGATTCAATCGCGACGTATACAGACATCTATCGTTCGAATTTATCGTATGTATGGATTAATGCAGTGTTCATTGGCGTGTTACTGATTGGCTTTTTCTTTTGGAAGCATCCTAAAAAAGCAGGGATGACTACGATTGTACTCGCACTCTTTATTGCGAATACTTACCAATTAGTCAAATTGCCTACTATTGAAAAGAAACAAGAAGTAACGCGTGCCTTTTTTTCGAGTGAAGCGTACGACCATGCAGATCAACGGGCACTCATTCGTCGGTTAGAGCAAAGACAGCCTGATCGAATGAGTCGGATTGATTTTATGAATCCTACACGGAATAATACGCCGATTGTGCAACATTTTAATGGCGTGAGTGTTTACTCCAGTATTTTAAATCGAGAAATTTTGGAATTTTATTTGTTTGATTTAGCCATCGATATGGGAAGAGAAACGGTCAGTCGTTATATGACATATGGGCAACGTGCGAATTTGCATAGTCGACTAGCCGCACCGTATATTATTCGTAAAACAGATGATCATCAAGTCCCATTTGGTTTTCAAGCAATTGACCGTGAAGGGGACTATATCGCCTATGAAAATCAATACCCGCTTCCTTTTGTACATTTAACTCAAACTGTTTTTGCTGAAGCGGACTTGGCTGAAGCTTCTCCATTAGCCCGCGAGCAAGCACTGGTACAAGGGGTTATTTTATCGAAGGAAGACAAACCATCTCCTATACCTGAGGTGGTCGTTTATCAAGATAATAAGCAACTTCAACCAAGAGATGCGACGTGGGACGGAGAGACATTGACGGTGCACCGTAAAAATGGCGGATTGACTTTATCATTAGCTCAAGCTGCTACTGCTGAAGATGTCTATGTTTCCTTTACAGTTGAACGGTTAGATCAAGATAAAGGCTTTACGATTGAAGCAAATGAAATGAAGACGACACGAAAAAAGCCGACTTCTATTTATCGAACAGGTGTGAAAGATGTTACATTAAGAGTGAAGGCAGCCCCAACGATTGATTTTCGTTTGCCAAAAGGTGTTTATACCTTTAAAGATGTGTCATGGACTGTTGAAGATTATGCCATTTTAAAAGAGGCATATGCACAAGAACATACGCAGATGGAAAAAGTGGAGTGGAATGGTTCGCATGTGCAAATCGAAATCGACCCTGTGAAAGAAGATACGTATGCTGTTTTGCCGATTCCTTATGAACGAGGTTGGCAAGCACGTGTCGAGGGTGAAAAGGTAGATATTGTACAGGCGAATTATGCGTTTATGGCTGTCCCATTAAGAAGTGGACAACATCAAATCACACTGACGTATCGTCCACCTTTCTTTATCCCAGCATTAGTCACTTCTTTACTGAGTTTGCTGGTGTTTATCGTTTATCTATTTAAAGCTAGACGTTCCAATCATTCATGTGATTCCTAAGTTGTTGTAGTAGATATTATACGCACGATTGAATGTCTGCTACTCGCAAAGTGTAGAGGTTAGAAAAAGGAGTTTATTCGTTCTCATGTGAGCGAATAAACTCCTTTTTTATTATGAATGGTATTTTTCTTTAAAACTGTTCCATCCGTTGAGTGAGCGACTGAATATTTCGTCGCGATAAGCTGATGGATACAAAAAGGATACAACTTACACCAATCCCAATCATTAACCATTGTGCAGAAAATTGGTCGTAAAGGAAGCCGAAAAGGATAAAAGCAATCGGAACAATGGCTAAAGCAAAGGATTCAAGTAAACCGAAGAAACGCCCTTTCATTGAATCTTCAACCACTTGTTGTAATAAAGTGAGAGTGATCGTGTTGACTGCCGTGATACAAACGCCTAACGCAATTTCTAAGCTGAAAAAATAAAGGACTAATGCAGTAGGTGTCAAAGTGAATCGAAAAGGGAGTGTAACGAAAAGGATGACCAGACCTGTTCCCATTAAAAAATATTTGACGAGGATCAAGGGCCGTTGAATCGGTGGCAAAGAAGCTATGACAATTGAAGTCACCAACATGCCGAGTGCAAAACCTGCTTGTGTCAGACCAAAGGCTTGTGAAGATAAACCGAAAGATTGAATGACAGTGAAAGAATAACCGACTTCGTAAGCTGAAAAGATGAAATTTAAAGCGAGTGTTAATAGCATGAAACGAAAAGCGATGGGATGTTTTTTTACATATTGCCAACCGTCTTTCATGGCTTGCATCATTTGTACATTTGTTTCTGTGGTTGAAAGTGACGCCACAGGTTGAAAGATGAGCTGAGTATTCATCAACCAAGCAAGTGAGAATAAGACGATAAACAGTATCAAAATTTGTTCGAAGGTAAACAAGCCATAGAGTACGCCTCCTACAATGGGGCTGATTAAAGCGGCCGATGAAATAGCCAATTGATTCATACTTGTTGCCCGTTGAATCATATCCTTTGAAAAGAGCTGTGTGATCGAGGCACTGAAAGTAATTGAAGTACAGGCACTCGTCATCGAGAGAAAGGCGGTTGTGACATAAAGTAAAGGAAGAGCAATACCCTTTAAAGAAATAAAAATTAAAAGGATAGATACAATGCCAATGGACATCGCTTGCGAAATAAGTAATAATTTTTTCTTCGCATACCGATCAGCCCAAACTCCGAATAAGGGACTCATCAATGTTCTTGGGACGACATTGGCAATCAGTTGGACAGCGAATCCTAATGCGGAACCGGTCTCTTTTAAAATATAAAAGCTTAAGGCAAATGCATACGTCTGTGCGCCTAATCCTGCGACAAGGTTGCTAAAAGTGTACAACCAGAGTTGTTGATGTTTCATTTCAATCAATTCCTTTCATAGTTAGTTTAATATAATTAAACCATC
>JASLCF010000213.1 GCA_030146155.1 Savagea sp.
GAGATTGCGAAAGCCTATAGTGACACAGCCGTGAAGAAATGGATGCATGACTTGCATGTGGGGATTGTGGATAGTTTTAAATTCATTTGGTTAAATGATGTATCTGCAATTGTTATGGTGTTTTTGACGATTACCGGTATTTATTTATCCGTGCGTGTGCTTCGTTCGAAACGCATTCAAAGACAACGTAAAAAACAAAAGAAACAATCATAAAAAAAGCGACGCTACGGATGATAAATTCGTGGCGTCGCTTTTGCATGGGATGAAATTCTCCCAATCACTTAAATGACATAATAAACTTGTACATAATACGTCAGCATTAAAATTAAGAGTAACGTATTGACTGTGCGATAAACTTTGGGCTGCTTCGATTCTTCAATATCTTTCGCCGAACAAAGTGCATACGTCATTCGGTTGATTTGAAATAAAAAGAATAGGGATACAACAACCGTCATTAATAAAATCAAAGTGAGCCCTCCTTTACTTCTTTTCGTTTGCCTTTTCTAATGGGCAACAGCTCTCTAGTGATTCATTTTATCTTATCATGAATAATCATAGAAAAGAAACGAATCGGTGATTTCTTTGGTAACGTTTAATTGTTTTCTTCTTCTTTCAATTCTTCCACATTTGAAAATTCAACAAAGAAAGCGGATTCATTTTTTTCTAAAGGCGTAGCGAGTAATTGTCCGTCTTCCTCACTGAATGTTTTTTCGATATTATCAAAGCCGCGTTCGAAAATTTCCATATAATCTGCACCGTAAATATTGCGAATGACAGACATGACTTCAATAAATTCTGGGAAACGTCCGTAAAGTTCTTTAATCGGTAGAGAGCCATTTAAAACAGAATGTTCAGTATCATAATAATTGACATTCATTTTAAGAATTAATGTTTCTCCTTCATCAGTCACTGCGACATAGGTGTTTCTTCGGTCGTCTTCGCGTTTATAGAACTTTAACAGGCCGCGTTCTTCTAATTTTTTTGAAAAGTTAAAGGCTGTGGATACGTGCATGACCCCAAATTTTGCGATATCTGATATTGTCGCTCCTTGCATATGGTATGCAATCCACAGAATATGATGTTCATTAATATTGAGTTTGTATGGCTTGATCCAACATTGCCAATCTTTTTCTACAGCTTTCCACAAGGCTTTAGCCATTTGTGCAATGCGTTGACTATAGATCATTGCTTCTTTTTGTGAAAAGTCTACTTTTTTCTCCATGCCTATTCCCCCATCTCTCTCTAAAATAATCCCGTTGTTCAACCAACACTAGGCAAAAACAGTTCCCAATCCCTAGGTGAAGTTTCACTTTATTCATTATAGCAAAAAAATAAACAAATAAAAAGTTGGAATTTATGAAAAAATCTAAAAATAGCGTAAGGAATGGGAGGAATAAGCTGTTTAAATCGCTAGACGAGTGGCTTTTGGTAGGAAGAGAAAGTTGGTACTTATTTTATTGAAGCGTTTACATAAAAAATGGAAAGCAAGTGAGGAGTGGAAAGTGTTTCTAATTGAATAATAAAAGACGGAGAATCACTCTCCGCCTGAACTGCGTCCTGTCAAGTAGACAACGAAAAAACAAAAGCTTTATGCCACAGCCTGGTACCGAAATTCCATCGGTGCTAGGCTGTTTAACTTCTCTTGATATCGTTCCTCGTTATAAAATTTAATGTACTCGTCAATGTCCTTTTCTAACTCCTCGAAAGTACGATAATTTTTCAAATCGTATGTTTCGCATTTAAAGTGACCAAAGAAACTTTCAATCGGTGCGTTATCTATACAATTTCCCACACGTGACATACTGCGCGTCATTCCAGCTACTGTTGTCAGATAACGATATTCCTTTGACGTGTATTGGGAACCGCGATCACTATGAATCAATGGTTTTGCGTTTGGATATGCCTCTATAGCGGTTTCTAACGTTTTCATGACCAATGGATTGTCATTATTTCGGCTCACTTGATAAGCGACGATAGAGCCGTCATAAAGGTCTTTAATCGCGCTTAAATAAGCTTTGTTGCCAAAGCCGTAAGTCATATGCGTAATGTCGGTCACCCATTTCTCATTTGGTTTCTCTGCGCTAAATTCTCGGTTTAAAATGTTCTCTTCAATATTTACGTAGCTTGTTTTTGTTGAGTAACCATTCGAACGTCGAATATGCGATTTGAGGCCCATTTCATTCATTAAACGACGGATTCTTTTCGGGTTATATTGTTTCTTAAATGTGCGATTGATCTCCATTGTGATTCGACGATAGCCATAGATACCGTTCCTATTCTTGAATACTTCTTTGATTTTCTCCATCAACCATTCATTTTCTTTCTGTTGTGTTGTAGGCTCATGCTTTAACCATCTATAGTATCCAGATCGCGAGACTCCTAAGATTTCACAGAGTAATAAAATGGGGCTTTTCGTCTTTTCATGGTAATCGTGAATCGCTTGAAAACGAGCTAAATGAGTGCCTAATCGCGCAGTCCCATCCCCCTTTCGATTTCTTTCAACTTTTTTAATA
>JASLCF010000052.1 GCA_030146155.1 Savagea sp.
GTTGATTGGAGTGCAAGGCGGCAACTCCCGCGGGAATAGCATGCGCGGAAAAACCCGGAAGAGCGCGATTTTCGCGATGAGGACTTTGGAGCCATGCCCGCAGGAAAGGGCCGCCTGGAACGGAAATCAACGTGTATTCAGTATTCACTTGATGACAAAGACAAATAAAACTTCATAAGAAGAAATTATCTCTTTTAAAATCATATCCATGAAAACTTGACTCAATCACCTTTTAAAGCACACTGACAGTACCTACTGTTCAATGTTAGAATGGAAGTATCATAACATGAATATTCCCAAAAAGGAATCGTTTTAGGAAGAAGGCGAACTATGCGATTAGGTTATCAACGTCCGATTTATACGGATCAAGACATCCATCATCAATTAAATGAGATTGCAATGGATGAAATATTTCAAGAGCAACACGGACTTGCTAAGAAAAGAGTAGCGTTAGAAAGTTTGTTTGAGGCAGCGCAGCCAAGTGATACCATTTACTTTCAAAATTTAGTTGTACTTGCAGATTCAACTCAACAACTGATTGATGCTTTACGAATTGCCAACAAGGAGGATTTCACGTTGATTTTTATCGACGAGGGCATCACTTCAGAATTGACGAGGGATTGGACATTATTGGATATGTTACAGTGGACGTCACAACTGCAATCACGTTTACTGAGCCAGTCCACTACATTTTCACTCCAACAGGCGAAAGCAAAAGGCATAGTGATCGGACGTCCCAAAAAGAGTCAAGATCAATTGCAACAAGCGTTTGACATGTATGATAGTGGCGATTTTACATTGTTTGAAATTAAAGAACAAACAGGCATTAGTAAATCTACACTCTATCGTTATTTAGATGAACGCGCTAGTGGTGCCAAACAATAGATGGAAATGCAACTTCCGTGGTAAAGTAAGGTGAGGTGATACACATGACTGAACAAGAAAAATTACGTTGTGAGATTTGTGGTTATCCGTTAAATGAAGAAAATCAGCATTTAGGTTGTCCGAAATGTGAAAGTGATGCACCAGAAGGCGATGCTTGTTGGACAGGTGTGTAAGGAGAGAAAAAAGATGATTACAACTAAAAAAGAGTTAAAAGAACGACTAGCTGCGAAGGATTCATTTTTTTATTTGGGCGATCCTTTAGCACATGCACTACTTCCTTTTGTAGGTGTCGGGAAAGAGTTACAACTCCCCGAGGATGTGGAAAGTTCTAAAGAAGCGACTGCCTTGGCAAAACGAGAGGTGCAGCAATCATTGAAGTTGGATATGAAAGGCTATGCAAAAGTCATGTTTGAGATTGGATTTCTCAATTTCATTCGGTTGCTCTCAGATTATGATTTAATGCTTAGAGAATCCAACGGTTCTGTTTTAACAGCAAAACGATTACACAAGAAAAAATGAGAATCCAAAAGGCGAGACGACCTAAATGCAGGCAGTCTCGCTGTTTTGATTTATTCTTCGTCATCTCCTCGGTAACGGTGGTAAGGCATGGGATTCCAAATTCTAGAACGAACTTTTTTCACATCGATTGGCTGAGAAAGCTCTGATAAAATTTGTTCTGCTACATGAAGTTCTCTTTCCGCTTCATGACGAGGTTGATACATGAATTCATCTGCTACTTTTTCTTCTGCAAGCTCGGCTTTTTGTCGTAAATCATCGACCACCATTTGTTGATGGACAAAGAGTGTTTCCCTTGCTTCTGTACGCCAAGTCGGTTGTACATTTCGACTGATATCTGTCACATAACTAAATTCATCAAACACATCTCGGTAAATCGTGTCGGCATGCATACGAACATCCATGATGGCTTGGTGCAAATCATCAATTGTGAATTCAGGAATATTCCATTCGCGTCCGAAATCGCCTCGTCCAATGCCACGTGTCTTCTTATAGTAAGGGAAGATACTATTCAGTGTTTTACCAACAGGCGTGATAGATTCGCCATCGCTATCCACACCTTTTGGCTGAACCCCTTGCATCGCAATGCGTGCAGATTCTGGGCGAACAATTTCTTTCGGTGGCATAATTCCGTGACGTAAGAGTTCTCGAATCCCTGTTCCTGAAATATTGATTCGATAGCGGTCAGAGTGCGGACACGTTTGTTCACTCGCTAAGTTGGCACAACGCGTACAATAGAAGACTTCATGGAATAAACGGACTTCAATTCCAAGTTCTTCAGGTGTAAATTGATCGAAAATAGAGTGTGATTCATATTTATCATAAAAATCTCCTACCCCCGCATGATCCCGTCCAATTAAGGCATGCGTGGCGCCATAATTTTTCATAATGAGGGCGTGTAAAATCGTCTCTCTTGGACCAGCGAAGATATAAGTGACCCGGAGAGGGGACAATAGTGCACGTTCTTTTGGATAATAAGATTCAACGACTGCCCGATAAGCGAGCATTCGGTATTCATGACGTGTATATTCTCTTTTTGCGAGTTCAACGAGAGGTTGTATTAATACTGCATCTAATGTTTCAAGTGCATTTTTATGAATGTATTCATGCCCTCTATGAAGGGGGTTGGCTCCTGTAATAAAGCCTCCAACCGTTTTGTATCCTTTTTCTTCATAAAAGTAACGCCAAGTATCTTTCGGTTCCATCCGCATTTTTTCAAATGGACCCCAGTCTACGCGTTGAATTAAATCGATTGTTCCGCCAAGAGATACATCTCCCATTCTTCTGAAAATAGAATCAACTCCAGGGTGGTGGCGGTCCGTTGTATTGAATAATTCTTGGGCACGCATTTCTTTATCATAGTCAAAAATATCATTGACCGTTAAAATAGCGACCGGATTTAAATAGTAATCGGCTAATACCACTTCATCCCCAACAGCTAAGGTTTGAATAACTTCCTGATTGAGTTTGCCAGTTGGCGCAAAGCTGAGTGGAACGGGCCAAACGACACCATTCGCCAAGCGACCTGTTTTTAAGACTGCTAAATAATCTTCTTCGGACATAAATCCTTCGTTTGGTGATAAGACCCCAGTTGCTATCATTTCTACTGTGATGATTGCTTCTAAATCAATCACAATGGTAGGTAATTGTTTTGCTTTTTCAATGGCTTGCTGCTTCGCTTCACCTTCTAATACCCGATTGACGAGTTTTCCCCCATGTGGTTGTTGCGGATAATTCTTCATTTCTCCCATGACACTTCCTCCTTTGTGAACGCTTTCAAAAGCTTATATTTACTATAACGAATATAATATTCATTCGTCAAATGAATGAGTCAAGATTTCGTGGGGACGATTGTAAAAGAGCAAATGTCGTTAGTGTTGGTAATGCTGTGCAGACTAGACACATGTTGATTTCTTTTCCGGTCGGAATTTTTTACATTGGAGTTGTGAAGGAAGATTTTTAGTCTGACAGGTCATTCTTAAGAATCACTCCTTTTCATTTTCCTAATAATCAGCTAGAGTAGAAGATAAACAAACCTAAGGGGGAATCCACATGCAAATTGAACAGCGATTAGAAGAATTAGGCTTAACATTACCAGAATTAGTCGGGAGTCCAGGCAATTATGTGCGCAGTGTACAAACCGGTCAATTATTATTTTTATCAGGGACCTTATCGTACGACACTATTGGAAAAGTAGGGGATGATGTCTCTGAAGAAGAGGCGTATGCTGCAGCACGTGATACGGCTTTATATGCCATTGCCGTCATGAAACATGAACTTGGTGATTTATCAAAAGTGAAACGATTCGTAAAGTTAGTAGGTTTTGTGAATGCAGCACCTGATTTTACAAAGCAAGCAGTGGTTATGAATGGTGCATCAGATCTTTTTGTTGAAGTATTTGGTGAAGATATTGGCGCACATGCTCGTACAGCAATTGGAGCTATTTTGCCGCGTGGCTGTGCGATTGAACTGGATATTGTATTAGAAGTAGAAGCATAGAAAGACAAAGAGGTGCGTAGGCACTTCTTTTTAAATGAAAGATGGGGTTAACTTGAACGAACCTTTTACATTAAAGCGATTGGCATGGCCTATTTTTATTGAAACCTTTTTATTTACATTACTAGGCTTTGTGGATGTCATGATGCTGAGTCAAGTATCAGATGAGGCGGTTGCAGGGGTTGGAGCTGCGAATCAATACATACAACTGGCGATTATCGTCGTTGGTGTGGTGAGTATTGGGGCAGGCATACTTGTCGCACGAGCCATGGGGGGAGAGCGGGTAGGAGAAGCGGGGCAATATACGGTAATTGCGCTTATTCTCCATGCAGTCGTTGGATTTTTGCTTAGTATATTCCTATGGGTTGCGGGTGAAAGATTACTTCGCCTACTCGGTGTAGAAGGGCAAGCACTTGTTCTTGGGGCATTGTATTTAAAAGTGGTCGGGGCTGGTTTTATCTTTCAGTCCTTCTTACAAATTTTTTCCACACTTCTACGAACAGCTGGAGCAACAAAACAAATGATGAACATTTCATTCCAAATGAACATCATCAACCTTTTATTGAATGGTCTCCTCATATTCGGATGGTTTGGCATGCCTGCTTTAGGTGTTTTAGGAGCGGCAATAGGGACAGTTGTCAGTCGGTTACTTGGAGTGATTTTTGCGGTGCGTCTGTTTTGGAGTCACTACCAAGAAGCCATCAAGAGACGTCAGGAAACCTCTCGTGCTGGTAAGTTACGAGCGATTGTATCTTTAGGTTGGCCAGGTGCTTTAGAAAAAGTGTTGTATAGAGGGTTGCAAATTGGTTTGTTAAGCGTGGTGGCAATGCTCGGTATGAAAGAATTAGCGATTCGAAATTATGTATTTACGTTCACTTCTTTCGTCTATTTATTTGCGATTGCCTTATCCAGTGCAACGTCTATTCTAGTGGCAAGAGCTTATGGTCAAAGAGACTGGCAAATGATGCAACGTACCACGGCAAAAAGTGTCAAATGGTCCTTCTATTTAACGATTAGTAGTGTGCTCGTGATTAGTTTAGCCAGTCCTTTGATTATGCCTTATGTGACGGAAGATAGTGAGATTGTCAGGCGAGTTTTTCAGTTACTTGTACTTTCTATTGTAGTGGATAGTGCGGGGAGTATGAATATGGTGATTGTTCATAGTCTCCGTGCGATGGGGGATGCTCAATTTCCAGCATTCATTGGCATCGTCAGTATGTTTTTGATTGGTTTGCCCTTAGCTTATTTTTTGACACTTCATACGTCAGTAGGTTTAGTAGGGGTTTGGATAGGTTTAGCTGTGGACGAATGGTTAAGATATATCATTCTGAAAAGAAGATGGCGACAGCAGTTTGTAACAATTCACTCCGTTTAATGACACCATTGCCGCTACTCATTCGTTATAATAAAAGGGAACAGTCTTCAAGGGAAGTGTGCTTCTCTTGGAAGGATGAGCTGCCTCCTTTATTTGAAGTTGGTAGAGCGTGAGATGAATTGACTGAGGAGTGACAAATATGTCCAATATACTCAAATTTTTAATTGTCTTCGGGTTAGGCATCGCCCTTGTACTTGTTTTTATTGTGTTACGATCGCCTAATACGATGGTCATTGCAACGAGTACGCCGATTGTTTGTTTTATCGTGCTCTATTTTTGGACCAATCAAGGCAAACCGCGAAAATGAAAAAAGGAGACCATTGTACGCCAAATGTACAATGGTCTCCTTTTATCCTAAGGTTCTAAAAGTAGCGTTCGCAAAGGCGATGAGTTCATCTTGATCATTGGTGAGATGACATTGTAACAATGCGGTACTTCTTGTTTCTGTAACGAGTGAAGTTTTGGCGATTAATCGCTCTTCTTTTGCCCCTTGCACAAAATTAGTTTGGAGGGAAATGGTCATCACTTCTGCATGACCTAATGCCACACCGTGCATCCCCATGGCAGTGTCCATCAGCGACATCATAACGCCTCCATGAATCATGCCTCTGACGTTAGCAAACATTTCTTGGTAAGGTAATTCTAGTATCACTTGCTCTGGTGAACAATTGAGGCAACGGACACCGTATGTTTTCCAATGTTCACTCGTTTCAAATTTTGAGATAATCGCTTCCATCGTAGGATTCATCGTTTCAACACTCCTTCAATCACCGCTTCAGGTGAGTCTTCAATAAGCAAATAAGTCAATTCTTCTGGTAATAAAAAATCTTGATCACTCATCGTTTGTAAAAATTGAATCAAATCATCATAATAGCCACTGCTATTTAGAATCGCAATGGGTTTTCTATGTATGCCGATTTTCATCCATGTGAAGACTTCAAATAATTCTTCCATTGTTCCAGGTCCTCCAGGTAAAGCAATAAAAGCATCTGCGAGTTCCATCATTTTTAACTTTCTGCTGTGCATATCTGGGACTGTGTGGATTTCAGTTAATCCTAAGTGGCTAATCTCTTTGGAAACGAGTACTTCGGGCATGACGCCAATTACTTGTCCGCCTTGTTGTAAAGTTGCGTCTGCTACTGCGCCCATTAAACCAACAGTGGCTCCGCCATAAATGAGTGTAATTTGGTGTTGAGCGAGTAATTTACCGAGTTGTTTAGCGTCGGCTGTGAATTGTTCATTCCAACCGGAGCGTGAGCCGCAATAAACGGCAATTGATTGTATCATTTGTCGATGTCCTCCAGTTGTAATAATGTTTTGTACATGTCAGGTTGTGCGATGACATCTGCTATTGTGTATTGGTCCAGGACTTGTATGAATGCGACGAGTGCTTCGTGTAGGACGTGTCTGAGTTGGCAAGCGGGTGTGATGACACATTGATTGTTGTTGGAAAAGCATTCAACTAGGTGAAAGTCATCTTCAGTTTGTCTAGCGATTTCGCCGATATTTAATTGTTCTGGTTTTACTTTTAGGCGAATTCCACCGTTTCTGCCTTGGACGGTTTCGATGTAGCCCATTTTGCCGAGTTGGTGTGTGACTTTCATTAAGTGGTTTTTTGAAATGTGGTAAGCGTCTGAAATTTCTTGTATGGTTGTGAGTTGTTTGTTATCGGTTAGGCTTAAATATAGTAGTGTGCGTAATGAATAATCTGTGTACATGGTTAATCGCATGTCAATCACCTCTGTCGTTTATTATAGCGGAAATTTTAGTGGGTTGTCCAAGTCTATTGTGTGGGTGATGCATTTGTTTTGCGTTGATGTCTTTGTGTTCAGTAGGGTGGGCGGCGCTTCTCCTTATATTTTTGTGTGAGGTGTCGTTGATTAATTTGCTTTTCGTTTCGGCATACGCGTTCAGCAGGGCGGACGGCAATCCTCCTCGACAATTTATCTTGTCTAAAATCAAGTGTTAGCGTCTGCGGGGTATCGCCTGATCCGCTTCATCCTGCTTGAGTCGATGCCTGCACTCCAAGCAAAGTGTTGTCTTTTTAATGTTGTGAAAATCAATCAGCACCAGTTCAATTAATGAAATAATATGAATAACAAGAAAATCTTTTCAATTTCTTGAAAGAAAGAACCACAAGCACGCAACACAGTTCCATCAATTCACACCG
>JASLCF010000056.1 GCA_030146155.1 Savagea sp.
CAAGCAAAACGAGCTTCAAGTGCGGAGGGTGACCGTAAAATTGGGGTTATTTGGCATACACAAGGCTCTGGTAAAAGTTTATCCATGGTCTTTTTCACAGGGAAACTTGTATTAGAGATGGATAATCCAACTGTTGTCGTTTTGACAGATAGAAATGACTTAGACGATCAACTGTACGGAACTTTTTCCATGTCGAAAGATTTATTACGTCAAACACCGAAACAAGCAGAAACAAGAAGTGATTTAAAGGATTTATTAGCCGTTGAATCAGGTGGCATTGTCTTTACAACGATGCAAAAATTTGCCCCTGAAGAGGGATTAAGTACGATGGATGCTTTAACGGAACGTAAGAACGTGATTGTGATGGCAGATGAAGCTCATCGTACACAATATGGTTTCCAAGCAGAAATACAAAAAGGAAATTCAGATATTGCAACAAAATATGGCTATGCAAAATATATGCGTGATGCACTACCTAATGCGTCATTCATTGGATTCACTGGTACACCAGTTGAAATGGCAGACAAAAATACACCAGCTGTATTCGGTAATTATATTGATATTTACGATATGACCCAATCAGTAGAGGACGAGTCAACTGTTCGTATTTTCTATGAAAGTAGAATTATCCCACTCGAATTACCTGAAAATTTGAATATTGATAGTGATTATGAAGAGATTACCGAGTACCAAGAAGAGTCAGACCGTGAACGATTGAAATCCAAATGGTCACGTTTAGAAGCTCTAGCAGGTGCAGAGAGTCGGGTTGATCAATTAGCAAAAGATATTGTGAATCACTATGAAAATAGAGAAGTTGCCATTCATGGTAAGGCAATGATTGTCGTTATGAGTCGTCGGATTGCAGTTGAACTATATGAAGCAATTACGAAAATTCGTCCAGACTGGCATTCAGAAGATGATGCTAAAGGCGTAATTAAAATTGTCATGACAGGAGCGTCGAATGATCCTGAACACTGGCAACAACATATTGGGAACAAACGCCGTCGCGATTTTTTAGCACGCCGTATGAAAGATGAAGCGGATGAACTAAAAATCGTAATCGTTCGTGATATGTGGTTAACAGGATTTGACGTACCATCTATGCATACGATGTATGTGGATAAGCCAATGCGTGGGCATAACTTAATGCAAGCAATTGCACGTGTTAACCGTGTTTTCAAAGACAAGCCAGGAGGACTTATTGTCGATTACATAGGTATTGCTGACAGTTTAAAAGAAGCGTTGAAACAATACACAGAATCAGATCGTGAGAATACAGGAATTGATACATCGATTGCAGTCAATCTTATGCTAGAAAAATTTGAGGTCATTCAAGACATGCTTTATCAACATGATTATAAGCACTTCTTATCGGATAAATCTTCAGAACGAATGAAAGCTATCACAGAAACAATGGATTTTGTCATTGGATTAGGTGAAGAAGATAAGAAGCATTTCATGAAGACTGTGACTGAATTAGCTAAAGCGTTTGCTTTATGTTCAACAGAGCCAGAAGCACAAGAATTAAACGCTGAAATCGGATTTTTTAAGGCGGTTAAATCAGGATTAATGAAGCTCATTCCGTCTGGAAGCGGTAAGAAGACGACAGCGCAAATGGATGAGCAACTTAATCAATTAATTTCAAAATCGATCATTTCTGAAGAAGTTATTGATGTATACGCAACGCTAGGATTAGATAACCCAGATATTTCGATTTTGTCCGATCAGTTTTTAGAGGATGTACGGGCATTGCCGCAGAAAAACTTAGCAGTGGAACTCTTAAACCGCCTTTTACAAGGGAAGATTAAAGCTGTTCAACGAACAAATCTAGTAAAAGCGAAAAAGTTTTCAGAGATGCTAGAAAAAGCTGTAAGTCAATACAATAAACGTGCAATTGAAACGTCCAAAGTAATCGAAGAGTTAATCGAACTTGCGAAAGAAATGAATGACTCCTATAAAGAAGGAGAAAATCATGGCATGATTCAAGAAGAGGTAGCATTCTATGATGCACTTGCTTCACACGATACAGCAGAAGAAGTACTAGGTGATGAAGTATTGCGGGCAATCGCTCATGAGCTTACAAAATCGATTAAAGAGAATATGAGCATTGACTGGAACCTCCGTGAATCAGCAAGAGCAAAAATGAGAATTACGGTTAGAAGGTTGTTGAAGAAATATGGATATCCACCAGATTTGCAAAAGATGGCAGTGGAGACAGTGGTTAAACAGGCAGAATTGATGGCGGAGAATGAAGTGTAACTCACATCATGTTCTGTATGAAGACATATAGGTATAGAGAATTATTTTAAGTGAGGGGAATGCATTGATAAAATCTATAAAGACTATTGAAAACTTTGGAATATATAAAAATTTTTATTGGAATGATGAGTTAAAGAATTTTAAAGAAAGGAATATTTTATATGGGTGGAATTATTCTGGAAAGACAACGTTATCAAGGGTGTTTTCATCATTACGTGATAAAGAGGTGCATAAAGATTTCAAAGACTCGA
>JASLCF010000083.1 GCA_030146155.1 Savagea sp.
TCGCCTTTTGAGTTTGAAGCAATGTACTATGATAAGATTAACCCGTTAGGTCAGGTGGCTTAACTTAAATAAAAAAGTCTCCGACAAACCCGGTACGGTTCACTTATCCGACTTTTTCCATCACTCGCTCAAGAAATTTGCAGATGATGATAGGAGGAAGCAAGAAAGCCAGTCTTTCGGCGTAATATCCTGTATTTTGAACTTCTGCTTCGACTGAATAAATTTATAGCTATATTCATGTTTAGCCGATTCTAGTAGCTGAATGACAGACTTATTGGTGGCTAGAGCGGATTTGAGATGAATAATTGCATCTTCAAACTTGGTTCCAATCATTGAAATCTTGTTAGGACTAATTGCAGCCGTATGAGCATCATAAGCTAAACTGAAGATATCCCCATAAGAAACCAGTGTTTTCAATAAGTAACAACGAACAATGTCCTCTGTAAGAAATTTAGATTCTTCTTCATTGTACAGGAACAGGTTAAAACTCATATAAGGGATTGCAACTTGTTGCTGCCTTCTTGTCAGATATTCAACCATCGGTCGCTGACTTAAAATATTCATGCAGCATTGCAACATCATGCTATCAAATGGCAAGAAATTCTCACGACCATTGAGGTTGCTGACACTGATTTGATGATAAATTTCAGAAGCAAAAGCACTCCCACGCAGTACCAGTTGTTTCAGATCAAGTACGCAATCTTCAAGACTTTTAGTGTTGGCAAGGATTTTACGATTATTCTCAATGAAGGTTTGATTTGAAGCCATTGCCTTAGCCTTGTTTTGTAAATCTAGTTGTGCGGGTTTTGAATCCGTGGAGTTGTTCTTCACAGCCTGGGTAATATCAGAGAAAACATTTGAATGAGCAACAATCAAGCTATGTAGGTATTGAGCATATATATTGATATTTAGGCATTCTACATGGTTTTGTTCTCCCATTGCTTCATACAGCACTTTTTCGATATAGATTAGGTAGATTGTATAAATTATCCCCATTGGTGAATCAAAACTAGGGGAATACTCATTCATGGCTTCGAGGAATGCGTGTGGGGTAATAGGATTACACAACACGTTTGTTCGGGTGCTTAAAGTTCTGGTTGCCAAAGCTGTTCTGATCAAACTATAGATTAAACGGTTCGGTCGTGTAATCAGGTCTGACAATTTAACCATTGAAGCTGCATTGGCATCCATAGAGTACCGATCAGACCAGAACTTGAAAATTTGCTCAGTAGTTTCACGATATATATGACGGTCAAATGCCTTCTCAAGATCAAGCATCAGCTTGGAAAGATGGAACAAGTATTGGATAAAGTTGACACCTACACCAACAAGTTGAATTGAAGGGAGTTGCCCTTTATCAAGAATTGACTGAACGTGAGCTTCAAACTCTTCAAAAAGCAAGAACATCCGGTCAATATAATGAATGATACGGATAGCGTTTTTAGGGTTTTGACAATCTTCCGTAGAATAATCTTGTGTGAAGCGGAACCAATTATCTGTCATAAGATAATATGGCGCATTTTTTGGATTAGTTAGTGTTTCTAATGACGCACACACAGGAGCAAGCATTTCATAGAAAACATCATCTTTAGCTTTGGAGTTAAGGCTTAATGTGGCATAAGAACTACCCAACTCACCACAGAGCGTTAGAAATGCACATTCAGCACTTATGTCTTTGTGCGTTAGCATCCTGTTTTTTAAGAATGGGAAAATATTGCAGATAAAGTCACGCCAAGCATCTAAGGTTTCAGGCGATAGCTCTGGATTATCAAAGTTGATCGCCCTGTTTTTCGCTTGAGCAGCTTGTTTAAATTCTTCTATGACATGAACTGTAAACTCTGGAAAGCCAAGATCACCAGAGACAACCTTTTCTCTAATGTAGTCACGGACTAATCCACTGTGATCACCGGCATTATTTTGGTTTTCAACAAACAAGCCAATAAAATCATAAGTGATACCAATCGAGCCTAAGGAGTTTTTATTTCTGATGCCTTCCAAATCCCAATCCATAGCTGTTTGCAAGTTTTGTGCCGTGTCCTTTTTGGTGTGGGAAAAAGCACGTTTTAACTGTAGTCGAGCTGAAATGGACCCTGCCTTTGCAGCAGTTTGAAAAGCTTTACGAGCATCCAGGTCATCATAAATTTTAGGCTGAGAACCCCAATAGACCATTTCCGAATTACCTACTGGCGTTGATGGTTGTGAGATTGCCTGATGTAATTTTCTGATCGCGAACACCACATGAACCATGTGGTTTTCAGGTCCATAAAGCTGTTCAACCAGATTCTCAAAGAATGGCAGCAATTCAAAGACAACGTATTCGACTGAATGGAATGATGATGGTCGTCTGGTGATTGTCTGCAAAATGTCTTTATAAATTAGATAACAGGATTGCACTAACGTCTTTCTTAAAGCATCAATCTGGGGTTCGCTGCAATACTGATCTAAATAGTGTTCAATAAATTGATAGTCTTTGCACAGCATAGCCATGAACGTAGAACCACAATTATGAAGGTAAGGCGGTATCATGCCTATTGCTGACAGACTAATTACAGGCAGCATATTGGTCAGGCGTGAGAGGGTCTTATCGAACTCTTCCGCTACATTGAAGTCAGGATATTTTTCATGGATTTGTTGTAGAGTGTCAGTGTTCGTAAAAAAGCGTGGATTGAACTGAACGTATTCCGTCCAGTGCAGAATTTCTCTCACCGTGAAGTGCTGCTGAATAATCATACGCATCTGGTTATAGACCAAATCGTTTTTTCCCAAACCAAATAGGGAAACATCGGTTCTCAGAATATTGCCAAACTCACTGAGATCACCATAGCTAAACAATCCCAGACTTGATATTGCTTTACGCGCTAAAACTTGTTGGTCATTGATAAGAACACTAAAAATCACTCGATCTTTGTATTCAGTTTCAGTTTTGATCTGGGTGCTAGAGTATTCAGGGATTTGTCCGTTAAAAAGAGGTAGTGTTGCCCCCTGCCTATAGAAGGCACTCAGGTAAAGGTAATCGTAAGATTCGTGAAATGCACCTTCAAATGCACCCATTAACCACATTGCAACGCATTGGTTGATACCGTTTTCAGGGTCAGATGGTTTTTTAATTTCAGATTCAAGCAAGGCTCTGATCTCAATCAGTCGGCTAGGCTCAAAATGAAAACTTTGGGTAACTTCAAGAAAAAGGTCTTTTAGTTGTGGTGACAAACGTGCATCAGCGAACTCTATCAACTCGTGAACATCACCAAATCCGAACTTTTCACATGCTGCATTAACAAGAGGTTGGGTGTCTGATCTATCTATCTCAATGTCAGTCCAGATGCTATTAAGGAAATCTTTGAAAGTTTCTGGCTTGGACTTGATGACAATTTCACAAAATGGAGAACTTCTAAAGCTCGATAGAGGTAATGCAGACATTTTATCTCTATTTTTAATATAAAAAAATTTAAACACTTTTTTAACACAAAACAGCTTTGTTGCACAAACCTACCGGTAAGGATTTATTCAGCAATATAATTCTCAAATGAATAAGCCTACACCTAAAATTTATTTTACTTTCAACTGGAAAGTGCATAATCAAGCTTTAATGAATAGATGAAATTTCTCAAATCTAGTTTGATATCAATACAAAAAAAACGGTCACTAGGACCGTTTTTTGATGCTTTGGCTTAGGTGATGAACTTGACCTTTAGAGAGGTAGTCTGATCTTCCGAGACCAAAGAGCTGCCTTTAATCGAAACAGAAATTTCCCGCTCAACCTCAATTTCTCTCTGTTTAACCTCAGGGAAAACCATGCCTACATCCGTCATATAAATATCGGATAACGACCCGATGCTAAACTGTTTGGAAAGAGCGTTGTACTCTTCATAGTTTGGCAATAGCTCATATTTAACATAGCGTCCACTAAGGTCTATTTTATCAAACATTAGCTCACGGTCATTAAGGCGTTTATCAACAACACTCACCTCTAAGGTTTTCGGCTTACTGTTGGTACGCGTCGGTTTCTTTGAAGGAACCTTGTCTTGCTTGAGCAAGCCCTGCGTTGGTAAAGCCATAATCGGTTTTTTCAACTTTTTCGGCTGCACCGGTTTTACAGGAGGCTTCGCCTGATTAAACACAGGTGGGTTATCTAGCTTCTGCTCCCGAACCTCAGGTTCAGGCTCCGACAACAACTCAATTTCCGGTTCCGACAACAAATCTAGTTGCTGTTCAGGTTTAGCCTCTACAGGTTTATCTTGATTAAGTTTTACTTCAATCTTGATGGTTTTTGATTCTTCAACCTGTTTTGTTTCCTCAGGCTGAACTTCCATTTCCGTAAAGGTTTCTTCATCTTCGCCATCAAAGTTATCGTACAGATCAGCAACATCAACTTTAACTTCACCTAAACCATCATCACTCACCTTATCAATCATTAATTCAATAAGACGGAAAATGTCATGTTGAATCGTTGAATCCAGTTTGTGAGCCTTCGCCACATCAATTGATGCAGTCATAATTGCCGGTGTCACAGGATGCTTGCCGTAAATCGAATATTCCCGATGGTGGAAATGACGAGTTACATCAGCTTCATCAGGGTTCACGATCATTAAGCCGATAGAACGGTTTTGACCAGTCTCCCCGACATGAATACCGTGCAGATACTTCATCACACATTCAGGCATTGCCTCATGGAACGCCTTCGTTGAGACCATGTATTTCGCATCCATGATCAGCATTGATTCGTCTTTCGCACCCATCAAGCGCAAGACTACGTCTGGTGCACGACGGATACGGTATTGTTTTTGAGTGTACTGACCATCAAGACGCACACGGAATCCTTCGCCAGAAGTTTCGTTGTAGTGGGCGTGTTCGCCTTTCCATGTACGAGAATCTGAACCAGGTTTCCAAGCTTCTGTATTGCAGTAGTCAGGCAACAAGGCATCATCTTCGTTCATGCTGTTGAAGATGTTTGGCTCATACAGTAACTCTGCCATGATATCTTCATTGAACTTGAACACAAAACGACTGTCATCTGAACCATCAATCGGGGATGCAATCAATCCACCGTTAAACTGTCTTGCATAATTTAATACGTGTTCTTTTGTCAAACAGAACAAATAGAACTCAAACAGCTTGGTAAGGTTCTGAATCGAGTTAAGTTCGTTTTGTAAACTCCAATCTGGGCTACCAAAGCGAGACCATTCAATCATCATCAAGAATATTGTCTGATAGGTCTTATTCTGCTTCGCCTTATGGGTGAAGTGAGGTGTCGCTGTAACCTTTTTCTTGACCTTTAAACGATCTTCAAGAATACGCTTAACTCGTTTTAAGCGATTTTGAAAGTCATAGCAGCGATCGATACAAGGCTTGTTCAATTTGGTGTTAAACAGATGAAGCTTGTTAAACAGGGATTCATAACCATGAATCGTCTGTGTGTTCGGTTTTACCTTGACCTCAAACAATCGACCCAAGATGCCGTCAATTGAATTAAGTAAAACTTCAATAAAGCCGTGAACAACTTGGTTCTCGTAAAGATCAGTTTCCTCTACGATTTCGGTTTCAAGAATCTTATCAACACCGTAGAAATCACCGTTAAATTCAAATAAAGCATCTTCAACATCTGAAACCGTATAAAGGTCGTCAGGATTGCTGATCAAATGGTTAATCGAATCTTCGGTAATGTTTGAATGATTCGTGTAAGCTTTGATGGTGTTGCGAGAAACCATTTTAACAATCGGATTTCTCACAATAGACGGCAACACTTCATCAATAAAATTGACGTATTTCTCAATTCTATCGAGGGTAAACGCTATCGTTTTGTCACCTTCCTTAAAGCCCGAATACTTACGTGTGATTCGAGCCAGAGCAGCTAGGTCCCGACCATCATTACGAGCCAAAAATTCAAGCATGCCATTGATACGATCAGCATTAAGCTTACGCGCCAACACTTCAATCGGTTGGAGCTGTCTTAATACTTCTACTTCGTATGTTTCAAAGGCTACTTCTATACGATTGACCACCAGTAGTTCAGCTAAACCACAGAAATTATGGAAAAATGCTTCCTGACGAAAATCGCCAGGTCGAATAGACTCAGGTTTCCAGACATATTCGTAATACGGCTTATTATCAGTCGGCGGTATCACATCATTAGTCGGCTCAAAAAACAGCTCATGTAACGCCAAATGAATATCTGGACGTTCAACCCCTGTCTGAACTCGAAACTCTAATACATCATCTTCACATAAAACGTAGTGAGCCTCACCATTAGGCGGTTCGGTAAGGTCATAGACCTTACCTTTGTTCCTTCCGCTTAATACGCTGACAACTACTTTCATAAAGTTACCTTTCATTCATGCCTAAGGCATGTCTGATCTGAGTGTTTAGTGAGCTATTACAGTAATGAGTAAGTGTCTGCGTACTCTGAGCCGTTATCTAAAATATATTTTAGAAGGCGTTTAGAGTGTTGTAGACGAGCTTCACTTAACACTTTGTCAACTTCATTCAAGCGTTCTTTGAACCCTGCACCATGACCCTTGATCTTAGGAATAATGTGTTGAGCAACTGCGAAGTCGATTGGGTCTACTTGTTGGTAGCTCAATTCGTTGGCAACAGCACAGTAAGACATGATTGCATGTTCTTTACGTTTAGAAATACGAATTGAAGATGTACGAGGCATTGGAGCTTCAAGCTTCGCCATGATTTCACAAAGAATGTGTTCTTCTGAGCTTAATTTTCCATTTTCGATCATTAATTCACGATCAGAGGGTTCGATCATAAATGCTTCCGCAAGTTCAACGTATGGTACTGAGCCGTTAAACAATTCAGCTTCGATTATGCCAGACGCATCCTGATTTGGAAGATCGTTATCTAGTGTGATCACTGTCGCACGGTCAATCAGACGGTCAGATAGTGGCTCCACAGTCGCATCGGAGTTGATGGTTGCAATAAAACGTAAGCTAGGCGGTAAAACGAGTTGGTAAGCAGAATCATTGCCACCAAGATTCATCGTGCGACCTTCTTTGAAGCCGTCACAGATGGATAGGAAGTCTGACCAGTAATGTTCCATTGGAGAAAGGTTAGCTTCATCCAATAGGATAATGCTCAACATTTCATGGTTGACTAAACCTTCGCCCGGATTATTGGCACTTCGTTCAAGGGCTTTAAGCATATTGTAGATGCCAGTACGTCCCTCTTCATAACGAGAGCGAATAGCGTTTTTGTTGCCCAGTAGGTCTTTACTAGAAGTCCAACCACGAGCAACAGCAACATTGAGGAAGTTCGCTTTATTCGAGTTGCTACCCACAATACCCAAAGCTTTTGCAAAGTTGGTAACTGTAGAAGTTTTACCTACACCTGGTAAGCCGTTGAATACAGTCATATAGTTCTGCATCACAGAAACTACAAGGTTCGCAGTCTCATTGTATGAGATCGGACGTTCACGATTTTCATTGATTTTTTGCTGTAAGTAGCTCAAATATGAAATACGTGTTTCACCAGTAACATTGATCGCTGCCTTAGCAAGTGGCTCCAACTCGAATGTCGGTTCTGGGCGATTAATAAGACCACCATTGGAGAAGAAGCGTAGAGTTTCCTGAGTAGCGTATGATTCCATAAGCTGACCTGGATTCTTCAACAAGTTGGTTTGAACATCAATCATCTTCATCACGTTTTCGAGCTGCGTGTGTTTTTCACGCACATCTTCGTCAAGGCTTTCTCGACGACCACGTAATCGTTGAATCTCATTGTTGGTTTCTTTAATACTTTCCAAAAGATTGAGTTCTTTCTTCAACTCGTTAATTTGGTCTTGAAGATCGGTTACATCCTTTTTAAAGTTCTCAGTGTTCATTTCACTGATTTTTTTCTGCTGCTCTTCCTGAGCCTTCGCATATTCTTCATTGAGCTTGCCGATCTTCGCATCAACTTTAGCTTTTTCAGATGCAAAACGACTGTTCAATTGCTTGATTTGCTCTTCATGGTTACGAGTAGCATCTTCAAGTTCTTTGTTGTTTTTCTCACGAATCTTGGTCAAGTGCTCACGTAAGATAGATTCTTCGTGTTTACTTAAAAACTCTGACAGGAAGCGTTCACCATCTTTGGTAGAAAGATAGCGTTTAACGAGTTCAAAGTTTTGTGAATCGTTTTCGATAAATTTATCGAGAATATTGAACAGACGCTCTACACGCTCGTTGTTTTTAGCAATTTGTCCTTTACGAACATAGTTTTCAATCGCTGTACGCAACGCAGAAGCACTACTCTTCGACAGTGGACTGTCCTTGAAATAGTCATTACGTGTGAAATAGTTGATCAGAGCTGAATCTGGAATGTAATCAATTGTCTCATACTTAATTGAGTTTTTAATTGCATGCAGATTGGTGATATACGTTGCGACCGTATTTGCTGTAGAAACACGTAGCAAGATTTCCAGACCTTCAACTTCTTTGGTGCTGATCTTGGCAATGTAGTTGTTTTGAAGAGATAGTGGCGTAATACGGTTCACTGTTTCAAAGATAATTTCATCCGAGTTATTCGCTGTGCCATCACGACGAATCTGGAATGGACCATACAAGTAGGCTCCCACGGAAACCATAAATGGTATGCCCACCGCAGGGAATTTCGGCATCAAGTGTGATGTGTAGCGGCCAGTAGACATATCTGGAAGATTTGGCAGATCAATCACAGGCATGTAACTACTGTCAATGCGTGATGCACTGCTACCACGAGCATAATATCGGCATGTATTTGGGTTGATCGCTAGTTGTTCTTTTTCATTAGCTACTCGTAACCGTTCATCTTCTGAATTATCTCGTTGCTCCCAACTATCACGGTATGAGTTAAGGTAGAAAATTTCATCTGCTAGGAATTGGTTTTCGATTAATTCATATTCACTGCTAATCCAAATTCGCTGATTATTTGGGAATGCGTCTGGTTGTATGAGTGTAATAGTTAAATCATCATTCTCGTATGCAATAGGAATGACGTAGCCTTTCGTATTACCTGTATTAAATGAGTTTCGTCTTACAACAATTAGGCGCATGTTAGTCTCTTTATAAAAATTAGACAGGGATAGTTATTTAAAGTTTTAATCAGAAAGGATTTAATATGCCTTTAATTAACTGCATCGTATTGGTTAATTTCAACACGGCAAATATTCTATCATTCACCTAATTTTTTACCTACTTGTTTGCTGCGCTGGTAATCCCCCTAAAAATAATATGATCTAAAAGTAAAGTTTTCTCTTAAAATATAGGCAGGAGATTCTGCATAAAACTAACTATCTAGCTAGCAAGAATCTTATATGTGATCCTAGACAGTATTTGGATTCATGACTGTAATGACTATTTATTATGCTTAAGTGACTTATAAATAGTAAAAATGAACCCATTTAACATAATGGCGGTTATACGAAACAGTATTGTTAGAACCCATTTAAAGTGTCTATATTCTCACCAATAAAAATGTCTGGTTTATGATGGTTTTTATCACCATGGACTGGATATAAAATATAGATGCTGATCACTATGTCTGATAAAGAAATTCAACGTCTTGCAGTTCTGCAAGACGTTAGAGATCATCGTATTACCCAGGTCCGTGCTGCTGAAATCCTGAATCTTTCCACCCGTCAAATTACCCGGTTATTGCAGAAACTCAATCAAGATGGTGTCTCAGGTATGGCACATGCCAGTCGTGGTCAACCTGGCCATCGTCGCCATGATGACTTGTTAAAATCAAAGTGCCTTTCCATTATTGCTGAACATTTGCTGGGCTTTGGACCCACCTTGGCGCATGAGAAGCTCAGCAGCATGTTTGACCTGAATATCCCGGTAGAAACGCTTCGGCGCTGGATGACTGCAAATGACCTCTGGATTCCACGATCCAAGCGCCTTAAACGTCCATATCAGCCACGTTATAACCGTGATTGCTTCGGTGAGCTGATCCAGATCGATGGCTCATATCATGACTGGTTCGAAGGACGCGCTGCTAAGTGCTGCTTGCTGGTTTATATCGATGATGCCACTGGAAAGCTGTTGCATCTGCGCTTCTGTGAGGCGGAAACGACCTTCGACTATATGCTTTCAACCCGAGCCTACATTGAACAATACGGTAAGCCTCTGGCCTTTTATAGCGATAAACACTCGGTATTCCGAGTGAATCAGAAATCGAGCCAAGATAGCCAGATCACGCAATTTGGGCGGATTCTGAATGAGTTAAATATTGATATTATCTTCGCCAACTCACCCCAGGCCAAAGGCCGTGTGGAACGTGCCAATAGAACACTCCAGGATCGCCTGATCAAGGAAATGCGCCTAGAAGGTATCTGTTCAATTGCCGAGGCAAATGCCTGGCTGCCCTGCTTTATTGAGCATTTCAATCAGAAGTTTGCCAAGTGTGCGCGAAACTCAAAGAATTTACATCAGCCATTAACCGAATCTCATCTTGAACTGGATGATATTTTTACCTGGCAGGAACCGCGTAAGGTCACCAAGAATCTGACCCTGACCTATGACAAATGTATTTATCTGCTTGAACCGATAGAGCTGAATCATAAGCTTGTTGGGCAATATATTTCATTTCTGGAGTACCCGGATGGGACTGTGGCCCTCATGCACGAGGGACGAAAGCTCAACTACAGCATTTTCAATAAATTAGCTGGGCTACAGCAGAATGAGATTGTTGAGAATAAACGGTTAGGTACAGTTCTGGCACATATTCAGCAACAGCATGAAGAGTTGGAAAAACAGAATAAACGTTCCCGTCTCAAGAAAAGTATGCCGAGTCGTAAAGCTCAGAAAGCTGTTATTGAACAAAGAAAGTTAAATCCTGTGCTTGACTCTTGTGGTTAAAAACAGGACATTTTAAATGGTTTATCGCATAGACATTTTAATTGGTGAATAACAACATCTGTATATTAATATAAATATCAACCACTTAATAAAAATAGAAAAATCCAAGAATGCCCAAAAATCCGATTTTGAAACAAGTCGGCTTTTTTATGTTCAATTCTGTAAGATTTTGCCAATAAAAAATGGAAGCACTTTGCAAAATTTACGATTTTGTATTAACATTTTTGTATTAACAAAAAGCGATGCAACTATGGAAATTGAGTTTTCATGGGAT
>JASLCF010000089.1 GCA_030146155.1 Savagea sp.
GTGAAAACGAGTTACAAAAGACTGAAGATGAAAAACCTGTGCAACAACCTGCGAAAAATGAAAAGCCTGTGCAACAACCAGCAAAAAATGAAAAACCTGTGCAACAACCACCAGCAAAAAATGAAAAACCTGTGCAACAACCAGCAAAAAATGAAAAACCTGTTCAACAACCACCAGCAAAAAATGAAAAACCTGTGCAACAACCACCAGCAAAAGCTCCACAAAGTGGAGGGAATGGCTATATTGCTGGGCAACAACTTCCAAGCAAACCAACTGTAATAGGTGGCATTTTAATTGCCAGCAAGAAGTATCCTTTACCTAGCACGTATGCGCCAGGAGAAAGTAAAGCTGCTCGTTCTGCATTCAATCAATTAGCCGCTGCAGCTAAGCAAGAAGGTATTCATTTAACTGCGTTCAGTACGTATCGATCGTATGATTACCAAGTGGGACTGTATAATCGCTACGTGAAAAGGGATGGGCAAGCTGCCGCTGATCGTTACAGTGCACGTCCGGGCTATTCCGAACATCAAACAGGTCTCGCTTTTGATATTGGAGAAGTAGGAAAACAAAATGATTGGGCCAGTAATCGCTTTGCGAATTCTGCAGGTGGTAAATGGTTAAAAGACAATGCGCATCGTTTTGGATTTGTCATGCGCTACCCACAGGGTAAAGAACATATTACAGGTTATATGTATGAGTCTTGGCATTTTCGTTATGTAGGTACCGATCATGCGACAAAGATTTACCAAAACAACCAAACGATTGAAGAATATTTAGGGATTCAATAAACAAAAGTATGTTCCTCTTGTAGAGGTCAATGAAAACATCGTTGTTTCTATAAACTGTTGATTTCCGCTACAGGTGGAAGCTTTCCACGGGCACGGCCTCAGCCGCTTCCCTCGCTGCGCTCAGTCCAGGGTCTTCGGCTCGCGCTATCCCGTAGGAGTCACCACCTTTCGCTCCAATCAACGGCGTGCACTTGAAATCAAAAAGTTCATTATAAAACAGCGATTCATTTTATCGAAAATGAATCGCTGTTTATTTTTTATTGATGTCCTTCAAAAAGTAAAATCTTCACTAATTTGAAGAAAGATTACTCTATCTGAAAAAACACAACCTGAAAGCCAAGAAAATGAATTCCGCTCTGCATGCAAATCAACGGTTTATGATTTTTTTAGGTAGCCTATAGCCTATCTTACAGAAGTATCTTTTTTACATTTCAGTTGTTTGTTGCTTATTTCTTATAGGCACGACATGATGCTGACGACAACGTGGTTCGTAAGCTTCCTGTGCACCCACTAGAATGACCGGATCATCTGCATACGCTGGCTTCCCGTCAATGAGACGTTGCGTACGACTCGATGGTGAACCACAGACGGTACAAACGGCTTGAAGTTTCGTCACATGTTCTGCAATCGCCATTAATCTCGGCATCGGCCCAAAAGGTTCGCCTTTAAAATCTTGGTCGAGCCCTGCTAAAATAACACGAAAGCCTCGGTCAGCTAGTTCACTCGCCACAGTGACAATTTCATAATCAAAAAATTGAGCTTCATCAATCGCAATCACGTCATAACTGTCATCAATATGCGTGAACATGTCTCTTGATGCTTCTAACGGAACTGCAATGACCTCAGCGCCATCATGACTCACAACGGCCTCTTCACTATATCGATTATCAATTAACGGTTTAAATACAGCAATTTTTTGTCTGGCAAATTGTGCACGACGTACTCTTCTAATCAACTCTTCTGACTTACCAGAAAACATACTTCCACACACAACTTCAATCCATCCACCTTGCATTGATACATACACGAATCATCGATCTCCTCTCACACACTTTCAACATTCAATTGCTAGTTTATCAGAAAAAGAACTGAAAAAACATGCTTCAAATTTCGCGATAAATATGGTAGGTCCCTTAAAAGAGACATCTTTTTCAAATTTCTATTATTTTCCCACTATCTACTCGTTAAAAACATTGATTTTATGAGCTTCTCTTTTTAAAAGATTTTTGAAATCGGCATTTTCATTCTCTCTATCCTCGAATAATTCTCTTATTCATTTTGCAACTTCGATGGAAGCGTTTTATAGTGAGAACAAGAAAGGAGGGAAACAGTGAATCAAGTTAATTTAGTAGGCAGGTTAGTCAAGGACCCTCAGCTTAAACGCTTTGAGAATGGTGCAATCCGCGCAACGTTTTCATTAGCTGTCCCCCGTGAGTATAAAAGTAAAAACAACACACTCGAATCCGACTTCATCTTCATCAGTACGTGGGACAAATTGGCTGAAATCGTCGAACGCTATTGTCATAAAGGAATGCTTGTTTCGATTGTTGGGCGCATTCAAACAAGATCTTATGATGACAATGAAGGGAAACGCCAATTCATCAGTGAAGTCGTCGGTGAGAAGGTACGATTTTTAGCCAAAAATAAACACACACAACCTACCGACTCCACCACCATTCAAGAGGATACGCAATTTGAAACTGATTTAATTTTTTAAGAAGTAAACAGGTAAACAATGACGCACAACAAAATCCAAGAATAGTGACCCTACTTTCCTAATTCATCATGCACGATTGATTTCTCAGGGGGCCTATTCTTGGATTTATTTTACACACTAAATAGTGATTCGAGCTCCTCATCGGATAATTCAGTAATCCAACGACTCGACTGAATTAACTCATCGGATAATTCCATTTTTTCCTGTAACATTTTGTCGATTTTTTCTTCAATCGTTCCCAACGTTACATATTTTGTCACATGAACAAATTTCGTTTGACCAATCCGGTAAGCACGGTCTGTTGCTTGATTTTCAACAGCCGGATTCCACCAACGATCGGCATGCAATACGTAATTCGCTGCGGTTAAGTTTAAACCCGTCCCCCCTGCACGTAAAGATAAGATAAAAATAGGAAACTCCCCATTTTGGAAGGAATCTACTAAAGCATCTCTTTCTTCTTTACGCATCGCACCTGTGAGGAAAGGTACATCAATGTCATACTTCTCTGCTAATACATACTGTAACATCTCGCCCATTCCAATATACTGCGTAAAGATGAGGCATTGCTCATTGTTTTCAGTAATTTCGACTGCTCGTTCCACAATTTTCTCAAATTTAATCGAGCGACTTAATAAATCATCCGAATCAACAAAAGGTTCTTTTAAATAAAGGGCTGGATGATTACATAACTGCTTCAAACGATTGAGCATCCCCAGCACAATTCCTTTCTTTTCAAAGGCAGAAGCCACTGTCATCTTCTCTTTTTGTGTTTGAACATAGCTTTCATAAAGTGCAGCTTGTTCTTGCGTTAAGGCACAATACTCGTTTTGCTCCACCTTTTCAGGTAAATCAAGCAACAGGGATTCGTCTCGTTTCGTTCGTCTTAATAAGAATGGCTCAATTTTCAGACGTAATCTTTCTTTCGTCTTTTCATCATCATCTCTTTCAATGGGAACGATGTATTCTTTAGTAAACGTGTTAAAACTACCGAAATAGCCTCTAAACATAAAGTCAAAAATAGACCATAGTTCACTCAAGCGGTTTTCAATAGGCGTTCCTGTCAATGCAATAAAATGATCGGCCTGTAAATTACGAATGGCACGGGATTGCTTCGTTTGCATGTTTTTAATATTCTGAGCCTCATCTAAAGTTACTGCTGAGAAATTAAAATTCTGCAACAATTCACTATCCTGTGTCGCGGTTCCATAAGTCGTTAAGATGACTTGCGGATTTTCAGTAGCCACAATGGATTCAATGGTCTCTTCTTCTCTAGCGTTTCCATAATGAACGTGCACCTGAAGTGAGGGTGCAAATTGGGCTAACTCTTTTTGCCAGTTTCCTAATACACTCGTTGGACAAATGACTAATGAAGGGGCAATCTCCTCTTCGTGAATATGCAGCAAGTAGCTGATCATCTGTATCGTCTTTCCAAGACCCATATCATCTGCTAAACAAGCACCAAAACGATAGTGACGCATGAAAAGTAACCAATCGAGTCCTTCTTGTTGGTAAGGACGAAGAGTAGCTTGTAATTGTTCAGATACCGGTACATGCGGAATTTCTTTTTTCTCACGGAACACTTGAACGAATTGTTTCAACTGGCGATTCAATTCGAATGTTAAGACCGGGTGATCGCCCTCATCCATAAATAATGCCGGAGCTTTCGATTCATCGGTCGCCTGCTCTACGAGTAAGTCCCTCACCGTCCATTCTCGAGCTTCTGCTTCTTCAATCATGGCTTTCAATTTAGCTAATGAAGCATCGTCGATATGAAACCATTCATTTTGAATCTGAATGAGTGAACGATTATCCGCCACAATTTGCTCGAAAGTCGCTCGGTCGATTTTGACATCCCCTAAGGCAAACTCCCAATTGAATGCCACGATGTCATCGAAAGTAGCGGTCTTTTTATAAGAAGTTGTCGCTTCTGCACGGGCAGTAATTTTGGTTTCTGTTAATTGTTTTAACCAAGCCGGTAAAATCACTTCAAAACCAAAAGCTTTAAGTAAACCAATGTCTTCTTTCAGAAATTGTTGCACCTGTTTTTCGTTCAAAGATGCGTAAAAGAAAGTAGGGCAAGTGTCTACTGAAATGGTTGAAGTTAATCGTAACAATTGCTGTTGTACAGCTTCAATTTCTTGTGCATATTCTACCCATTTTTTGACGATGGCTTTTTCAATCGGTTGATTCTTTTTCGTTTGTGCAGGTGTCCAGTGATTGCCATTTTCAGCCACAATGACTGTTTCTAACAACCAATGGTCATCTTCCTCTTCTGGTTCTGTCAGGCG
>JASLCF010000117.1 GCA_030146155.1 Savagea sp.
TCATAAAAGATGAGGTCATTTAATGACACTCATCTTTTTTATTGAAAAAACTTATTTAAGTGAAAGAAATGATTATCGATTCTTGTCCTATGGATGATTCAAATCATTTTAAAGAACTTTTGTGGAAAAATTTTGTTTCGCAAACTATACTAGACTAGTAAACGTTAAATAAATGATTAAAGGAAGTTGAAAGGAGTTCGCGACATGTCCACAATTTTTATGCATAATCCATTTTTGGTATTATGTTCACATGTTTTTTTTATTGGTATCTCTTTTTATGCTTTACAGGCGCTTCGTTTGGACACGTTGATTGGAAAGAATAGAGTATTTCAAGCGCAGTTGCTTTTTATTTTATTGAGTATTGCACTAGGCGCTACCGTGTCGAACTTTTTTTTAGACTTATCACTTTGGTCAACAAGTGTTTTAAAATAAAATTACAAATAGAAGTCAGACATCTCTTGTATTTGTATGTTGAAACTTGTAAGATGAATAGAGTTAATTTGGTATTTATTTCCCTATAATATACATAGCGAGTCGGAGGGGCTACAGTTGGATAAAATTGTTATTGAAGGTGGACGTCGTTTAAAAGGTTCAGTGCGGGTTGAAGGTGCTAAAAATTCAGTGTTACCAATCCTAGCAGCATCATTGCTAGCAACAGAAGGCACACAAATTATTAATGATGTCCCGAATCTGTCAGATGTAGAAACAATTAGTGAAGTATTACGGAGTTTAAATGCAAAGGTCACACGAGATATAGCGAATGATCGAGTAGAAATCGATGCATCAACCGCAATTGAAAGTGAGGCGCAATTTGAATATGTAAGTAAAATGCGTGCTTCTATCTTAGTCATGGGTCCTATTTTAGCTCGTAATCATTATGCTAAAGTGGCTATGCCAGGAGGTTGTGCAATCGGATCGCGTCCGATTGACCAACATTTAAAAGGGTTTGAAGCAATGGGTGCAACAATTACATTTGGAAATGGTTATGTGGAAGCACGTACAGAAGGTCCGTTAAGAGGGGCTGAAATCTACTTAGACTTTCCAAGTGTGGGCGCAACTGAAAATATTATGACAGCAGCTGCCTTAGCACAAGGAGTCACATTGATTGAAAATGCTGCAAAAGAGCCAGAAATTGTTGATTTAGCAAACTTTATCAATGAAATGGGTGGGAGAGTCATCGGTGCAGGGACTGACACGATTCGTATTGAAGGTGTAGAAAAATTAACTGCAGCCACTCATCACATTATCCCTGATCGAATTGAAGCTGGAACATTTATGGTGGCCGCTGCAATTACTGGTGGAGATATTACGATTGAAAATGCAGTCATGGAACATCAAACAGCCCTGATTTCAAAACTACGAGAAATGGGTGTCCAAATTACAGAAGTAGGTCAAGAAGGCTTACGTGTTCAAGCTACTCATCCATTAAAGGCTGTAGATATTAAAACAATGCCTCACCCAGGATTTCCAACAGATATGCAATCTCAAATGATGGCACTTATGCTTGTGGCTGAAGGAACAGCAATTCTGACAGAGACGGTATTCGAAAATCGCTTTATGCATGTTGAAGAATTTAGAAGAATGGGCGCGAAAGCAAAGATTGAAGGACGAACAGTTATTATGGATGGCCCTTCTACTTTGCAAGGTGCAGAAGTGACCTCTACAGACTTAAGAGCATCTGCTTCCTTGATTTTAGCGGGCTTAGTAGCAGAAGGAATAACAACAGTGACTCAATTGCATCACTTAGATCGTGGATATGTTGATTTCCATTTGAAATTGCAACAATTAGGTGCATCTATTGAAAGAGTGACTTTAGAAAAAAATGTAGAAATAACAACAAATTAAATAACTAAGGAAGCAATTGTGAGTTGAAAAATAACTTGCAATTGCTTTTTGTGGTTGTTAAATATCAAAATACATAAAAATATATTGAGAAAATAGCTCTTTTTTGATATTTATGTGAGCGTTTGGTTATCAAAAGTGTATTTTTGATTTCTAATGATTTATGGTACAATTGATAGTTAGAAAGCACGTTGATGCGTACAGAGAAACATAGGGGAAGGGGAAGCAGAAAATGTTTGCAAAAGATGTTGGAATCGATTTGGGTACTGCAAACGTATTGATTCACGTAAAAGGACGTGGTGTTGTCCTGAATGAACCAGCGGTTGTCGCGTGGGATCGCTTAGCGAACCGAATCGTAGCTGTGGGAAAAGAAGCACATCAGATGGTAGGGCGTACGCCAGGTAATATTGTAGCGATTCGTCCGATGAAAGATGGAGTAATTGCTGATTTTGATATGACAGAAGCAATGTTGAGTCATTTTTTAAGTGCAATTAAAGTGAAAGGTTTTTTTACAAAACCTCGCGTGTTAATCTGTTGCCCGACAAATGTAACAGCAATTGAGCAAAAAGCAATTCAACAAGCTGCTGAAAAATCGGGTGGGAAGAATGTTTACTTAGAACAAGAACCTAAAGTTGCTGCAGTAGGCGCAGGGATGGATATTTTTGAGCCTAGTGGTAATATGATTATCGATATTGGTGGAGGTACGACGGATGTGGCTGTCCTTTCGATGGGGGATATCGTGACGTCAGAATCTATAAAAGTAGCAGGAGATACATTTGATCGTGAAATTACGAATTACATAAAAAATAAATATAAGCTTTTAATCGGTGAACGGACAGCTGAGCATATTAAGCTTCAAATAGGCACTGTAACAAAGAGAGTAGATGAACAAACCAGTGTCGATATTAGAGGAAGAAATATGGTCACAGGATTACCACAAACGATTGAAATTTTAGATACAGAAGTAAGTGAAGCATTGCGTGAATCAGTGGAAATGATTGTTCAATCTGCAAAAGCAGTGTTAGAAAAAACACCACCTGAACTCTCGGCAGATATTATTGACCGAGGAATCTTTTTAACAGGAGGTGGTGCTTTAATGCATGGTCTCGATGCATTACTTACGGAGAAACTAGGAGTACCCGTGTTTATTGCTGAAAACCCATTGAACTGTGTAGTAAAAGGTACAGGTAAAATTCTGAATGGAATGAAGTAGGGAGGGTCTAAATTGTTTAAAGGCTTTTATATGGCTGGATCAGGCATGATCGCACAACAAAGACGCACAGAAGTTTTAGCGAATAATTTGTCTAATGCGCGGACACCAGGTTTTAAAGAGGAAAGAACGTCTATCCGTTCTTTTCCAGAGATGTACTTATCACATATTGATAAGGCGACTATTCCTACACAATCTCCTTTCACTTTGAAAGGAGTTCGTCCAGTAGGCACTGTAGGGACGGGTGTATACATGCAAGAAACAGTTCCAAACTTTATTCAGGGCTCCCTACTTTCCACCGACCTACCCACAGACTTTGCATTGGTGGATATTTGGTCATCCACTCATCAGGAAACAAGAGAGCGTGGTATGCACTTCTTTACTGTCGAAGGTCCTGCAGGTGAACAGCAATATACGAGAAATGGTAGCTTCGCATTAGGGCCAGATGATTTTTTAACGACTCAAACTGGACAATATGTATTAGATAGCAATGGGGAGCGTATTCAACTGTTGAATGATGACTTCTCTATTTCTCCAGAAGGGATTGTGTCTGAAACAGGTCAGCGGATAGGCGTGGCTTTCAGTGACCGTCCGAAAGAGTTAGTGAAAAGGCAAGAGGGAATGTATGTCCATCCAAATGGAGAGGCATTACCTAAGGTTGCTCAAGAAGACATGGCCATGTATTTCGAAATAAAACAAGGCTACTTAGAGGGTTCGAATGTGGATGCGGGTCGAGTGATGACGGATATGATGACTGCTTATCGTGCATTCGAAGCAAATTCTAAAGTGTTACAAGCCTATGATCGTAGCATGGAAAAAGCAGTAGAATTAGGTCGACTAACCTAAGGAGGAAAAATTGATGATTCGTACGATGGTTACGGCAGCGAATACGATGGGGCAAATTCAAAAGGAATTAGACATCATTGGACATAATGTTGCTAATGTCAACACACATGGCTATAAAGCACAACAAGTTACGTTTAACGAATTATTGTATCAACAATTCCAAAATGATAAAGGTGATAGTCGCTCTCCAAGAGAAACTGATTTGGGGATTCGTTATGGCGTAGGAGCTAAATTAGGTCAATCGAAAACGAACTGGAAGACGGGTAATTTTCAACAGACTGGACAGGAGCTAGATTTTGCTATTCAGAATCCGAAAATTTATTTCAATATTTTAAAATCCACAGAACAAAATGATCGAGTAACGGTCCAAGATGAGGTGTACACACGAAAAGGTAATTTTTATACACAACCTCTTGGAAATGGCCAAGCAATGCTAGTTAACGAGGATGGATATCCTGTATTAGCCATGGGCGGTCAAGTGATTCAATTTAGTGAAGATGTACGATCATTTAGCTTGGCAGTTGGTGGTCAGTTAGAAGTTGCACTAAATAATGGAACAGTTGAGCGTTTTCAATTACAATTAACAAAAATAGAACGCCCAGATCTAATGAGAAGAATAGGTGATAGTCAATTAGCATTACCTGACAATCGAGAGGTATATCCAATACAAAATATATTAACAGACTTGTTGACGATAGAAGAACGTCAAGCTATCCGTATTCAACAGGGAACACTTGAACAGTCAAACGTCCAAATGGAACGAGAAATGACAGAGCTCATCAATTCTCAACGTTCGTACCAAATGAATGCAAGAACGGTAACATTAGCAGATCAGATGTTGGGGCTGGTGAATAATATCCGTTAGTAAATGAGGGAAAAAGAATGGCAGAATTAAACAAGCAAAAAAAAACGAAAGCACCTGTTTCAAATAATAATAAAGTAACAGTAAAGGAAGTTTGGCAAGAGAGAAATCGTTTACGCCGTATTCCGATATGGTTACGAGTAGTTCTAGTACTCTGTTTATTTTCTTCCGTTACATTATTAGGAGTGTCTTTTGGGTATAGCGTGCTTGGAGATGGAAAGTTTCGAGATGCTTTTTCAGTGGAAACTTGGCGTCATATCTTTGACATCTATCAAGGTGTTGAATAACAGAAGGGGATTGGGAATATGTTAACGAGTACAGAAATTAAAGAAATTATTCCGCATCGCTATCCTTTTCTACTCGTAGATCGTGTACTAGAAGTAGAAGAAGGAAAAAGAGCGGTGGGATATAAAAATGTGTCTGCAAATGAAGAGTTTTTCAA